>JBEKJO010000007.1:0-72303 GCA_050011195.1 Verrucomicrobiota bacterium | reverse complement strand
TCACCGTCGCCAGCACCAACGCGTTGCCGACATCCGGCTCTTTAAAGATCAGCCCCACAGTGAATCCGATCAGCAGGCCGGGAATGAGGATTCCTCGTTTCCACAGGGGCCTCTGGCGCTGGAAATGTTCACCGTACCAGGCCAGGGCAATGATCAGCGCGATCTTGGCAAACTCCGAAGGCTGGAAGTGCATGCCGCCAAAGCTGAACCAGCGCCGCGCCCCATTAATCCTTGCGCCGATGTGCTTATTCAACACCAACGCCAGCATCAACACGGCGATGCCCAGCGGCACCCACCAAATCCTTTTGAGCTGGCGGTAATCCACTATCGTCGTCACCACGCAAGCCGCCAGGCCGAGCACGCACCAGACCAACTGCATTGCCAGATAATGCGCGCCGACCTGCGCCATGCTCGAGCTGTAAAGCATCACCATCCCCACGGCCAGCAGGGCGGCGACGCAAAAAACCAGAATGGTGAGGGCCACTTTCATTTGCCGGAATTCGCGCCGGACGCCGGGTTGAGGTCACCCGGCGTCCGGAGAGGCCACTACCGGCCGGGCGGCGCGGTCGGCGTCGAAACCGGCGGAGTCGCCGGCGCGGATTCCACTGGTGCAGTCGGAACAGCCACCGGGGCTGAGGCCTTGGCGGGGATCTTCAGCTTCTGCCCGACTTTGATGCCGTCGGTCTTCAAGCCGTTCGCCGCGCGCAGGGCCTTGATGGTCGTGCTGAACTGCCCGGCAATCTTGGTCAGATTATCGCCGGATTTCACCGTGTAAGTTTGTTCGCCACCCGCACTGGCGCTTTCAACGGGTGCAGTTCCGGTCACCGCCGGCGCGATCGGAGCGGCGGCCACGGGGATGTGAATCTTCTGCCCGATCTGCAGCTTCGTCGGTTCCACCCCGGGATTCGCGTCGGTAATCGCCTTGACGGAGAGGTGAAACTTCGGGGCAATCGTGCTGAAGCTATCCCCTTTGACGATAGTGTATTCAGTGGCGCCGGCAGGCACGGTCGGCGGTGCGGGCGTTTCGACCGGCGCCGGGGCGGTGACCACAACCGGAGGATTGCTGCCCGTGACCGGCGGATTGGCCGTCTCAACAAACGCCGGAGGAGGGTTGCTCGCCGTGGTCTCCGTCGGTGTGACCGGTGCTTTGGATTGCCCGCAGCCCTGCATGAGCAAGGCCATTAGCCCGATGCCATGTACGGCCAGAACGAAGAAGACCGCGATCTTTACGCGGGCACGACCCTTGTTTTTCTGCTCCATAGCGGAGCCCAGTAGATTTAGTGGATTTTGGTTATTCATTTTCAAATGGCGCTATTGCGTCTGTTTATTGAGGTATTGGTTGAATTTGTTCGCTTCGCTCCGGGGTTTTCCCTCAAAAAACCCCAGGGCAAAATTCTCATGTCTCTCGCTTCGCTTCACTGCTGCGCTGTCACTGTTTTACCGTCTATGTTGGGGGTGCCGCCGCGGACACCCCTACCTATTGATTTCACTGCCTGGCAAAAGACTTCACCGCGATGTTGATGGTTTCGAAACTGATCCCAACTCGAACAAGCCGGTGCAAGCAAAACTACGTCGCCTGAAGTCGCATTTTTCGCCGCTTCTGCCACTGCTTCTAGCAACGAACTCGCGACGTTGCAAGGAGTAAAAAGATCCCAAGCGGCGCGAATTCGCTCGCTGGCCTCGCCGACGAGGAACGCGCGCTTGACACGCTTCGACAGCAGCGGACCAACATCATAAAACTCCAGGCCCTTGTCCTTTCCGCCCGCAATGAGCCAAAGATTGGGTTCGCCGCCCGGCCCCGGGCGCGTCGCGCGTATGGTTTTGTGCAACGCATCCACGTTGGTCGCCTTGGAATCGTTGATGAACTGGACGCCGTTAATCTCCGCCACGAACTCGAAACGATGCGGTCCGGCAGCGTAGGTTTTCATCGGGTCCGCCACGGCCTCCAGCGGCAGGCGCAAGACATGGCTGACCGCCAGCGCCGCCATAAGGTTCTCCGCGTTGTGCGGCCCGCGAAGCTGGCAGTGCTGCAGGTCCAGCAACGGTCCGGACCAGTTCGGGATGCGGCTGAGGAGCAGCCCGCGGTCCAAGTACAGATCCGCGTTTCGGTCCTCGGCGCTGAAAGTGATCACCTGGGCCGGCACGGGCAGGTTCAGTTCGCGCAGCCGCTTCAGGGCCTCGCTCTGCACGATGGCCCAATCAAGGGCCTGTTGGTTGCGGAACAGGCGGGCGTTGGCGCGCACGCAAGCCTCCACGCTGCCGTAACGGTCCAGATGATCAGGAGCCAGGTTCGTCAGCACGGCAACCGACGGCCGGAGGACCTCGGTGATGCCCAGTTGGAACGAGTCGATCTGCAAGATCAGATAATCCAGCTCTTTCGTCTGCTCGATGACCGAACAGACCGGTCGCGCCCGGTGGCCGGACAAAACGGTCTTGCGGTGGTTGTGCAGCAGCACGCGTTCGACCAGTTCCGCCGTCGTGCCTTTGCCGTTCGTGCCGGCGACGGCGATACTCAGACATTGCGACTGCTGAAAGCCCAGCTCCAGTTCGCTGATGAGCGGCACCTTGTTTCGCAGGACCGCTTCAACCAGGGGCGTATTGGTCGGCAACGCGGAGCTCAGTATCGCCAGGCTGAATTCGCGCTCCGGCGGCGCTGACACCCCCAGCGCAACCTCGATGCCCAGCGGGCGCAGCCGGTCAGCGCCGCGCCGCAGCTCGTGCGAATTGGCGTGGTCCACGCCCACAACTTTCGCCCCGCTCCGACGCAGGAACTCGCAGGCCGCTTGGCCGCGGCCGCCCAGGCCGATGACCAGGATCTGTTTGTTTTCCAGTTCCAGCATGTTACCGAATCTTTAACGTGCTCAACGCCACCACCGCACAGAGCACCCCCAAAATGTAAAATCGCATCACGACCTGCGATTCATACCAGCCTTTCTTCTCGAAATGATGGTGGATCGGCGCCATCAAAAAGATGCGCGCGCCGGTGCCGTACCGCCGCTTGGTGTAACGGTACCAGCAGGTTTGAAGAATCACTGAAACCGCTTCCATCACGAAGACTCCGCCGGCGATCACGAGCACCAGCGGTTGATGAATCAGAACCGCAACGATGCCCAGCGCGCCGCCCAGCGCCAGCGAACCGGTGTCGCCCATGAAGACCTGCGCGGGATGGCAGTTGAACCAAAGGAAGCCCAGCCCGGCGCCAATCATCGCCGCGCAAAACACCGTCAATTCCCCCGCTCCCACCACATGGGGAATCTGCAAATAGGCCGAAGCGGTCTTGTGCCCCGCCAGATAGGTCAGAACCAAGAAAACAAAGGACACGATTAGCGTGCAACCGATCGCCAGCCCGTCGAGGCCATCCGTTAAATTCACCGCATTCGAACTGCCCACGATGGTCAGGATCGTCAGCCCCAGCCCCACGACACCGGCGCCGGTCATGATCGGATACTTGTAAAAGGGCACCATGATCTCCGTAACGAGCTTTCGCGTGGAGGGCATGTGCCACAAATACAGCCCGATGAACAACGCCAGCGCGGCTTGCACGCCGAGCTTGACGCACGATCTGGCGCCGCCGCTGCTCTGCTGGTTGATCTTGGCGTAGTCGTCATAAAACCCCAGGCCGGTCAGCACAACGACCGAAAGCAAGGTCAATTGCACGAGTGTGTTCCACTGCGCCCAGAGCAGCGTCGTGAGGTTCAGCGCCACGACGATCAAAATGCCCCCCATCGTCGGCGTGCCTTTCTTGCTCAGGATCCGGGCCGCCATGCCGCCCCCGGCTTCCGCTTTGTCCGCGTACTCCTGGCCGAATTTCAACTGCTTCAGCCAGGCAATCACTTTCGGTCCCAGCCACCAGCTCAAGACCAGCGCCGTCAAGGCTGCCCCGGCGCTGCGAAAGGTGATGTACCGAAAGAGCCGCAACGCGGATAAACGGTCGGCCCACTCGGTCCCCGCCGACCACGCCAGCAAATATTGGCTCAAATAATAAAACATTCAGTCTCTTCGTCCGGCCTCTCCGGCTCGTAACATTTCCCCGATCCGTTCCAGCCGCGTGGTCCGCGAGGCCTTCAACAGCACCACGTCGCCGCTCTTAACAAAGCTCTTCACCGCCGCGGCTGCGGTTTCCACGTCCGCAAATTCAAAGACCCGGTTCAACCCGGCGCCCCGCGCGCCGCGCGCCATTATTGGCGCCATTTTCCCGACGGCGAACAACTGGCCGACGCCGAGCTCCGCTGCCCGCCGGCCGATCTCTTCGTGCGCCGCCTCGCTGTGGGCTCCCAACTCAGCCATGTCCCCCAGCACGGCCACCCGTCGGCCTTTGCAGGGCAGATCTTGCAGTGTTTGCAGCGCCGCCACCACCGAATCCGCGTTCGCGTTGTAGGCGTCGTCGAGCACGCGCACGCCGCCGTGTTCCCACAGTTCGAGCCGCATCTTCGGCGGTCCGCATTGGGCCAGACCCCGAGCGACTTCCTCGCGGCTCAAGCCCAGCTCCATCCCGATGGCTATGGCGAACAGCGCGTTCACCACCTGGTGGCGGCCCAGCAAATGGATCCGATACTCACCCGCAAAATCGGCTTTCGGCCCATCCGCCTGGAACCTCACGCCCTGCTTGTCGAGACGCAGGCCCCGCGCGCGCCAGTCGTTGCTGGCCGCAAATCCCACCCGCACCACCGCAGCGCGCGCGCGCTCCACCATGCAACCCGTCCATTCATCGTCTCCGTTCACAAAGAGCTTGCCGTCCGCCGGCAGCAACTCGGCCAGCCACCCTTCCTCCCGGGCCACGCCCGCCACGTCGCCGAAAAACTCCAAATGCTCGCGGCCGATGCAGGTGATGACACCGTAGTTTGGCCGAATCATCTGCAGCAGCGGCGCCAGTTCGCCCGGATGGTTGGTGCCTGCTTCGAGCACCGCCGCCTGATGCGATTTCTCCAGCCGCAACAACGTCAACGGCACGCCGATATCGTTGTTGAAACTGGCTTCGTTCCAGAGCGTGGCGACCTTTTGCCGCAGCACCGACGCTACCAGTTCCTTGGTGGTCGTCTTGCCGTTTGAACCGCCGACCGCCACCAGCGGCAGCGCAAAATCTTCTCGATACGTCGAGGCCAATCGGCCGAGGGCTTTCCGCGTGTTCTCGACGGCGATCATCGCGCAACCGCTCCAGGCCGCCGGCACCCGCTTGCGCTCAACTACCACCGCGCCCGCCCCTTTCTCGGCGGCTTGCCGCAGAAAATCGTGCCCATCGAACCGCCCGCCCGGCAAAGCAAAGAACAAGTCGCCCGCCTGCGCCCGGCGCGAATCCGTGCACACACGGTGGACGCGCGTTTCCGGCGAACCACTTAATTGTTCGCCGGCGCAGGCGGTGGCGATAAATGTTAATGAGCGAGCTTCCATCCAAACCCTCAATCCCATCTTCCGGCGGCCTTCGGCGCCAGCCAAGTCAATTTCGTGCCTGGGCGACAGAGACCCGCAACGGGCGGGCCGTGTCGGCGGGCAACGGTTTCCAACCATCCATCACTTCCAACGCAATGCCGCTCGCTGAATCGGCCGGCCCGACAGACGGCCTTTCGTGCCGCGTTGGCTTCGGGTGCGCGCGGCCCTCGTTGGCAATGGCCGCCACAAAGAGATGGTGGGAAATGAATGGTAGCGAATTCATGTTAGCCTTTCATGGTTGGGTTGTCTTCACTGCGAGCGTGCGGCTGCGGTTTTCAAAGTGCGGTTATCCAGGGGTGGGGCCACGGCCGTCGGCACCGGCGCCGCCTCGCCGTCTTCCGGCCGAATATTCAGGTAATTGGCCGCCGCCTCGGCAATTTGTTTGAACACCGGGGCAGCGATTTGTCCGCCGTAATAGCCTTGTTTCGGCTCATCCATCACCACGGAAATGCAAAGCTCGGGATTGTCCGCCGGGAAAAAGCCGATGAAAGAGGCGAAGTACTTGCCCTTGAGGTAGCCCTCGGGGCCGCCGGATTTCTGCGCCGTTCCGGTCTTGCCGGCCACAGTGTAATGCGCCAGCGCGGCTTTGGGCGCAGTGCCTTCCGGCGAGACCACGGTCTTGAGCGCGGCAACCATCTGCTCCGCCGCCGCTGCGCTGATCACGTGCCGCGCGCGCTGCGGAGAATACTTGGCCACCACGACGTGGTCGCGGTCCTCCAGCCGGTCCACGAGCATCGGCTGCATCAGCACCCCTTTGTTAGCGATGGCGCACATCGCCATCATCATTTGCAGGCTCGTCACCGCGATGCCCTGGCCCATCGGAATTTGGGCGATCGACACTTTGCTCCACTTCTTTACCGGATAAACGATTCCGCTGATCTCCCCTTGGAGCGGCAGCCCCGTCCGCGTTCCGAAGCCGTAGTTGTGGATGTAGTCGTAGAGCCGGCTCTCGCCCATTTTAATGCCGACCTTTGCGGCGCCGATGTTCGAGGACTTGGTGATGATGTTTTCCACCGAAAGCACACCGTAGGATTCGTGGTCGTGGAGCACATGGCCCGCGAAATGAAACTGACCGTGCTCGCAGTCAAAGGTGTCGCTCAACTGCGCGACCCCGTCGTTGAGCGCGCCGGAAATCACGACTATTTTGAACGTCGAGCCCGGCTCCGCCACGTCGGCGATTACCCGGTTGCGCCGCGCGTCCGCCGGTGCCGCGCCCGGATTGTTCGGATCAAAGTTCGGCAGCGTTGCCAGGGCCAGAATCTCCCCGGTGCGTGGACGCACCACGATTCCTGAAATGCTCAGGGGCGAGTGTTTCTCCAATGCTTCAGCCAGCGCGGATTCGACAATGTGCTGCACCACTGAATCGATGGTCAGGACCACGTTCAAACCGTCACGCGGCTCCACATCCTGTTCCCGCATAGGAACCAGTTCCCGCCCCGGCCGGTCTGTTTCCGTCACCCGCCAGCCGCGCACGCCGGCCAGTTTGGAGTCGAAACTCCGCTCGATGCCGTCTTTGCCCGAAGTCTGCAGCAGCCGGCGGCCGTCGAGTTCGTGCTCGTCCATGCCGACATAGCCCAAAACGTGCGCCGCCAGGGCTTGGTTCGGATATACCCGTAATTGGTCGTCCAGCTTCTCGACATAGACCGCCCCGCGTCGGAGGTCGCGGTAAAATTCTCGTTCGGGCCGGGGCAATTTCTTCTCATCCAGCCCGAACGAGAGATTGGTCATCGCCATCTGGATCTTTTGCCAGGTCTCAACCTGGACTTTGCGCTTAAGCACGACGTAGTGGTTGGTGATGATTGCGCCATTTGCGTTTCGCGTCAGGCGCGGTGTCAATCGCTGAAGCAGCTCGCTTTCGCTGACTTGCAGCAAAGGCGCCACGGCGCGGGCCACCTCCGCCTGGCGCTTGCCGATCAGCGCCGGATCGGCGCAAACGGTTTTCACAAAAACACTGGTCGCCAGCAGGTTGCCTTTCGCATCGAGAATGTCGCCCCGGCGCGGTTCCAGCAGGAATTCCCGACGCGTATTATGCCGCGCCCGGGCGCTCAGTTCTTCGTAGCGCAGCACCTGCAGATCAACGAGCCGGTAACCCAGCCCGGCAAAGGCCGCGCCCAGCAGCAGCGCCAGCAGCACCAACCTTCGATATTGCAGTTGTTTCGCCATATTAACCCGTCCAACCCGTCCAGCTTGATTGACTTATCTGGTTTCTTGAAAGTCACCGGCCGCCCGCGGCGATCGGTTCCTCATCCGACGGCGTCACGGGCGGCGGCAAATTGCTTTTCAGTTCATTTCGGTTTCGCTATGTTTCTTGCGTCAAGTTCGCCGGCCGCCCGCGGCGATCGGTTCCTCATCCGATGGCGTCACGGGCGGCGGCAAAATTCTCGTTTAACCCTTCGGCGCCGCTGCTGTCTCGCGCGGTGCGGCGTATTGCCGGTCGCGCTCCGGCCGGGGCAAATCGCGCGCCGGCTCGGCCAGTCGCCACACTTGCGTTTGCTGGGGCGGCCCCAGGCCCAGGCCCAATTCCTGAATGCGCCTTTCCAGGAAACGCGGCGAACGCATCGTCGCCAATTGCTTTCTCAGCTTCTCGCTTTGGTTCTCCAGGTCGGCCAGGCGCAGCTCGCGCTTCCTGATCTGCTGGCCAAGTTGGGCAATCTGGTCTTTCTGCCAGACATAACCGACCCCCGACCCGCCAATCAGCAGACACAGCAGAAACGCCTTCAGCGCCGGCCCAAACCGATTTGCCGGCGACTCATATTTTCGATTTCGCGCCATATCATCCTGAGATTCTCACTTATTCTTCATAACCAATCACGCCTCACCCATTACCCATCACCCAGCTTCTCCATCACCCGCATCTGCGCGCTGCGGCTGCGCGGGTTTGCCGCCACTTCCGCCGCGGCGGGCCGGAGCGCTTTGCGCTGCAACCACTTCAACTCAGGCGCGCGCGGTTTGCGCAACTCCGGAACATCCATTCCTCCAGTGAATGTGTAATCCCGCGCCCGCGCGCGCCCGAAATCCTTCACGATTTGATCTTCCAGCGAATGAAAGGTGATCACCACCAATCGTCCGCCGGGCTTCAGAATCTTCAGCGCTCCCGCCAGGCCCTGTTGCAAAGAACCAATCTCATCATTCACTGCCATCCGGACGGCCTGAAATGCCTTGGTCGCCGGATGCGTCTTCCTGCCGCGGCGCGGCGCCAAACGCCCGATCAGCTCCGCCAGTTGCCGCGTCGTCTCAAACCGGCGGTGTTCGCGTTCCTGCACGATCGCTCGCGCAAACCGCCGACCATCGCGCTCGCCGCCCAGTTCCCAAAAAATCCTCGCCAGCTCTTCCGCCGTCGCCTCATTCAGCAGGCGGGTCGCCGTCAACCCTTGTCGCCGGTCCATCCGCATGTCCAGCGGGCCATCCTGCTGAAAGCTGAAGCCGCGCCCGGCCTCGTCCAGTTGCGGCGAACTGACGCCTAAATCCAGCAGTACCCCGTCACAACTGCCCGGCGGCACCCAGTCCGCCAATTCCGCAAAATTGCCCTGGCGGATTTCGAACCGGCCGGAGAATTTCGCCAGCTTCGGTTCCGCCGCCTCAACGGCCGCGCCATCGCGATCGCACCCATACAACCATCCGGTCGGCGAACTCGCCGCCAATATGGCTGCCGCGTGTCCAGCCCCACCGACCGTGCCGTCCGCGTACCGGCCGCCGCGCTGCGGCCTCAGCGCGGCCAGCGCTTCCGCCATCATCACGGGTCTGTGCGTGAATTCTGGCACCCCTCATCGGTCCTCGTCAGATGGCGTTTTGCCTCCGCCCCAAATCCGGGTCGTTACGCGCCCCCATGCGCTTTTGGCCCCCTCGGCTTTTTCGACCGCTCGCGGAGCCGGCGCGGTGGCCACTGGCGCCGCCGGCGGTTTGGCTGGAACCACCTCCAGGTCCGCGTCGCTTAAATCGTTTCGCACCACTTTGATCCGGTCCAGGGACAATTCCCCTTGCACCGGCGGCTTCGGGAACCGCGGGATGGCCGGTTGGGCCGCCTGGCGACCCGAAAGCGCAAGCAGGCCGCACAATTTCGCCTGCCACCCGCTCAGGAGCGCAGTTGCCCTCCGCCAAAGGGCCCCGGCAAGATTGCGGGCGTCAAACTTCGCCGGCGCCGCACAATGCTCCGCGTCTGGCTGGAGCACTGCCGCCGGCTCTCCTCCCGGACCCGGCAGGCTGGGCCTCGCTGCGGGCGTGCCGTTTCCGCCGTGATCCTCCGGCGGGCGCGCTTCCGTTTGCGCTAGTTCGGCCTTTGCTCCGCTGCCGAATGGATTTCGCACCGGGCCGAATTGGGGCAACAATCTTTGGCTAGGCAGCCGGTACCGGCTCTCCGCGTCGCGCACGCCCACCAGACTTTTGCCAGTGGTCAGTAATCGCAGCAGAATCATAAATCATTCCATCAGTTTGAACGCTTCCTGCGCCATGATTGCGTCCGACGCCTTGACATTCTCGTAACGTTCGGGGCTCCAAATCTCAAACCGGTCGAGCAACCCGACCAGCACCGCCTCCGCGCCGATCCCCGCATCCCTCGCCATTTTTTCCGGCAGGCAAATCCGCCCGGCTTTGTCGAGCGCTACCTGGACCGATCCACTGCCGATGAACCGCTTCAGCACGACCTTGTTCGAGTCGCTGTTCGGCATCGCATCAATGTCCCGCATCAACTTCGCCAACTGCTGGGGCGGCAACACGCGAAGACACGGACCTTCCTTCGCCTTGAGCCAAACAACCAGGGTCAGTTCCGCGCCCGGCTTGGCTGGTCGCCACTTCGCCGGAATCTGGACACGCCGCTTCTCGTCAACCCCATGCCGATAGAGGTCGTTGTAGCACGTCGGCTCAGTTGTCTCATTCAGTTCCATTCTTATTCACAGCGGAACAGCCTAACCCCAACTGTCCCACTTCGCCCCACTTTGACCCATTACTCCCCACCCCGTCAACAGTTTTCCACATGATTTGTGAAAAAAGTTATTCACAACTTGTGCACCCCCCAGAGGACACCGCCTAAGCTGGCTAAACCCTTGAAAACATTGGGCACAATGCCGTTCTTCCACCCAAATGCCTGAATCGCGACCAGTGCCGAGTCGCTGGTGCGCACCTTGTTTCGACCGCAGCGGAACCGGGAAAACGAGGGTTTTTCACCCAGAGGTTGGACTTGCACCCTTGTCACCCTTGCGCATTGGCATAATGCTGTGGCGGATGCGAACCGCGGATTTCGATTATGAGCTGCCGCCGGGGCTGATCGCGCAGGTCCCCGCGCCTCAGCGCGACCAGTCTCGGCTGCTGGTTTTGCATCGCCGCTCCGGCCAGGTTGAGCATCGCCGGTTTCGCGACCTCTTGGAGTATTTGCAGCCCGGCGATCTGCTGGTCCTCAACAACTCGCGCGTGGTCCCGGCCCGCCTCCGCGGCGTCAACGCGCGCACCGGCGGGCAGTTTGAGATTCTGCTGCTCGAGGAGAATGCCATCAACGATTGGTGGGCCATGCTGCGCCCCGGCAAACGGGCGCGCGCCGGAACGCAGGTCCTTCTCCGGGACACGCGCGGCCAACTGAGCGGCGCGCGCGCGACGGTGCTTGACAAAAATGACGAAGGCCATCGGCGGTTGCGCTTCGCAGGCGCGCCCAACATCGCCAGCCTGCTCGACGCGCTGGGCGAAGTCCCGCTGCCGCCTTATATCGTGCGCGCCGACCAGAGCCGCATGGAGCAGGACCGCGAGCGATACCAGACCGTTTTCGCGCGGCCCGCCGGCTCGGTCGCGGCCCCGACCGCCGGGTTGCATTTCACCGAATCGCTGCTGGCCGAAATTGCCGCGCGCGGCGCGCAGGTTGGCTTTCTGACGCTGCACGTCGGGCTGGGAACGTTTGCGCCGGTGAAGGCGGAAACCATCGCGGCGCACACCCTGCACGAAGAGCGTTACGAGTTGAGCGAGGAAACCGCCCGTGCCGTCAACGACGCCAAGCGCGCGGGCCGCCGGGTGATCGCCGTCGGCACCACCACCCTCCGCGTGCTGGAAACCCTCGCCGCTCGACCCGATCCCCAGTCCCCAGTCCCCAGTCCCCAGTCACTAGTCACCAATCACCCGTTACCAGTCACTGTCTCCGCCGGGTCGGGCCGCACGCGTCTTTTCATTTATCCCCCCTGCGATTTCAAAATTGTGGACGCGCTCCTGACCAATTTTCACCTGCCCCGCTCCACCCTCTTGATGCTCGTCAGCGCCTTCGCCGCGCCCAACGACACCCGGGGGCGCGATTTGATTCTGTCCGCCTACGCCGCGGCCATCCGCGAGCGCTATCGCTTCTTTAGCTACGGTGATGCGATGCTCATTCTATGAAGAGATCAACCATCAGCCATCCACCATCACCCCCCCTGCCGTTCCTGCTGGTCAACATGGCGATGACGGCGGATGGGAAGATCGCCACCGCCAATCGCGCCGTCTCCTCCTTCGGCAGCCGGCGCGACCGGGAACACTTGCTCCAACTCCGCGCGACGGCAGATGCCGTGATGGCGGGCGCCCGCACGGCGGACCTGAACCCGATCAACATGGGGCCGGGGCCGGCGAAATACCGCCGCCTCCGTTTGCGCCGCGGTCTGGCCGAGTTCAACTTGCGCGTCATCGTGAGCCGCTCCGGCACCGTCAATCCCGGGGCCGAAATCTTCCGGCGCCGGTTCTCTCCCATCATCATTCTCACGACCCGGCGCGCGACCTCGGGCCGGTTGAAGAAGCTGCGTGCGCTCGCGGCGGAAGTCAGGATTTGCGGCGCGAAAGAGATCAACTTTCCCCGCGCGCTGCGCTGGCTGCGCAAGAAGTGGGGCATCAAACGGCTCCTCTGCGAAGGCGGCGCCGAACTCAATGACGCCTTGTTCCGCGCCGGCCTGGTGAACGAACTGCGCCTGACCGTCTGCCCGAAGATTTTCGGCGGACGCGCCGCGCCGACGATTGCTGACGGCCTGGGCGCAGGCAGCCTGGCGCGGGCAACCCAACTGGAACTCCAGTCCGCGCGGCGGCAGGGGGATGAACTTTTCCTCGTGTACCGTGTCTTGAGGCAACAACCATGATGAAGATGCGCGGTCGGCGCTGGTGGTCTCCCGCCGCCGCCCGGCTGTGGGAGCTTTGCTCTTGGGGATTTCGTGCACGAGAGGGTTTTCACGCCAATTCATTTACTTGGAATTATCAGGTGGATTTAGCTTGCCTGCCATAGCGATTTGGGCTGATAACCGTCCTTATGAAAGGTGCCGCTCACAAGCCAAGCTGACGGCGGCCCAAACAACCAAGCTTATGAAACTGACTCACCTTATGAAAACATATCTGTTTGCCCTCCAAACCGCGCTCATGTTGTCAGCGCTGGCCGCTCACGGCCAGGGCACCCTGATCTACGACCAGCAATCGGCGACCAACCGGGACATCAGCGCCGGTTTCGTACTTCAGGCGCAGCCTGAAGGCATGTCCTTTACGCCGGCCCTTGCCTCCGTCGGGTTCGTCCAGTTTGAGTTTTTGGATGACTATGCTGGGGGTGGTGTGGGAGCCACACTGTATGTGAATCTGCTGGCAGGTTCGATCAGCGGAACGGTGCTGGATTCAACGGCCCCGGTTTTCATGCCATACGGTTTTTATTTCGGCATCACCAATTTCTTCTTTGCGACATCTGTGGCGGTGACACCGGGAACAACTTATTACTTGCAACCGGTCCTCCAGTCTGGTGACAGCACTTGTTATATAATTGGTGGTTTATATAACTATCCAGGCGGAACGTCCTTTTTCGACGGCGCGCCTGATCCCGATGGTTACGATCTGTGGTTCCGGGAGGGGGTTCTCGTCCCGGAGCCGGCGTCCAGTTTGCTGGTTCTGTTGGGGATTGCGGCAATCTGGGCCGCTCGGCGGCTCAGGACCAAGGGTTTGGTCCTGATTCTGGTTGCTGCGGGAGCGGCGGGCATTTGCAGCGCCCGCGCTCAAACCACACAGACGAACTCGGGCAGAGCGTACTTTTCCATGCAGCGCCCGGAATGGCCGCCGCTGCCCGCGCCGAAGCCCGGGTGCGCGGTCTTCGCGTTGCCAGGGCAACCGGGCTTTTGGCGAACAGATCAAGTGTGTGGGTTCGTGCCTGCCAAACGGGTTAATCTTGGATTCCGCAGTTGAACCTCACGCAACGGCAAAGACAATTCAGGCTACAGCCCCCTCACCCAGTGGGTGAATCAGTCCGAATCCCAATCGCCCTCCCGAAACGCCGGTGTCGGTTGAGTTGCAGGTGGTAAGGGCGGGAGTTGCGGCTCGCGGGGACGCTCGCCCTCCCGGAAGGTCAGAGTCAGTTGAGTTGGAGGCGGTAGAAGCGGGCCGGGCCGTTGGTGGTGGGCGCAGTGAACAGCCATTGCTGGTTGCCAAGGAACGGAGCGTCGGGCACCGGCTGCCAGTTGGCTGGGGGCGTCAGATTGGTCGTGGTGTACAAGGCGGTGAAATTGGTGTTGAGGTTTGCGGGCCAGCTCAGAGTGAGGGAAGTCGCAGCGAACGAGGCGGTCAGGCGAATGGAGCCAGGGTCGAGCAGGATCGTGCCGGCGCTGCTGGGGCTGAAGGGGCCTTCGATGCCGGCGTTGTTGATGGCGCTGACGCGGGCGTAAAGGGTCTGGCCGTAAGTGTTGGTGGCGGCAACGGTGGTGCCGGCGAGGGTGGTGTCGAAGACGTTTGAGGCGCCGGGGGAGGTGCCCACTTGGATATGGTAGGCGGAGATGCCGCCGTCCGGGTCAACCAGGGGGGTCCAACTGAAGGTGGCGCTGGCGCCGAGGGCGTAGGCTTTGGGAGCGGAGGGGGCCGCCGGGGCGGCCGGGGGGGTGACATCATAGAGCTTGAGGTACTGGGCCTCGAAGGGGGCATTGGTCCAGGCGCTGTTGGAGGTGGGGACGGGGTTGAGGGCGACATAGACGCCGTTGGCCAGGACGTTGCTGCCGGCGATGCCGCCCGCGCCCCAGAGCCAGTAATTGCGGCGGTTGGGATCAATGGCGGTATAAGCGGCGATGTTTCTGACGTTGTAGGCGCGGCCCGGTTTGATGCCAAAGAGGTTGGTTCCGTTTTGCGTGATGTTGACGTCGAAACTGCCCACCTGCGAGTCATTGCGGTCGAGGTTGGCGAAGGCGAAGACCACGTCGTAGAAGTTGGGGGAGCCGTTGGGCTGGACGTATTTGGCGACGGAGAAGATGCTGGGCTGGGAGATTTCGCTGCCGATCTGGTTGAGGTAATAGCGGTTGCAATTGCGGAGAGCGGCGCTGAAAGAGCGGGCCTGGTTGAGGGCGGCATAGACGGGCCAGAGCTGGTCGAGGCCGAAGTTGCGGTTGGCGGGGGAGAAGATAGGCTGGAGGGAGTTGTAGTCCATGAACTGGGGAATCGTCTTGCCGAAGTTCAACTGGTAGCTGTCGAAGCCAAAGGTAGTGGAGATGCCCAATTCTTCGCCATAGAAGATCATGGGGGCGCCGTCAATGGCGCTGCAAGCCATGTAGCGGATGAGGGCCTCGAAGGGGTCGGCATAGCTTTCCTCATCGTGGGAATCATTGTTGAGCAGAATCACCGACTGGCCGTAAGCCGTGCGTCGCGCGTCGAAGTCGTTGCGATAATCACTCGCGGTGGCGGCGTTTTGCAGGTCGAAGATGAGGTTTTCGTTCAGCACGTCGAAGTGGCGATTGGAACGGTAGGTCACATTGCCACCGTCGAGCGACTCGGTCATGAAGACGAAGTCCCATTTCCGGCAGCGGACCTTGTTGATGATGTATTCCCAGCATTGCGGCGCCAGCCCTTGCCCGAAATCCGCGCGCAGGCCGCCGATGCCCCGGCTGGCCGTCAGGTTGGGCGGCGTGTTGCTCGGACAGCCGGTCTGGTCGAGCCAATAAAGGAGACAGTCGGCGAAATAGCGCCAGACGTTTTGCGTGACCGGGTCGAAATGGCCGTTGCCGTTGCCGGTGCCGCTTTCGCTGCCGATGGAGTAATCGAACCAGTCGGCCTCGCTCAAATAATTGCCGGACTGCGAGGCATTGGGCACCAGGGCGGCGTAACGGCCGGAATAAATGTGGGACACGTCCGTCCATTTGCCGAAGTCGTAACGGTCCGGCGCCACCGTCTGCAACGCCGGGCTGGTGGCGCGCTGGTCGTATTCGTTGGTGCGGGAATAAAACAGCGGCTGGTCGTTGACAATGAGGTCGGAGGGCTGGCCGGTGGGCGCGAACAGATTGGTGCCGAGGCTGTCCAACTCGCAATCCCAGGCGGAGTCGCTGAACGGTTCGTCCAGCATCACGTTGATGCCGGCGGCGTTGGCGGCGGCGACGAAGTTGGTGAACTCCTGCATCCCTGCGGCGCGCGTGTTGGCTTTGCTCAACAGCGGATTGATCTGGAAGAAGTTTTTGATCGAATACGGACTGCCGACGGCGTAAGGCTGGCCGGTGTTCGGATTGATCTGCCGGTTCTCGATGCCAATCGGATGAATCGGCTGGAGCCAGAGCCAGTTCACGCCGAGGTTTTGGACGTATTGCAAATTGAACCGGTTTGTGACCGGGTCGTAAGGCCGCGAGCCGGGACCGTTGTATAAATCCGTGAACGTGCTGCGGTCGCTCTCGTTCGTGCCTTGCGAATCAATGTTCATCGCGTTCAACTCATACATCGTCATGTTGCGCGCCCGGGTCGGCGTCACGACGATGCAATGATCCCGCAGCCCATACCAAAACCAGTTGGTGTTGCCCAAAAGCCGGTAGCGCGCCGTCACGCGATACGCGCCGCAGTTCGTCGCGTTGAGCGTCAGCGAATACTGGCCGCCGCCAATGTAGGTCATTGGGTAAGCTTTGTAATAATGGGTGTCGTCGCCCGTGGCGATGGTGTTCCCGTTCGGCGGGTAGAGGCCTTCCTCGGTCGGGTTGCCGTTGGCGTCCACCGTGAGGGTCGTGACAAAACTGCGGCGATTCAAGTCGGAATAGACATCAGCCTCGACGACGTTGTTGGTGTTGGGCGAAAACACAACGGTGACGGGAATCGAGTCGCCCGCCACTTCGTTCACAAACAGATGTTCGGTGGTGTATTCGGCGTTCATGCCGTCCACGGTGAGCACCGGGACGCCGTTGGTGCCGGTGGTGGCGCCGATGGAAAAATTGAAAATGGTGTTGGGCGTGGCGGCGTTGTAATCCGCAAACTTTTCCTCGTTGTTGGCGCTGTTCCAGACGCCGATTTTATAGTTGATGGCGGTGTAATTCGGAATGTTCGTCACCGTGCCCACCCACCACATGGCGTTGCCGGCGATACTGAAATTATCCTGCTCGTGGTCGTAGTTCAACGGCATGACTTGCGTGATGCCGCTGCCGACGCCGAGCGAACCGGCCGGCGTCGAGCCGTCGGTGGTGAAATAGATGCAGCCATTGCTCGCCCAGCGAATGCTGGCGTCCTTGGACTGGTAACCAATTTGGATCCAGAAACTAACGGTCGAATTAGTCCCGTTGGCGTTGGCCGTGACAACCCGGTTGCCGTCATGGAACAACCACGCGGGCCGGTTGCGAATGGTGAACGGTGATGCGGCGGCGACACTTTGATTGCCGGTGGTCAAGCTGCCGTAGTCGCCACCGGCATAAAGGCAAGTGTTGGTGGCGCCACTGGTTCCGGTCCCGTCGAGGGTCAGCAGCAAATAATATTGTATGACGTCATCGGTGCCGAAATTCGTGGTATTAAATGACGCGCTCCAATACTGGTTTCCCGTGGTGTATTGAAAATTCGTCTGCCAGGTGAGCGCATTGCTGCTCCACGAACTCTGCGTCGCGCCCTTGTAAAACACCCAGCCGCCGGTCTGATTGCAGAGCAGCGTGCTCCCGCCGTTGCTCCACTTCCAAACGCCGGACCAAACCGTGACGGTCGTGGTGGTGCCGATTTCAAATTCAGGGCTGCGCATGTTCAGTCCGCCAAAGTTGGCGTCGCCGTCCGGAATGTGCCAGGCATTGGCGAGGACGCCCAAACACTGGTGGACGCCGCCCAGGCAGAGCGCCAGGCAGACAAGGAGGATCAGGTTGGGGTGGCGTTTCATAAGTGGTTCAGGCCGGCTGAGTCAGGTCACGCATTCAAATCGGGGCCAACTCACGGCACGAGGACTTGAATGCGGTAGAACCTGTTCGTGGCGTCGGGCGCGACGTCGAACCAGCGGGTAACGGTGTTGCTGGGATCGCCGGTGACGACGGCCCCGGGAATCGGCGCCATGGGATAATCGAAATTGGTGGTGGCGAGCACCTGATAAGTTATATTGGGCACGCTGGACCAAGTGACCTCGACCGGGTTGCCGGACACCAGGCTGGTAATGCGCAAAAAGGAATTGGGGTCGTAGAGGCTGGTGCCCGCTAAGATTTTCATCCAGTTCGGCACGCCATCGCCGTCGGAGTCCGTCGGATCGCCGATGCGAGCCACGGCCACCGTGCGCGTAGCACTCAGCGTGACACCGTTGGTGTAAACGACCTGGATAACATTGGTTTCGGAGATCGCGTTCGTCCAGATGTAAAGCAGATTGCGCATCCCGGGACACCCCGCCACCGAGCCGGGAGGGCGCAAGATGTAGCCCGACTGCGGCTGAAGAAGCCCATTAATGTAAATGCTGAAGAGGTCCGCATCGTTGGTGGTTAACGTGGGTGTGAAGCAGGTCTGGATGGTGTAAGTCTCATTCAAGCTGAGGATCAGCACGGCGCCGTCGGTTGGCGGGCTTGCGATTTGGAGGACGCTGACCGGGGCCTCCGCCTGGACGGTGCGGGTCAGCGTCGTGAAGTGGTTGGTATAAGCACTCGTGGACAAGTCCTTGAGCTGGACGGTGATGGTCGCGGTCCCGCTGCTGGCGACGGGGTTGTAGGTGAACCGGTACTGCTGCGGATAGTTAGTGTATTGCTGGCTCAGCGTAGGATCCGGCGAGGCGGCGGCTGCGACGCCGCAGGTTTGGCCATTGGTGTCGGTAATGCAGTAATCCACTTCGGTCACCGAGCTGTCCGCGCACACGACAACGGTGTAACTGCTGCCGGTGATGGCGCTGCCGTCGGTGGTGGGATACGCAATGACCCCGGCCGGCAACTGGGCGGCGTAATAGAAGGTTTGGAGGAAAGTGTTATAGACGCCGGATTTGCCGCTCCGGGGCAGGAAACAACGCGACCGCACGATGTGAAACCCGCTGCTCAGGCCGGTGGCGGTATTGTTCGTGTTGAGGTCGTTATGCAGCCACACGGTCGCGGTCGTGGGATTGAAATTGGTGATGCCGAACTGCGTCAGGCCGTAAAGCTTGGACTCGTCCGCGTCCGAAATCGTGCCGATGGTGTTCTGAGGATACCCGCCGAGGAACAGAGCGACTTTGTAGCGGACCTGCGTGTTGGCGGGGAGGCCCGGAATCGTGCCTTTCCACCAGTCAATCGTGCCGTCCGCGCTATCATGGGCAATCCACCACGCCTCAACCACCTGAGTCGTGCCTTTGCCGACGCCAAACGCCCCTTCGGGGTTGCTGCCGTCAGTGGTGTAATAGATGTAGCAAGTGTCAATCTGGAACTGATAGCCGGACTTGACCCAGATGTCCGCGGATTGCCAGGCGTTGGGGTTGTAAGGGACGCGCTGGGTGGCCGTGCCGTAGCCGGCAACAGTGTTGGTCGCGGTCGGATCGTGATAGACCCAGGTGGCGGTATCCGTGTAAATGTTCGTGCCGTTGCCCGAGCCATCAATCACGGTGTAGTTAGTGGTTCCGACGGTGTAGTAGTAAGTCTCGGCGCCTAGGGAGACGATATTATCCCGGGAAATGTTCACCGCGCCAAATTTCTCCGGTCCATAGCGGGACTGTTGGGCGGCCTGCTCATAGCCGAGCCACACATCGCTGACGTAGCCCGGCTGGTTGTCGCGCCGGTCGAAACCGGTGGTCGGTCCGAGGCCCATCTGGCTGTTCAAATCCAGGCCGCCATCCATTTTGACCAGGATGTTGGTGGCCGAGGCATCGCAGAAGAGATCGAGGTCAAACGGCGCATTGGTCAGGACGGGAATCTCTATGGCGTAGCTGTTGGAGAGCGTTTGGACGCCGTAGGCATTGGTGATGGTTGAGACATGGCCTTCGCCCGGAGCAAGAATGACATTGCCATTGGGATCGAAGCTGCCGCGCATCTTGAAAGGATAGATGGGGTTAAAGTTGGGATCACCATTGGTTCCGTCGTGCCGATACACCAGCACGGTGGGCGCCACCGCGCCACCCTGCCGGAAGATAATGGCATTGGTGAGAGCGTTGCCGCGGCTCGGCTCCGGCCACTGATAGCCGTACATGACCCAGCCGCCGGCGGGGACCAGCAGTTCAATCGCGCCGCCGCCCGAGGGCGGGGTGGTGTTGACATAAATCAGCCGCTGCGTGGGGTCGCTGTTAGTCGCGCTGGCAACCGCCTGGGCGTAGTTGGTGGTCGCGCTATGGACCAGCAGCTTGGGGCAGGTGCGGAAATTGCCGCCACCGGGCGAGGCGGTAGCCATCTGGGCCAAAACCGATCCCGGCGGAAAGCCGACGCACAGGCCATACCCCTCGGAGGGGGTGTCGCTCTCCCAACAGTTGTAATACCCGTCGGAGGTGCGGGCGATCCCATCATCAAAGAGAATGTCGCCATGCGGGTTGTTATAGGTGGCATTCATGGCGAAGAGGAGGACTGTGGCATCCGGATCGTCGTAGGGGTCGGAGGTCTGCACGTCGCGATAGTCGTAGCGCTCGAAGGCGACGATGTGGCTGTCACTCCAGCGCGGACGGGTCCCGCCGCGGGCCATTTGATGATGGATGTAGCAGGTCTCCGGCATGGTGTTATCGCCATATTGCCCCAGGTAATCGGTCATCGGGACTTCGGGAAAGGTAGCCGAGCTGGAGGGGTTGCCGGCCCAATTGAAGTTGTCCGAGTAGATCATCGGCAAGCCCTCATGCATGAAGTAATAGGCGTCCTGCATCTCGCGGTGGGTCGGGCAGCAGAGAAGAGCGTCCTGATCCTCGGCAAACTGGACGCCCTGGGCGGCGCTGAAGGCGCCGCTATAAGGTATGAAATCGCGCTGGTCCAGACCGGAGGGCAGCGAACCGCCGTCTTGCAAGGCGCCGTTGAGGACGGTGCGCAACGGCGCATTCAGCAATCTCATGCCGGTGCTGATGTACTCGCCATAGGTTGGGGGAGGGCCCAGGTGCTCGCCGAAGAGCATCGCGTCGTTGCGCGGCGCTTCGGTGTCGAAACAACTGTTCCGGTTGTCGTCGGTTTCGACGTAGCCGTTGCCCAGCACGTTGCTCCCGTAGCCGTGCGTGTAGTCAAACATCGCTTGGATTCCACCCACGTAACCGCGCCAACTGGTCGAGTAATCGCCAAAGAATGGCGAAGGCACATGCTTGACCGCGTCCATCCGGAATCCGTCGCATTTGGTCGTGTAAAGCGTCCACATGGCCGCCCGGGTCAGGTAGTCCTCGACGAACTCCGGCACTGGTTGGCCGTTGGTCCCGTTAAAGCCGTGCCAGGTTCCGCCCGACCAGCTAAAGGCCGGCGAGATTCCGCCCGACCAATCAAAGCCCGGCCAACCGCCGGCGGGCCAGGAGCCGAGGGAGACCGTATTGGTATCCATATAGTATTCAGGGTTGTTGGGCTGGCGGATAAAGAAGGGCTTGTTGGTTAGGCTGAATAAAACGGGACCAAAGTTGAAGTTGGTCGGTCCCGGCTCCTGGGCCAGGTCGCACAGGCCGTTGATCGGCTCGTTCTGCACGTAGTACTGGTCGTTCCAGTTCTCGACATTGTTCCAGTTCCGGTTGCCGCTGCTGGTGGTCTGGAGATGAAAATCCTGCGGCCACAGGCCGGGAAAGAAATTTGTCGGCGTATAGATGTCGTAGCCGGGCACTACTCCTTCACGGTGATTCATCACGTTGTCGAAATAGACGCGAATCCCGAACTGGTGCGCCGTCTGGACCATTTGCAGCAATTGTGCCTTCGTGCCGTACATCGTGGCGACCGTCCCGTTCTGGTTCTTATCCCCCAGATCAAACGGATCGAAGAGGTCATAGCCCACTGAGAGAGCGCCGCCCCCCTTGGCGGGCTGGGGCAACCAGAGGCTGGTGTAGCCGGCCTCGGCCAGTTCGGGCATCTTCTGGATAAGGTTGGTCCAGGTCATCTGGAACAACTCGAGCATGGCCTCGCCGCGGGCGCCAGCCAGACCGGCGAACGAAAGCAGCAAGCAGACAACCTGCCATCCGATGCGACAAGACATACGGGTTCTCATTATCAACACTATAGCATGGGAGAGGAGATTGAATCCACCGCACAAATATGCGGGTGCATAAATCTTGAAATAAGCCCCTGTTCTGATTATGTAGAGATAATGTCTGTAACGTGCCCCGACTCGCAGAGCCTTCGAAATCCGAGCGCCCCAAACCCGCCCTGCGGCACAGCCGCAACCCGCGGAGCAAAGAAGGACTTCTTCGCAGTGCGGCCCGAAAGCGGTGTTCCACGGGGGCGGGCCAGGATGGGCCTGCTGTTTGCCGGCTGCTCCGCCCTCTGCCTGCTTTCACCACCGGCGGGGCTCGCCGGAACGAACCTCCACACCACCTGGCTGTGGCACTTGCACCAGCCGATCTATTGGCCGGACCGCCGGGACTGGGGCACCGACCATTACGAAGCCGCGTGGGACACGATCCAGCAGCAGAATGCCGGTCGCCCGCATCCCTCGCCGGAGGTGCTCTCCAGTGTTTTCGGACTGGCCGACCGAGTGGCCGCCTACCAGAACCGGCCGCACGACGCGCTCGAAAGCGTGCTGGGCTATGCGAACGCCGGCGCTCAAGCCAATTACTCCGGCGCGCTGATGGAAAACGTCCAGAGCCTCGGGGCCAATAACCAGTTGGGCTACGCGGGCAACTGGAATTCCTACAACCAGCAGGCGCGCGCCTGGACCACCAGTGGCGGCGAGACGCGCATGGACCTCGTGAACTTCACCTATCATCACGCCCTGGCGCCGCTCGTGAGCGACGAGACGCTGGAGATGGAGTTGCGCATCCATATCCGCCAGATGCAGATATTCTGGGGCACCAATCCAGCCCTCTCGCGGGGCTACTTTCCGGCGGAGACCTGCTTTTCCGAACAGATGATTCCCATCCTGAACAAGGTCGG
This sequence comes from Verrucomicrobiota bacterium, assembly GCA_050011195.1. Lineage (GTDB taxonomy): Bacteria > Verrucomicrobiota > Verrucomicrobiia > Limisphaerales > UBA8199 > PALSA-1440. The sequence goes on along the minus strand of JBEKJO010000007.1, from coordinate 49,738 downwards.
CATCGCGTGGACCGTGGTGGCCAACAACCACTTGACCCGCTCCTGCGCGAACTTTCCGCTCGTGCTCGGCTCCGGCGGCGAGAACTGCGACATTCCGAACCTCGCGGACCAGTTGAACCCGGCGCAAGGCGCGTCGAACTACCAACGCATCTCCATCGAACGCGGCTGCGCGCCCACCGCGGCGATGCCGTTTGCCTTCCAAGTCCACTACGCCCGCTACGTGGACCCGAACACGGGCACTAATTCGCTCATCATGGTCGTGCCGTCAGATCAGGCGCTCAGTTGGCGCGACAGCTACGGCACCTGGGACCTGGGGTTAATGAGCAATCTCGCCGCGCGGAACAACCCGGCCAAGCCGGCGATGGTGCTGCTGGCCCACGACGGCGACAACTCCTGGAGCGGAGGCTATTCGTACTACATGCAATGGGTGGCGCAGTTTGCCAGCGAGGCGGCCGCCCTCGGCTACGACCCCAGCACGGTGGAGCAGTTTCTGCAGGAAAACCCCCCGGACACCAACGACGTGGTGCATGTCGAGGATGGCGGCTGGGTGTTTGCGGACGGGGATTTCGGCTCGCCGATCTTCATCAACTGGCATTGGCCGCCGAGTTACTCCAGCAGCAGCGGCAGCAATGTCGTCGATCCCAGCCTCGGCACCAGCGGCAAGGCCGATAACTGGCGAGTTATCATCGCCACCGAAAACCGCGTCAAGACCGCGCAGCAAATCGCGGGCGTGACCCCCAACATCGACCAGGTGCGGGACCCCGGCAGCTTCAGCACGACGCCCAACGCCGTCGAACTCGGCTGGCATTATTACCTCGCCAGCCTCGACAGCGGGTTCGTTTATTACGGCTGCGTCGGCGATGAATGCCAGCGCGCCGTGGTCGCCCAATCGAACGCCGTGCGCAACGTCAACAGCATCCTCTCGGGCAACCCGGCCGCCGACACCACGCCGCCCACCGTTTTCCCCCCGCAGCGGCATCCCTGGAATCCGGGCGGAACGAACTTCGGCGTGCAATACGGCTACGAGGTGACGGTCGCCACCAACACCGACTTTTGGGTCTGGACCTACGCCTACGACGTGTCGGGGATTTCGAATGTTACGCTGCTGCTCCGCGTCAACGGCACCAACCCGCCGACCTCCGATCAGTTCAAGACCTACGCGGGCGGCTCGCTCACCGGTCCCTGGGCCGCCTCGAACATGACTAAACGCGTGGTTGCGCCCGGCGCTGGTGTCACGCCGCAATACATCGCCGATTATTATTACGCGAAGGTAAGCGGAATCACCAACGCCTACGTGGATTACTATGTCACGGCGGTGGACAACTACGGCAACACCTACAAGTCGCCGATTCAGCATGTCTGGGTTGGGACGGCGCCGGGCGGCAGCAGTGGCGGCAACTCGAGCGGCTGCAACGGGCGGGTTTGCGTTTCGCCCGTGCCGCCCGCAGCCGGCACGCCGGTGACTATTCAGTTCTCGCCGGCCGGCGGCCCATTGGCGAGCGCGAGTGCCATCAGCATCCACCTCGGCTGGAATAACTGGAATCCGGTCGTGTCGCCCGACGCGCCGATGACGTTTAACTCCGCCTCCAATTACTGGGAATATACCGTCACGGTTCCCACCAATGCGACCGAACTGGATTGCGTGTTCAACAACGGCAGCGGCGCCTGGGACAACAACAGCGGCGCCAACTGGGTTTTCTCGGTCAGCAGCACGCCGCAGCCGCCGCCCATGCCGCAGCACCTCGCCGCCAATCCGGTTCAGACCAATCAGATCAACCTCAGTTGGTCCGCCGCCTCGGGCGCTGCGGCCTACATCATCAACCGCGCCGGTTCACCCGTCACCATGACCGCCAGCACGAGTTACGCCGACACGGGACTGACGGCGAACACGCCCTACTGCTACTCCATCGTCGCCTCGAACAGTGTGGGCTTTTCAACGCCCAGTGCCACCGTCTGCACCAACACTCTGGCCTATCCCCCCTTCGTGCTGGACGGCAACTTTGATTACCCGGGTTACCTGCTCGCCTCCAGCGGCATGGTGCTTTACGGCGCCCTGCGCGGCACCACCCTCTACGTTGCTACCTGGTCTCCGGGCACCAACGGGCCTAACGATCATTTCATCTTTGTCACCGATCAGCTCCTGCCCGCCGCCACCGCCGCCGCGCCCTGGGCCAAGACCGGCCTGGTAGCGGTCGCCTCCAGCAAACCCTTCCTCGCGGGCGAGAGCTTGAACACTTATGTCGCCTGGGCCAACGCCCCGGCGTCCGCCCAGGCGGTCAAGGCCGGGACCAACTCCGGCGCCATGGAAGGCACCATTGACCTCGTCGCCGCTTTCGGCTCCATGCCCACCAACATTTACCTGTGCGCCGCCGCCTACCAGACGGCCGACGGCGGCGCGCTCGCCAGCGCCTGTCCCGCCAGCCCCGGCCCCAACATTGACCCGTCCGGGTTCTTCGTTATCCCGACCGCCGCCCTGCACGACGACAACGGCGACGGCACATTCGACCTGCTCGACCCGGCGCGCGGTTTCCGGCTGCAGGGCCTGCAAGCCGGGAGCGGCGGTTATGCAATCAACTGGGCCGCCATGCCGGGGCACTCTTATCAGGTCGTTTGGGCTGACGCGCTGGGCGCAACCTGGAGCAATCTGCCAGCCGGCCTGACGACCGCCGGCCCGCTGCAACTCCTCCTCTCTTGCACCGACGCGCCGCCGCCCGCCGCCGCCCAAAGGTTTTATCAGGTGAAGCTGTTGCCTTAGCGGCAACGATTCAGTAGAACAGGGACATACACACAATGAAACTATCCTCTCACTGCCGCCGATCAGGCCGGCTGGCTCTGGCGTTCGCCCTGCTGACTGCCACGCTCACCGACCTCTCCGCCCAACCCGCCAAAGTTGCTCGTCCCAGCCCGCAGTGGGTGCGCGACGCGGTGGTCTATGAAATCTTCCCCCGCAACTTCTCTGCGGAGGGCAATTTCAATGGCATCACCGCCCGCCTGGACGAGTTGAAAGACCTCGGCGTGAACGTCCTTTGGCTGATGCCCATTCATCCGCTCGGCGAGAAGATGCGCAAAGGCCCGCTCGGCAGCCCCTATGCCGTCCGCGATTACTACGCCATCAACCCCGACTACGGCACCGAGGCCGACTTGAAGCGCCTGGTGTCCGAGGCGCATCAGCGGGGGTTGAAGGTCATCATTGACATCGTCGCCAACCACACCGCGTGGGACAGCGTGCTCATGCAGCACCCGGAGTTCTACAAGCACGACGCCACCGGCAAGATCATCCCGCCGGTCAAGGAGTGGACGGACGTGGCGGGGTTGAATTATGGGAACCCGCAACTCCGCGAATACATGATTACGATGCTCAAGCACTGGATCGATCCCGCCGGGTTTAACCTGGACGGCTTCCGCTGCGACGTCGCCTACGAAGTGCCCACCAGCTTCTGGGAGGAAGCCCGCGTCGAACTGACGAAGGTCAAGCCCGACCTCATCCTGCTCGCCGAGGCCAGCAAGCCCGAACTGCTCGTCAAGGCCTTCGACGCGGATTACTCCTGGCCACTTCACTCCACCTTGAACGACGTTCTGCTCCGCGGCGCCCCCGCCTCCGAATTCAAACGTTCCTGGGAGGAAAGCCAGAAGCAGTTCCCCCAAGGTGCCCTCCACTTGCGTTTCTCCGACAATCACGACGAGGCGCGCGCCGTGGCCCGGTTCAGCCTCAAAGGCGCGCTCGCCGCCTCGGCGCTGATGTTCTCCCTCGACGGCCTTCCCCTGCTCTACAACGGCATGGAGGCCGGCGACGCGACGGAATCCGGCGACCCGGCCTTGTTCGAGAAGATGCCGGTCTTTTGGCATTCCAAGGACCGCCCGCCGTTCCGCGAGATTTACCAGGCGCTGATCCGGCTGCGCAAACAATACCCGGCGTTCCGCAACGACCGCGTCGTCTGGCTGCGCAATTCCGACGAAGCGAACCTCGTCACTTTCATGCGCCTGGATGACAACGATGAGTTCGTCATCGTCATCAGCTTCTCCAACCGCCCCATTACCGGCCGGGTGGAAACCTTGCACGATTGTGATTTCAAGCCCGTGCGGATTTCCGGGATGCCCGAGGCCCCGCCAATCGGTTTCCCCTCGTTCCGCCTGAACGGCTTCGACTGGCGCATCTACCACCGCGCCCTAAAGTAAGTTCCGGGAGGGCGAGCGTCCCCGCGAGTCCTGATTTCAGGTAGGGCGAGTGTCCTCGCGAGCCCTGATTTCAGGTAGGGCGAGTGTCCTCGCGAGCCACGACTTCAGAGACATCCACCTCCTTCGATACCAGCCCGACGCACAGGCCCGCCGCCACCATCGAACATCCACCCAGCAGCACCGCGTTCATCGGGTTGTCCCCCAGCACGGACTTCATCAGCGTCCCCAGCCCCAGCGAGGCCAGAATCTGCGGGATCACGATGAAGAAGTTAAACACCCCCATGTAAAACCCCATTTTCTGCGCCGGGATCGCGTTGGCCAGCATCGCGTAGGGCATCGAGAGAATGCTCGCCCAGGCGACTCCGACCAGCACCATCGACCCGATAAGCAAATATTGCTGGTGCAAAACAAACGCCAGAATCAGCCCGCTGCCGCCGCACAGGAGGCAAACGCGGTGAATGGCCCGCGCCGTGAACCGGCCCACCAGCGCCAGCAGCAGAAAGGCGAAAACGAACGCCGTCCCATTATACACGGAGAAACACACCCCGCCCCACTCGTTGCCGCGCTGATATTCCGGTGAGCCGGGCACACCGTTAAACACCTTGGTCGCCACCGCCGGCACGAAATAAATCCACATGCAGAACAGGGCGAACCAGGTGAAGAATTGGACCACGGCCAGTTGTCGCATCGCGCGCGGCATCGAGCCGATGCCGGAGAGGATTTCCCGGAACGCGTTCCCCCAACCGGCGGATTCGGCCTTCATCTTCCGGAAGCCGGCCAGGTCCTCCGGCGGATACTCCTTCGTGGTCGTGATCGTGTAGAGCACCGCGAGCAGGAAGACGCCTGTCCCGATGTAAAAGGCCAGCCGCACCGTGCGCGGGATTACGCCCTCGGTGGCCCCGCCCGTCACACCGAACCAGTTGGTGAGCATATAAGGCAGTGCCGAAGAAAGCACCGCCCCCAGGCCAATCAGCAGGCTCTGCATCGCAAACCCGCTCTTGCGCTGCTCGGTGGGCAAGAGATCGCCTACAAATGCCCGAAACGGCTCCATGGTGATGTTCACACTCGCATCCAGAACCCACAGCAACCCGGCAGCCATCCAGACCGTGCCCGAATTCGGCATGGCGATCAGCGCCAGGCTCGCCAGGATCGCGCCGGTCAGGAAATATGGACGCCGCCGCCCCAGCGCCCCCCAGGTGCGGTCGCTGAAGTAGCCGATGATGGGCTGCACAATCAGGCCGGTGAGGGGGGCGGCGAGCCAGAGAAAAGCGATGTCGGACTCCTTCGCGCCGAGGTACTGGTAGATGGCGCTCATGTTGGCCATCTGCAAACCCCAGCCGAACTGGATGCCGAAGAACCCGAAACTCATGTTCCAGATTTGCCAGAAACTTAATCGTGGTTTGTGCATGAAAGGTGATAATCAGACTGTCAGCTTGCGTCGGAACACAGCCCCAATTCATCATTCCCCGCCGCTCGAAGCAAGCCCTTTTGCCGGGGGAACCATCAACCTCATTCGGCCGCGCACCCGAAAGTTTCGCCTACGTTTCCACCCGCTTCTGACCAAGCCGAAGCTCCGCTAGAGTGCTGCTGGCAGAGGTAGCCACTTTCTCCGCGGAAGTGGTCGCTTGCTCCCCGCCCTTGCGGACTTCGACATAGATAATCTTCCCGTCTGACCCCGGCGGAATCGGCCTCAGCCGGGGCAATTGCGCCTTGACGGCTCCCGTCGGCGGGGGGGTACTTACTTATACTTGATATTCTCAGAAGTTGGAACAGAGTATTACTGCGCTGCCAACCGACTGAAGGTCCTGTGAAAACTGCAAATCATCTGAAGCCGGAACGAAGTTGTCCTGAAGGGCGAAGGCGAGGAGGCGAGAAGGACAACATAGAAGCTCTGCCGAAGGTGTTGACGATTGGCCATTCCACACGCACGCTCGAAGAATTTATCCGTTTGCTTCAGGCCCACGCCGTAACTCGCGTGGTGGACGTCCGCACGGTGCCGCGTTCGAGGCACAATCCCCAGTTCAATCGCGACGCCTTGCCCGGCTCACTGCAGGCTGCCGGCATCGGCTACGTGCATATGGCACAACTCGGCGGGCTGCGTCATACGACACGCAATTCCCCTAACACCGGCTGGCGAAACGCCTCTTTTCGCGGCTACGCGGATTACATGCAGACCCAGGAGTTTGGAAAAGCCTTGGACGAGTTGATTCAATTGGCCTACCAGGACCGGATAGCCGTGATGTGTGCCGAAGCGGTGCCGTGGCGCTGTCATCGCTCGCTCATCGCGGATGCGTTGCTGGTTCGCGGAATCCAGACGGAGGACATCCTGAGTGCGACTCACCGCCAGGTTCATGCCCTCACCCCTTTTGCGAGAGTAAAGGGGGCGCATATCATCTACGCCGGCTAACATGCCAACGTTCAACCACGCACACCGCGCGGTCCACTTTCCAGCGGATCGCTCGCTTTATGTCTGGATGAATCGCTCAACCCTCGCGTTAATTTGTACCGTCGTTGCCATCCCGATTTTTCTGGCTTGGTTGCAATATCTGATTTTCGGTCTGCCTTCTGAACCGTCGAATTATCCCTTTGATCCTCTTCGGCTCCCGACTCCGCACGGATTCCCCGCGTGGCTGCGGCTCACACATCTCTTCAACTTTTTCTTCCTCATGTTGCTGGCCCGCAGTGGACTGTCGATCCTGGCGGATCACCCACGCCTGTATTGGAACCGCGATTGCACCCCAGGCAGCGAGTGGATACGTTTCACGCCGCTCGCGGTTCCCCAGGACCGCCTTTGGACTGCCAAGGACGACGCCCGTTACCTCTCACCGCTGTTGGCGCTGCCAGGATACCGGCACACCGTCGGGAGGGCGAGGTCGTGGCATTTCCTCAGTCTCTGTGGGTTTCTGCTCAACGGATTCCTTTTCGTGGTGCTACTCTTTTGCACCGATCAGTGGAAACGCCTCGTCCCGACCTCGTGGGAAATCATTCCGCAAGCCTGGAATACGTTCGAGCATTATGTCACTTTCCAGATGCCGGTCGAACCGAACGGTTTTTACCATTACAACCCGCTGCAACAACTCTCCTACTTTGGCGTCATTTTTGTCATGGTCCCGCTTTCGCTGCTAACCGGCCTGGCCATGTCGCCGGCTCTCGACAACCGTTTCCCCTGGTTTCCGAAACTCTTTGGCGGACGCCAGGCCGCCCGGTCTTTGCATTTTCTCCTGCTGGTCGGATACCTCAGTTTCCTCCTCGTGCATGTCAGCCTGGTGGTCGCCACGGGATTTGTTCGGAACATGAATCACATCGCCGTCGGGACGGACGATCAAAATCCAATCGGCCTGATCGTCGGATTGACCGCCATCGGAAGCGTGGTGGCTTCCTGGGCAATGGCACATTTCATTGCCTGGAGATTCCCGCGCAAGGTGCAGCACCTGCACCGATTTCTCGCTGTGCCCTTTCTGAATGCGCTCAATCGGTTTCATCCCAGGGAGCGGTACTCCAAAGACGACATTTCTCCCTTTTTCTGGCCGAACGGGAAACTTCCCGTAAGCAACGAATGGAAACGCCTCGCCGAAGGTGGATTCAAAGATTTCCGGCTGAAAATCGGCGGTTTGGTGGAACATCCACTCAGCCTGTCTCTTGCCGACCTCAAACATCTCGTCCGCAAGGAACACATCAGTCTCCACCACTGCATCCAAGGCTGGTCAGGCATTGCCCATTGGGCGGGCGTGCCGATGAGCAAGATCGTCGAACTCGTGAAACCCACGCCGAAAGCCAAAGTCGTCGCTTTCTTATCATTCGGCGAGGGACTTTACGGCGGGGTTTATTATGACACCCAGACGCTGGCCAACGTCCTGAAGCCGGAATGCATTCTGGCCTATGAGATGAACTACCAGCCGTTGACAGAAGTTTATGGCGCTCCTCTGAGACTGCGTGTGGAAAATCAGCTCGGCTACAAAATGGTGAAATGGATTGAATCGATCGAATTTGTTGAAGACGAGAAAGCGCTCGGCAAGGGAGAGGGTGGCAAAAATGAAGACGACGAATATTTCGATTTGCTGCCAAATATCTAAGCTGGGCGGCCAGCCTGCGGACGGGCTGCCCCAATACCGGTGGATTTCTCACAGATATTTGCTTTTGCAGTTTCTTCTGTCACCTCTTTGCCCTTTATCGGGACGTATTCAATGATATGATGACAGATGAAACTATGACCGCAACGGAATGCAGCGATGCCGAACTGGTATCACGCACCCTGGCCGGCGACCGTGACGGCTTCAGCCGCATTGTCTCGCGCTACCAGATATTGATTTGCTCGCTGGCTTACAGCCGCATCGGCAACCTGGGCATGAGCGAGGACGTGGCCCAGGAGACATTCATTACCGCCTGGAAGCATCTCCGGCTCCTGCGGGAACCGGAGAAACTTCGCGCCTGGCTCTGCGGCATTGTCCGCAACCGGATTCACAAACACCTTTACCAGGAAGGTCGTGAACCGGTGCATGATGCCCAGCCATTGGAAGCGGTGGCTGACTCGCCGGCACGCGACGCGCTGCCGTCGGAACAAGCCATCAGCCGCGAGGAAGAGGCCATTCTGTGGCGGGCGTTGGAGAGAATCCCCGAACTTTACCGGGAACCGCTCATCCTGTTTTATCGCGAACACCAATCCATCGAGCGCGTCGCGGGGGCCTTGGAATTGTCCGAGGACGCCGTCAAGCAACGGCTGTCGCGCGGACGCAAGCTCTTGCAGGAAGAAGTGCAGGCCTTCGTGGAAAATACCTTGCGCCGCACGGCGCCGAACCAGGCGTTTTCGGGCGCCGTGCTCGCGATGCTGCCCTTGGCGGCGGCGGGTCCGGCGGCAGCCGTCAGTGTGGGCGCGGCAGCGAAAGGCACGGCGGCGGCCAAATCGGGTCTTCTGGCCGCGTGTCTGGCACCCTTTATTGGAGTGTTGGCTGGCTTCGCGGCCCAATGGCTGATGATCCGTGGCGCCACCGGGCGCGAACGCCGCGCCAAACAGATCGAACTCATCGTCACCTGGATTTTGGTGTTGGGATTTGCCCTCGGTGGTCAGTATGCCGTGCGAGCCTTGGGAAGCCACTGTGGGTGGAATGACCGGATTTGCTTTGCCGCGGTGGCGGGCTTCTGGTGGTTCTATGCTATGGTCATGGCCACATGGATCATCGTGATGCTCCGGCGGATTCAGGCAAAGTCCCAACCGGACGAAGGGCCCGGCGAAATCCGTCAACCGGCCACGACGGCGATGGAGCCGGGCACACGCGTGGCGGTGGTGGCCGGCACACATCTGATGTTGTTTTGGGGCGTGATTTTTCTGGCGTGGCGGGCACATGACCGATTGACAACCGCGATCATTGTGGGGTTGATGGCGGGGCTGGGCGTTTGGCATTTCTTCAATCTTCGGGGCCTGACCGGATTGGCCGTGGCGCGGGCGTACCTTGGACAACTGGCTTCGTGTTGCGCCCTGATGCTGGCAATATTCAATCTGCGGTTCGACGTGTGGGCGGCGTCCTGGTATGGAGTCAGCGTTGCCGAAACGCACAACCTGCTGCCCATGTGGATTGTCCCCCTCCTCTCTTTGACCCTGGTCTTCTGGACCGCTCTGCTCGTTGCCCTGACCAAGCCGAAACGCCGCCGTTAGAAGTGCTGCCGACAGAGGTCGCCCTCGCTCCACGGCGATGGCCTGCGCGTTGACTCACGGGAAAACCTTACCCATGGGGGAAAGAGGATTCCGCCGGCTGAAATGCGAAGATGCGCTTCCCCGAACCTTGCTTTACAATTGAACCCAACGTGCGCCTCGACTGGCAAAAACTCCCCGCCCTCGCGCTGGAGGAAGTGAAAGCGACGCTGGCCGCGCTGCCTAAGCCGCTCCGCGACCGCGCGGAGGCGCTGCCGGTCACCTTCGAACGCCGGCCCAACGCCGCGCATCGCCGCGACGGCATTGAGCCCGACACGCTCGGCCTGTTTGTCGGGCCGGAATTCGCCTGCGAAGAGACCACCGCACTGCCCCTGCCGCCGCAGATCATTCTCTTCCTGGAAAACCTCTGGGACCTGGCTGAGGCCGATGAAGAATTCTTCCGCGAAGAGGTGCATACCACCTACCTGCACGAACTGGGCCACTACCTCGGGCTGGATGAGGACGATCTGTTCGAGCGCGGCCTGGAATAGGAAAGGGCTGAAATTGGGGATTTGGGACTCAGGAGAGGAATTCCTGAGTTCCTGAGTTCCCAATTCCAGATGCTTCCCCGTCCGGCTCTACGGAAACAATCCCCTGATCCGTTTCGCTTCCTGCACCCGTTTGATGCCGAGGCTCAGCGCGGCGATGCGCATGGGGATTTTCTGTTTGCGGCTCAGGGAGACAACTTGCGTGTAGGCCGTTTCCAGAATGCGGAACAGCTTATCGACCACCTCGGTTTCCCCCCAGAAGAAGCTCTGCAGGTCCTGCACCCACTCAAAGTAGGACACCACCACGCCGCCCGCGTTGCACAGCACGTCCGGGAGGATGAAGATTTCCGGGCGCTGATTCAAAATCACGTCTGCCTCGGGTGTGGTGGGGCCGTTGGCGGCCTCGGCGATGATGCGACACTGGATTTTGCCGGCGTTGGCCGCGGTGATCTGCCGCTCCAGGGCAGCAGGCACAAGGATGTCACACGGCAGCATCAGCAGTTGCTCGTTGGTGATAGGCTCGGCTTCCGGGAAGCCGGTCACGGTCTTGTTGCCGGCGGCGTGCTTTTCGAGCCCCCAAAGGTCCAATCCGTTCGAGTTGTAAACACCGCCAAAGGCATCGGTCACCGCCAGAACCTTCACCCCGTAGCGGGCGAGCGAGAGCGCGGCGACCGAGCCGACGTTGCCGAAGCCCTGGACCGTGGCCGTGGCTTTGCTGATGTCCAACCCGATGGTGTCGGTGGCGCGGTTGACGAGGTAGCCCACGCCGCGGCCGGTGGCCTCGCGCCGGCCCAGCGAACCGCCGAGCCCGACGGGTTTGCCGGTGACGATGCTGGGCACGGTGGCGCCGACGTGGACCGAGTAGGTGTCCATCATCCAAGCCATGACCTGTTCGTTAGTGCCCAGGTCGGGTGCCATCACATCAATTTGCGGGCCGATGAACGGAATCATTTCCTGCGTATAACGGCGAGTCACACGCTCCAGTTCCCTTTTCGACAGCTTGCCGGGATCGCAAGCGACACCACCTTTGGCGCCGCCGTAGGGCAGGCCCGTCAGGCCGCATTTCCAACTCATCCACATCGCCAGTGCCGCCACTTCGCCGAGCGTCACGTCGGGGTGAAAACGCAACCCGCCCTTAGTCGGGCCGAGGGTGAGGTGATGCTGCACGCGGTAGCCCGTGAACACCTGTGTGGAGCCGTCGTCCCGATGAATCGGCAAGGCGACCGTCATGGAGCGCTTGGGGTATTTGACCCGGTCGCGCTCGGCGGCGGGCATTTGCAGATAGTCCGCCACCAGGTCAAACTGCTGGCAGGCCATCCGGAAAGTCGGATGATCGTAGATTTCCATGGGCTGGAGTATAGGGGAGGTTCTTGATTTTTGAATTATGATTTTTGAATTTCGATTGTTCAGCGCAGGCCGGCTGTGGACTTGCGGGAGGCCACGATGATCGCGGTTAACTGGTTGGCTTCATCCAGCAGTTTCTCCAAGCGGAGTTGGGGCACCAGGCCGCTCTCAATGAGCAATTCCAGCCACAGAGCAGATTCGTCGGCCTCTTCCTCGACGATTCCCAGCTTGCTGATGAAGTCAGCTCGCGAGCGTGCCTGGCAGGCCGCGCGGTAATTGGCCGCGACGGAAGTGCCGGAACGAAGCAACTGATCGCCCAGTCGCCGAGCCACCAGTTCTTTCGACAAGCTGTTTACCAGTTTGATTATACGCAGGGCAAAAACCTTGGTTCGCTGCTTCATTTCGGATTCAGTCATAGTATTGTAGATTGTGATGTCCCATTGTTGACTTGCCACGAGGCCCCGTTATGGCAGTCGTGCGCGGCTCTTCCAATCGAAATTCAAAAATCACCATTCAAAAATGCTCACAACTGGCTACATTGCTGCCGATGCCGGACACACTGGTCGTCAACGAAATCTATCTGAGCCTGCAAGGCGAGAGCACGTTCGCGGGTTTGCCGTGCATCTTTATCCGGCTCGCCGCGTGTGACCTGCGCTGCTCCTACTGCGACACCGCGTATGCGTTTGCCGAAGGAGATAAGAAAACGCTGGCGGACATACGCTCGGAAATCCACCAGTTGGCCAAGCCATTCGGCAAGCCGGTGGGGCAGACCTCCGGTCTGCCGGTGGAGGGGGCCTCCGGCCCCCTGCGGGCGAGCTGCCCCACCGTGCAGCGTCTGCCGCTCGTCGAACTCACCGGCGGCGAGCCGCTGCTCCAGAAGAATTCCCTGCCGCTTATGCAGGCGCTCTGCGACGACGGCTTCACCGTCCTGCTCGAAACCAGCGGCGCGCACGACGTTTCGCCGGTTGACCCGCGCGTGCGGCGGATCATGGACCTGAAATGCCCCGGGAGCGGCGAAGCCGCGCGCAATCGCTGGGAAAACCTGCCCTACCTCAAGAGCACCGATGAGATCAAGTTCGTCATTGCCACCAGGGAAGATTACGAATGGGCCAAGGCACGCATTGCCGAACACAAGCTCGACTCGATCTGCTCGCTGTTGTTCTCGTGGGCCCATCCGCTCGCGCCGGAGCAGCAGGACAAGTCGCTCAAGAGGCCGCCGCCGGAACAGACACCCATTTCCCGCCGGGAGTTGGCCGAGAAGATCATTGCCGATGCGTTGCCCGTGCGGTTCCAAGTCCAGTTGCACAAAGTGATCTGGGCACCGGAGCAGCGAGGAGTTTGACCACCGATGACCGCCCGCCAAACCCTGCAACTGCTGCGCGCCTACGAATCGCGCAACGTCACGTTCATCGAACCGGAGGGCTTGTGGCCCATCGTTTGGGAGCGCGCCCAGGGGGTGCATGTTTGGGACGCGAACGGGAAGAAGTACTTGGACTTGACCGCCGCCTTCGGCGTGGCCGCGACCGGACACGCCAATCCACGCGTGGTCAAGGCCGGGCAACAGCAGATGGCACGGTTGCTCCATGCGATGGGTGACGTGCATCCACACGCCCTCAAGGCGCAGCTCGCGCGGGAGTTGAGCCGAATCACGTTCGAACGATGGCGAACGCAGTCTAAAGTCCAAAGTCTAAAGTCCAAAGTCAGTGGCCGCCGAGCGGCGGCATTCAGAGGCAAGACAATCTTCTGCAACTCCGGCTTCGAGGCGGTGGAGGCCGCGCTCAAGACCGCCCTACTGGCGACGGGCAAGCCGGGTGTGATTGCCTTTGAAGGCGCCTATCACGGCCTTGGCTATGGCGCGCTCAATGCCACGCACCGCGCGCATTTCCGGTTGCCTTTCCGCCGCCAGCTTGGCCAGTTCGGCTGCTTCGTGCCCTTCCCCAAAGCAGGCGAGGTGTACCGCCTGGCTCAACTCGAGTCCCGAATGCGGCGCCTTTTCCGGCGCGAAAGGATTGGCGCGGTTCTGGTCGAGCCGGTTCAGGTGCGCGGCGGCATCAACATTCCCCCGCTTGGATTCGTGCCTCTGCTGCGCCGGCTTTGTGACGAGCACCACGCCCTGCTGATTCTGGATGAGATTTACACGGGCCTCGGGCGCACCGGCAGATGGTTTGCCTGCGAACACTCCGGGACGGTGCCGGACCTGATTTGCCTGGGCAAAGCGTTGACCGGCGGCTTTCCGCTTTCAGCCTGCGTTGGCCGCGCGGACTTGATGGACGCGGCTTGGCCGCCGTCCAGCGGCGAGGCCATCCACACCAGCACCTTCCTGGGCCATCCCGTCGGCTGCGCGATGGCGCTGGCGCAGATCAAGGAAATCAAGACACGCAAACTGGTGCCGCGCAGCGCCGAGCTGGGCAAACTCTTGCTGGCCTCCCTCTCGACCCTTGCCTTTCGGCCCTCGACCCTCCACGTGGCGCCACGTGGTCTGGGCCTTCTGGCGGGTTTGGAAGTTCGTCTGCCGGATGGCGCTCCCGCCACAGAGGCCGTGCTTAAGACCATCAAGACCATGCTCCGGCGCGGTTTCATTCTCTTGCCCGAAGGCGAGCACTCGAACGTCATCGGCTTCACCCCGCCGCTGACGATTTCGCCGAATCAACTTCAGGCGGCAGTCAAAGCGCTGGGGGAGCTGCTCGCCCCATGAAACTCACCGACATGAAGCAAGCGCTGGCGGCGCACGGCATCCAACTGACCAAGTCGCTGGGCCAGAACTTTCTCCACGACGCCAACCAGTTGCGGCGAATCGTGGCCGCCGCGGACCTGAAGAAGGCCGATAAAGTCCTGGAGATCGGGCCGGGGCTTGGGCCGCTGACCGAGATGCTGCTTGAGCAAGCGGGCGAGGTCCTGGCCATCGAAAAGGACGCCAGATTGGTCGAGGTGCTCCAGCAACGCTTCAAAGTGGGACAGACGTCCCGCCTGTCCCATTCAGGCGAGGGGACAGGCGGGACGCCTGTCCTACAATTGGTCCTCGACGATGCCCTCGACTACCTGAAACGCGAAGCGCGCGATTGGACCGACTGGAAGCTGGTCGCCAACTTGCCGTACTCCGTCGCCTCGCCGATATTAGTCGAGCTGGCGGAAGGGCCGGGAGGGCGAGCGTCCTCGCGAGCCCAAACATCTCCGGCAAGTGGGGCTCGCGAGGACGCTCGCCCTCCCGAACAGCCCGTGCGGAGAGAAGATCGGGCGCGCGGTCCGCAGCGGATGGTGGCTACGCTGCAAATCGAGGTGGCGAAGCGGCTGCTGGCCAGGCCGGGCGCGCCGGATTACGGCCTGCTCACTTTGCTGGTGCAACTCGACTACGAACCGCAAGCCTGGTTCAAGATTCCGGCCGGTTGTTTCTTCCCAAAGCCGGACGTGGATTCGGCCTGCATATGCCTGCTGCGCCGGGAGCCGCCGCTGCTGAGGAGCGAACAGCGCGGGGCGTTCATCCAGCTTGTGAAACGCAGCTTCTCCCAGCGGCGCAAGATGATGCTCAAACTGCTCAAGGACGACTGGCCTGAGCCGCGACTGGTTCGGGAATTTGAGCGCCTGAGACTCTCCCCGCACATCCGCGCGGAGGAAGTCTCTTTGGAACAGTTTGCCTGCCTCGCGCAGAATCTGCACGGGCCGTCTTGAAAATGAGCAACGAGATATTCGATGTCGTCAACGAGCGCGACGAAGTCATTGGGCAGCAACCGCGCGGCGAGGTGCATCGCCTGGGATTGAGGCACCGGGCGGTGCACGTATTGGTGTTCAACGCGGCTGGGTTCGTCTTTCTGCAAAAGCGGTCGATGAACAAGGACCGGCAACCCGGCCTGTGGGATTCGTCGGCCTCAGGCCACGTGGAAGCCGGGGAGGATTATGACGCTTGCGCCGTGCGCGAGCTGCGCGAGGAAATCGGCCTGCAATTGAACGCGGCCCCGAAACGGCTATTCAAGTTCGCCGCCAGTGCCGAAACGGAGCAAGAGCATGTCTGGGTCTATCGCTGCGAAGCGGAAGGACCGTTTCGCCTGCACCCGCAGGAAATCGAACGCGGCGGCTGGTTTGCGCCCGCAGAAGTCACGCGCTGGATGGCGGAGCGGCCACAGGACTTTGCCAGCGCGCTATTGCTGATTTGGAAGCAGGTCAGCCGCGAATTGCGCTAATGTTCGCTAAGCAGCCGCCCTGCCTGCTTGTATGGACCACTCAAGCTAGTGGACGCTTGAATCTGCCGTCCGCTCCACCAGGTGAAGCAGGTTGCCTTCGGGATCTTGAAAGAACAGAACCCTTCCGCTGCCGCCCGCAGGCTTTACCCCCTCGGTGAACTTCAAGCCGCGCTTCTCAAGCTCGGCTTTGGCGGCGGCCACCGAGTCCACGCGCAGCGCGACGTGCCGCCACCCGTTCAACTTGTTGTCGCTGGTCTCCGGCAGCGAGAAGTCCCCGCCGTAAATCTCGATCATGACACCGCCCGGCAGGGCCAGCAGAAAGGCGGGCGGCGATTGCTCATTGCCGAAAACGAGTCTGGCGCCCAGCATACAAGCATACCAATCCTTTAGGGCCGCGGGATCGCGCGCCGGTAGCCCTAGATGTTCCACGCTGAAATTCACACGCCATTCTTACCAGCTCCGCGCGCCCGGCGCACGTCCTTTTTCCTCGCGGCGTGGACCGGCAGCGCTGGCTGGCAGCCGGCATTCCCGGTGCTCCTGCGCGCTCGCACTGGCGGCCAGCCAGAGTTGCGTAACCCGCCGGAAGCGTTGTACGCGGCTCTTGACCCGGGTGGGCCGCTCCGTTAGGTTCCGGCAACAGTGCATAAGGTTTTTATGGATAATTTCTTGGTGCCGATGGTGGTGGAGCAGACCGGGCGGGGGGAACGGGGCTATGACATTTACTCGCGTCTGCTGGTGGACCGGATCGTGTTTTTGGGCACGCCCGTGGACGACATGGTGGCGAACCTCATTATCGCGCAACTGCTGTTCCTGCAGATGAGCGATCCCAAGAAGGACATCCATCTCTACATCAACTCGCCGGGCGGCAGCGTTACCGCCGGTCTGGCGGTTTATGACACCATGCAGTTCCTCACCTGCGACGTGAACACGTATTGCATCGGGCAGGCGGCCAGCATGGGGGCGGTGCTGCTGTGCGGCGGCACCAAGGGCAAACGCTACGCCCTGCCGAACTCGAATATCATGATCCACCAGTTGCTCGGCGGAGCCGAAGGCCCGGCCAGCGACGTGGAGATTCGCGTGCGCTACATGCTCAAGCTCAAGCAGCGCATCAACAGCATCATCGCCAAACACACCGGCCACTCGCTCGAACAGGTCGAAAAAGACACCGACCGCGACAACTTCATGTCCCCCGAAGAAGCCAAGGCCTACGGCCTGGTGGACGAGGTCGTGCAGTCCCGCAAAGAGATTCCGGGCCTGGCCGAGCGCGCCACGAGCCTGGCCGATAAGAAAGAATAGCGCGCGATGGCCCGCCCGACCAACCTGACGCTGTGCAGCTTTTGCGGCAAGTCCCACGCCGAAGTCAAAAAGCTCATTGCCGGGCCGGGCGTCTATATCTGCGACAATTGCGTCATTCTCTGCAAGCAGGTGCTCGACAAAGAACTCGCTTCGCAAGCCAGGAAGTCCAAGCCGCGCGTCAGCATCGCCAAGCCCGCCGAGATCAGGCGCCGGCTTGACCTCGCCTGCGTCGGCCAGGAACACGCCAAGAAAACTCTGGCCGTCGCGGTGCACAACCATTACAAGCGCATCCTCCAGGAACCGCCGCTCCCGCCGCTCGAAGGGGAAGACGCGCCGCCCGCCGACCCGCACGCAGAGGTGGAGATTGAGAAAAGCAACATTCTCATGGTCGGGCCGACGGGTTCGGGCAAAACTCTGCTCGCCCGCACGCTCGCGCAAATCCTGGACGTGCCGTTCGCCATCGCGGACGCCACCACGCTGACCGAAGCCGGCTACGTGGGCGAGGACGTCGAGAACATCATCCTGCGCCTGCTGCAAAACGCCGATTACGACGTGAAGCGCGCTCAACGAGGCATTGTTTATATCGACGAGATCGACAAGATCGCGCGCAAGACCGAGAACGTCTCCATCACCCGCGACGTCTCAGGCGAAGGCGTCCAGCAGGCCTTGTTGAAGATCCTGGAAGGAACGGTTTGCAGCGTCCCGCCGCAGGGCGGGCGCAAACACCCGCAACAGGAATATATCCGCGTGGACACCAGCGACATCCTGTTCGTCTGCGGCGGCGCCTTCGTTGGTTTGGAACGCATCATCCAGCGCCGCCTCGGCAAACACGTCATGGGCTTTCGCGCCGTGGAGGACGGACTCAAGGCCGGGGCCATTAACCGGCACGAGATTCTGCAGTATGTCGAGCCGGAAGATTTGCTCGGGTTCGGCTTCATTCCCGAGTTTATCGGCCGCCTGCCGATGGTGACGGTGCTGGCCGAGTTGACGGAGTCGCAGTTGGTTTCGATTCTGACCGATACCAAGAACGCCCTGACCAAGCAATACGCCAAGCTCATGGCAATGGAAGGCGTGGAATTGGAGTTTTCGACTGAGGCGCTCCACGAGCTGGCCGTGCAAGCCATCCAGAAGGGCACCGGCGCGCGCGCCTTGCGCAGCTTGCTCGAGCGCCTGATGCTCGACATCATGTACGAAGTCCCGAGCAGCGACGATATCCTCCACATCCACATCAGCCAGGCCGTCGTGACCGGTCAAAGCAAGCCCCTCATCCGCCGCAAGCCGGGCCGGGCGGCTGCCTAACCCGTTTTCCCGCCGGGGTCCCTTCGGCCGGCCTTACACCCCGATATCTTCGTTCCAAAGCTCCGGCCGGGCGGCGATGAAGTCCCGCATCAACTGGATGCAGGCGGGGTCCTGCCGCACTTCCACTTGCACGCCTTGCGAGCGCACATATTCTTCCGGCCCTTTGAACGTGGTATTTTCCCCGATAACGATGCGCGGAATCTTGTAAAGCAGCGCCGCGCCGCTGCACATCGGGCAGGGCGAAAGCGTGGAATAGAGCGTGCAACGCCGGTAAACCGAGGCCTGCTGCCGGCCGGCGTTTTCCAGGCAATTCATCTCCGCGTGATGAATCACGCTGCCCCGTTGGACCCGCTGATTGTGGCCGCGTCCAATGATCTTTCCGTCGCAAACCAGCACCGAACCAATCGGAATGCCGCCGCGGGCGAGGCCCTTCTTCGCCTCTTCGATTGCCGCTTCGAGAAACGTATCCATGCGCAGATTCAACCAGTTCGGGCCGGTCGCGGCAAGCCCTGGCTCAGGCCAAACTCCCGATCCGCGCCAACCGCAGCGCCGGCTCCCCTTCCCTGGCAGCAGAAATGCTCTCTTATCTCCAGCTACGGCGGGGGCGCATTTTCTGCCCGATTTTTGGACGCCCCGTAGCCAACCAAGACAATGAACAGCAGGACAATGCCACCCGCCGACCGGCACCACCCCGACGGCGCGTCAACCTCAGCCCTGCGGCATTGGTTCTCCCGGCATCCGTCGGAGCAGCACCCGGCGACAACGAGGGAACCCCGTTCTCGAAACCTCCCCGTCAGCTCTCAGCCCAATTCCAAATCCGCCAGCATCCACCGTACACGTGCGCTTACGAGAAACCTCGCGCTGGCCGCCTGCGCCGCAGTCGCCGCGCATGTCTTGGCAGCTATAATACTATGGCCGGCCTTACAGACCCAACTCCAGCCAGTTCCAAGCCCAGCCCTCGCCACGACAGAACGCGGCGAAACCTCCGCCCATCCGAGCACGGATATTCTGCCAGGCGGGACCAAGGCAACGGCACTGGCCTCCCGACCCAACCCACAACCACAGCCCCTCACCCCGGAAATGCCAGTCCCAGCATTCTTGCAACCCGGCGAAACGGTAAAAGCGGTTTACCCCGACGGCCTGCTCATTGAATCACTTGGCCAGCAAAGCTCTAAATGGACTGGCCTCCGCAAGGTGCCCTTCGATAAGTTGCCAGAGCCGGTACGACGCCGCTTCGGCTACGACTCCCAAAAGG
This sequence comes from Verrucomicrobiota bacterium, assembly GCA_050011195.1. Classification (GTDB taxonomy): domain Bacteria; phylum Verrucomicrobiota; class Verrucomicrobiia; order Limisphaerales; family UBA8199; genus PALSA-1440. The sequence continues at coordinate 30,019 of JBEKJO010000007.1, read as the reverse complement.
CGGCCGAATATGCCGCGGAGCAAGCCCGCTGGATGGCCAATTACCGGGCCGAATGCCAACAAGCAGCCTCCGCTGACACTTCCGACCTCGACCGACAGAAGGTCGAAGTCCTGGCGACGCTCACTTCCGACTACCACAAAAACCATACCTACTCCCTGGAGGACAGGTTCGTTTGCGTGGACATGGCCTGCGACGTCTGGGACATGGTCCGAACCAAGGGCTTCCCGGCCAAGATTCAAATCGGCAACGTCAATCGTGACATCAACTCCATAACCGAAGCAGACCATGCCTGGGTTCTGGCCGAGGTTTCGCCTGGAAAGTGGCTGGCCCTGGAAACCACAGCGGGCCGGGCCGTTCTTCTCCAGGAAAATCCCAGGTACTACCGGGGCTGGTCCTTCGACAATCCCAAAAAATACAAGGAGTTCTGCTACCGGCATTCCTACACGCCCTAGCCAGGGGGCGCGCGAGCCGGGGGCGACGGAAAAAGGCCCTCAGGCCAAACTCCCGATCCGCGCCAGCCGCAGCGCCGGTTCCCCGGCCTCCCGGGACCCGGCCAGGTCCGCTTCAAATTCCGCCACCCAATCGTTGTGCCCCTCCGGGTCCACCAGCATCTGCTGGACGCGCCAGGTGCGTTTGTCTTCGGCGGGGATTACGTAAGTGTGGCGGATGTTTCGGGCGTTCGGGTCCAGGCGGATGCGCTCATGCTCGGCGTGGTAGGCGTCCAGCGCCTGCTGGAGGCGGTCGGCGCTCCAGGGCGCGCCGTCCGGGTCTTGTGGTGAGGTGAGATTGGCAATGGCCTGCTCGTAATCCTGATTCACCAGGCCGCGCAGGAAAGCAAAAACCCGGTTGCGGATGGCGGCGGTGAAAGCCTTGGTATCGCGGGTAATGTCGGCGGCGGCTTCCTCCGCGCCGGGCGGGCGCGCTTCTTTGGTTTCGGCGCGCTGGTAGTTGGGGTCGCGCATCTTTTCCCACTCGTCGAGCAGGCTCGAATCAATCTGGCGGATCAGGGTGCCCAGGTAGAGTTCCATTTCCCGCACGGCGTCGTCCTTGGCGGTGTCGGGGACGGTTTGGGCGAGGACCTTATAGACGCTGTTCAGGTGCCGCAGCAGGACGCCTTCGGCCCGCTGGAGTTCGTAGTCGCGGATGTAATCGGAGAAGGAGCGGAATGACTCGAACATCTCCCGCGCGATGGATTTGGGCCGGATATTCTCCTGGCCCACCCACGGATGTTTGTCCGCAAACGCGTTGAACGTCGAGTAGATGAACTCCCGGTTCGGCTTGGGGTATTCCAGTTTCTCCAACTCCTCCATCCTCTCCTCATATTCGATCCCCGCCATTTTCATCTCCGCCATCTTCTGGCTTTTGAGCTTGTCGAGCTGCTTCCGGAGGATGATGTCCGGGTCCTCCAGGATGGACTCCACGAGGGCGAGCAGGACCAGGGGATAATCGGGCGCTTGCGGGTCCACCAGCGGGATCGTCTCCAACAAAAACAAAGACAGGGTCTGGTCCATCGAGAAATCGTCCTGCAGCTCGATGTTGACACGCAGCTTGCTCTCTGCGTTGGGAGGGCGAGCGTCCTCGCGAGCCCTGACTGACTCTGGCTCACCGGATGAGCTTGGGCTCGCGAGGACGCTCGCCCTCCCAGGATAATTAAATTCAATGATGCCGCGCTCGACCAGCGAACGGAACAATTGCCAGGCGCGTTTGACATGGGCCTTTTTAGCCTTGGGCGATTCGTGGCAGCGGGCGATTAACTGCTGCATGGCGCGACAGCCATCGCCTTTCCGGCTCAGCACGTTCAACAACATCCCGTGCGAGACGTGGAACCTCGAAGCCAGTCGTTCCGGCTGGGCGGCGATCAGGCGGACGAAGGTGTTCTTGTCCCAATTGACGAAGTTCCTTTCCGGCGGCTTGCGTTTGACCCCCTTCTTGCCGTCCCGCGCCGCCTTGGCTTCGAGCTTGAGGTTCTCGACCATGTGTTCGGGCGCCTGGGCCACCACCCAGCCGCGGTCGTCGAATCCCTTGCGCCCGGCGCGCCCGCCGATCTGGTGGAAATCCCGCGCGCTCAGGATGCCGGTCTTCTCCCCGTCATACTTGCATAAGCGCGAGAACAGCACGGTGCGAATGGGCACGTTGATGCCTACCCCCAGAGTGTCGGTGCCGCAGATGATTTTGAGCAGGCCCTTCTGCGCCAATTGCTCGACCAGCACCCGGTACTTGGGCAGCAGCCCGGCATGGTGCAGTCCAATGCCGTGCTTGAGCCATTTTCTGATTTCCGGCCCGTAGGGGCTGGTGAACTTGAATCCTTCGAGCGCGCTGCCCAGAGCGTTCTTCTCCTCGCGCGTGCAGACGTTGATGCTGGTGAAATCCTGCGCGCTCTGGGCCGCCTCCAATTGCGTGAAATGGACGACATAGACGGGGGCTCTGCCTTGCGCCGCCAGGTTTTCGAGCGTGGTGGCCAGCGGCAGCTCGGAATAAGCGTAATCCAAGGGCACGGGCCGCTCCCGGGACGCGATCGTAACAGTCGGACGCCCGTTGAGCCGGCTCAGTTCTTCCTCGAAGAAAGTCGTGTCGCCCAGCGTGGCGGACATCAACAGGAACCGCGCTTGCGGCAGCGTCAGCAGCGGCGCCTGCCAGGCCACGCCGCGCTCCCGGTCGGCGTAGTAATGGAATTCATCCATGACGACCTCCTGGACATTGGCCTGCGGCCCTTCGCGCAACGCGATGTTGGCGAGGATTTCAGCGGTGCAACACAGGATCGGGGCGTCGCGGTTCACCGAGGCATCCCCGGTGCTCAGGCCGACGTTGTTGGGGCCGAACTCGCGGCACAGGCCGAGCCACTTCTCGTTCACCAATGCCTTGATTGGGCAGGTATAAACCGAGCGTTTCCCCTGCGCCAGCGCCTGGAAATGCCCCGCCGCCGCGACCAGTGATTTGCCCGAACCGGTCGGCGTGTTGAGGATGACGTTCTTCTCCTCGAACAACTCCAGGATGGCCGATTCCTGCGCGGGATAAAGCCGCAGGCGTTTGCTCTCGGTGTATTCGAGAAAGCGCCCCAGCAGCACATCATTGCCGGGGTGATCGTCCCGCGGGATCAGATCGTAGAGCGTCAGTGACACGGCGCAAGCACTCTACCGGCTCTGGTGCTGGGAGAGAAGGACGATTGGGCAATTGTCGCCGGTGCTTCTGGCAACGCGTCCGTGTCGGCGGGAGATGGAAACCCGCGCTGAATCACCCCGCGGCGGCTCAGTCTGCGCCAGGTTTCCTCGCGACGACGAGGGCATTCATCGCTTCGTCCTCGCGCGCCAAGGCAACCTCAGCGAAGCCTGCCGTCGCCAAATCCTCCCGCAATTCAGCCAACGTGAACGTGCCGCCGCCTTCGGTGGCCACGAGCATATTCACGGCAAACAACGCGCCCGCCGCGGGGCGGGTGCGATCCTCCTCCATCAGGATGTCGCGGATAGCGATGCGCCCGCTGGCAGCCAGCGCCGCAAAGACCTTGCTGAACAGGGCGCGGTTCCGGGGACGGGAATTCTGGTGCACGATGGCACTCACCCACGCGAGGTCCGCGCCCGGCGGCAAGGCATCGGTCGCGAAGTTGCCGGCGACCAGGTTGACGCGCGGGTCCAGCCCGGCGGCAGCCAACCGCTGCCGCGCCATCGGGATAACATGCGGCAGGTCAAAAAGCGTGGCCCGGGCCGAGGGACAGGCGCGCAGAAAGGCGATGGTCCAGGTGCCCGAAGCCCCGCCAATGTCCAGCAGGTGACGGAATTGCAGCGGTTGCACGGCCCGGATGACCTGGTCAGCGTTGGGCGCAGAGACGTTGTGCATCGCCCCAATGAAGGCCGCCTGGTCGCCCGCTTCCCCGCCCACGCCCGGTATTCGCTCGGCGGGCCGGCCGGTTTTAACGACGCGGGACAACTGCGCCCAGTTGCGGAGGCAATGCCCTTGATGCTGGGCCATCGCCAGAATGCTTTGCGCTCCGTCCGGCGTCAGAAAGGCATTTAGACCGGCTGGCAGGGCGTAATGGCTGCCGGACTTTTCCAGCAGTCGCAGCGCGGCGAGGGCATCCAGAAGAATGGTCAGGGCGCGCAGATCGCACTGAAGAGCGCGGGCAAGTTCCGCCGCCGCCAGCGGCGCGGAAGCCACCGCGCTGAAGAGGTCCAGGTCCGCCGCAGCGGCCAGGACCGCCGCCCCCTGATAGCTGCGTCCCAGGGCCAGAATCTCTTCCGCCGTCCACGGTTGATGTGAATCCGGTTTCATGCGCAGTTCAGAACGGGACCTCTCTGCGGCCGGACGAGCGGGACTTGCGGCTCTTCCGATAGCTCACCGGCCTTGCCGCGCCCGCCTTGGCCTGCTTCGGCGATTCGCTGCCATCGAGGGCGCGCTTCAGCTCGCGAATCTGGTCGCGCAAAAGCGCCGCCTTCTCGAACTCCAGGTTGTTCGCCGCCCCAAGCATCTCTTCCTCAAGTTCCTTGACCGTCTCGTTGAGGTCAATATCCACCCCCGATTCCGCCAGAAACGAATGCGCCTGTTTGGCGATTTGCTCGTGCGACGAGAGGCTCTCCTCGACGGCGCGGCTCACGCTGCGCGGCGTGATGTGGTGCTCCTCGTTGTAGGCCAGTTGCTTCTTCCGCCGGTATTCCGACACCGCCAGAAACTTCTGGATGCTCTGCGTCCTGGTGTCGGCATAGAGAATCACTTCGCCGTTCAAGTGCCGCGCCGCGCGGCCCGCCGTCTGGATCAGGCTCGTCTCGCTGCGCAGGAACCCTTCCTTGTCGGCATCCAGGATCGCCACCAGCGACACCTCCGGCAGGTCCAGCCCCTCGCGCAGCAGGTTGATCCCGACCAGCACGTCGAATTCGCCCTTCCGCAAAGCCCGCAGAATCTCCACCCGCTCGATGGCGTCAATCTCGCTATGGAGGTATTGGACGTTGATGCCGATCTCGCGCAGGTAATCCGTCAGCTCTTCCGCCGTGCGCTTGGTCAGCGTCGTCACCAGCACCCGCTCTTTGGCCTCGGCCCGCTGGCGGCATTCGTTGATCAGATCGTCAATCTGCCCCGCCAGCGGTTTGAGCGTGATCTTCGGGTCCACCAGCCCGGTGGGGCGCACCACCAACTCGGAGACGCCTGCCCCGCTTGCCCCGCTTTGCCGCGCCCATTCCAGTTCCCGGGCCCCGGGCGTGGCGCTGACGTAAATCACCTGATTCTGCAACGCCTGAAACTCCTCAAAGCTGAGCGGCCGATTGTCCAGCGCGCTCGGCAGGCGGAAGCCGTATTCGACCAGCACGGTCTTGCGCGACCGGTCGCCCTCATACATCCCGCCAATCTGCGGCACCGTCGCGTGCGACTCGTCAATCACCAACAGGTAATCCTTCGGGAAGAAGTCAAACAGCGTGCAGGGGCGCGAGCCGGGCGCGCGGGCGGCCAGGTGCCGCGAGTAATTCTCGATGCCCGAGCAGAAGCCCATCTCCTCCATCATCTCCAAGTCGTATTCGGTGCGCATCTTGATCCGCTGCGCCTCGAGCAGCTTGCCGTGCTTCTCGAACCACGCGATCCGCTCGCCCAACTCCTCCCGTATCGCCAGCACGGCGGGCCGCAGCTTCGCCGCCGGCGTCACGAACTGCTTGCCGGGGTAAATCGTCACCGCCTCCAGCGGTTCGAGCTTGTGCCCCGTCAACGGCTCGAACCGGGTAATGCGCTCGATCTGCTCCCCGAAAAACTCCACCCGCAAGGCGTCTTCCCGGCCCGCCGGGCAGAGTTCCACCGTGTCCCCGCGCACGCGGAACTGGCCACGCGTGAACTCGATGTCGTTGCGGGTGTATTGTAAATCCACCAGCCGGTGCAGGAAATGGTCGCGGCCCATCTCCAGCCCGGCGCGGATCGGGATCACCATCGCCTCGTAATCTTCCTTGCTGCCGATGCCGTAAATGCACGACACGCTGGCCACCACGATCACGTCCCGGCGCGCGAACAGGCTGCTCATGGTCGAAAGGCGCAGCCGCTCGATCTCCTCATTGATGCTCGAATCCTTCTCGATGAACGTATCGGTGCGGGGGATGTAGGCCTCGGGCTGGTAGTAATCGAAGTAGCTGACGAAGTATTCGACGGCGTTCTTCGGGAAGAAGCCCTTGAACTCGGCGTAGAGTTGCGCCGCCAGCGTCTTGTTATGCGAGATGACCAGCACGGGCCGGTTCACGTTCCGGATGACGTTGGCGACCGTGAACGTCTTGCCCGACCCGGTGACGCCCAGCAGCACCTGATGTTTCGCGCCCGACCGCAACCCTTCCGTCAGCTTCGCAATCGCTTGCGGCTGGTCCCCGGCCGGCTGGTAAGGCGCGACGAGTTCAAACATGGCCGAGTGAAAATACCACCAACCGCGACACCCGCTATTCTTTCTTTGCGGAAATCGGCCATAAAGACCAGAATCTAAAACCCCCTCACACAACGAAAGCCCCAAAAGGTGTTGGCTTGCGACGGGTAGTAGGTGTCGCGAAATGCGCAGTGGGAACCGTAGGCGTAGTCTAACCACGACCCGCCCCGCAACACGCGGTAGCCATATTGGCTGGAAGCCGGTCCGCGTGGGTCACTACCTCCCAAATACGGACTACCTGCCGGATACGGCGGCTTCACATAATAATCCCAGCACCACTCATCGACATTTCCAGCCATGTCGTAGAGACCATACCCGTTCGGCGCAAAATAGCCCACCGGACTCGTGTAGGGTTGCCCTCCGGTATCGAACGTGGCGTTGTTGCCGTTCGGGCCCAAATCGTAGCTATAGCAACTGGTACATCCGTAGTAGTTGGCCTGGCTTTCAGAGATGGTGTTGCCCCACGGAAACCGTTGCCCGCTTAACCCGCCCCGCGCCGCCTTCTCCCACTCCGCTTCCGTCGGCAACCGGTAGCCATTCGCCGTCCAATTCACATACACATAAGGCAGCACATACTTATTGCCATTCGTATATACCTGCGTCAACCCGGCATCCGCGTAATACCCCGGCGTCAAACCCGCTTGCTGCGACCGCGCATTGCTCCACTTCACCGCATCGTACTAATCCACCGCCTGCACCGGATGATTCGCCGCCTTGCCCGCACCCGCGTTGTCAAAGCTGTAGCCGTGGTTCGTGGCCCAATTATAGACTGTCTGCCACTGACTGTAGCTCACCAGATTCGTATCCATGTAAAACGCCGACACATAGACGTTCGTAGGGATGGCATCGCTCTCGCCATCCAGCGTGTCCCCCATCGTGAACACACCCGCAGGAATGAACGCCATGCCGGAAGGTGGGCTGGGGTCGTAGATCCGTTGGGTCGTGACCGCATTGGTGACAGGCACCTGGACGAAGTCAACCCAACTGATTGGGCTGAGAAGCGACTGAGCTGTTTGGACGGTAAAGGTGGCGTTGGTCGGCGAATTGGTCCAGGTGATGTATCCATCCGCACTCAGCGCGGTGATGGTGGTCGCCACCGGGCCGGCAATCCGGAAGAACTGCGCCCCTTGCACAGCCACCGTCCCGAGCGCCAAGCCGCACAGGCTGAGTTTCATTGCGGTGGTTGGTTTGTTCATGGAGGTCCTTTCCAGCGCGCTGTCTTGGCCTGCCGCCGAGCGCCCCGCTCACCCCGAGCGGGACTGACCGGGCATGGTTCCTTCGAGGCTTCGCTCGGGAACGACAGATGGTTATTCGGCGCGCTCACTTTCAGCCTATCGTGCGGCCATTATAGGGGTCGCCAGCCGGCGGGCCAGGAAAAAGTGGCGTCATTTCCCGCCAACCAGCCCCCGAGCCAGCCGGCAATGGTTGCCCGGCCCCGCCGCGCCAGCTCAGCCCCGCCTTCGCACCAGCCAAACCACCGCCCCGGAAACGAGCAACAGGGTAAATGTGCCCGGCTCCGGCACTGCGCCAGCGTTATTCATTGGGAAGAATCCGACCGCCAATCTCGCCGTTTCGGAAGTGAGGCGTGAGGACTTCGATATAAAACTCTCCGTGCTTGAGCCGATACACTTCCTCATCGGTAAGACTCAATGCGCTTTGTCCCTCATAAAGCGTTTGGCCCGGCAATCCGAGCACACCGGGCAACCCGCCAACGGGAATCACAACTCCCAATGTGATGTCCAGTTTGGCAATCAGGTCGAACGGACTGGGAAAGGCAATCGGCGCAGCATAAATCCCAGCCGACGTGAATGTGAAATTGTCCAGCGCCAGTTCGTAAGTCAAATTGTTGCCAGCCAGTGTAAAAGCCGCTTCGCCGCGATGCGCGCTGACGTTGCGGGGAATCTCATTGCGGCCGCTCAAGGTGGCGGAAAACTGAATCGGCGCAGTGGGAAAAATCTCGCCCCGCAGTTCCCCCTCGCGGTATTTGGCGGATTTGAAATTCACATAGAGTTGCCCTTGCAGCAATTCAGCAACTTGGTTGCCGGCCAAAGTAATCTGGCCGCTATAAACCAAAACACTTGGATAAACCGGGGAAATTGGCTCTGGCCGTTGAAGATCAAGCGGGACAGGCCCGATCGGCAGAAGCGGCGGCGGAAGATTGGAAATAGTGTAAGTTCCCAAATCGGCAATCAGATGAGAAGAGTTCAAACACGGCTTCGCCGGGCCGAAGATTCCGGCGCTCGTGGGCTGAAAAGCACCGTCCAATTCAACATTATAGGACAACCTGTATCCATCAACATAGCTTTCAAGAATGAATGAGCCGTTGCCGGAATGGGTGCTTCTGTCTGGCGGAACTTCATTGTCGCCGCTGAAAGTCGCCTCGAAATAAATCGGTTCGTTTGTTTGCCCTGCTTTGATTGGAGTATCTGGAGAAGTTTCGTAAGCGTAGTCATAAATCCAGCCACCGTTTATGCTGACGGGCGCGCCAACACGAACCCAACCGTAGTAGGGCTGACCGTCAGTGTAGAATTCAAGTCCAATATACCCTGATGCCACTCCCGCAAAAGCTCCGCCCCATAAAATGGGGGAACCAATGGTATCGCTGGCGCGGACAGCAGCAATTGTTGATTCCCCTCCAAGCCAAGTACAAGTGGTTGATCCAAGATTTGCCCCAACGAAGGCACCACTTGGCAGCGGATATGCCCCTTGAGCACCCAAATTGTCAAGGTAGCCACCGATAATTTGATTGTTTCCCATTGCGTCAATGGTAAAACCGCTGTCTTGCGAAGTGAAAGTATAGGCCACTTGTCCATCCAAGATGAGATTGTAACTCGCTGGATTTTCAACACCCCATAACCGGAGACCTTGAGCATCATACAGTGCAAAAGGATCAACCCATTGGCCTGTAATGGGGTCCTGCACCAAACCGAGACTTGGAGAAGGCGGCAACTGCACAAACACGATCCCCGCCTCACCGATGAGCGGCAATGTCAGCAAAGCCGCCAGTGCTGGCAAAAGCCAGCACTGCCAAAGAATTCTTTGTTTTAGATTATTCATCGCACTTGAATGATTCGATAGAACCGATTTGTGATGCCACTGGCAGCAAGCGTGATGGCGGTGTTTGTTTTGGTAGCGCTCAACTCGCCGCTGGCATATTGCCATGAACCGGATAAAAGATTGTTTTCATATTGCACGCGGCATACGCGGCCAACGTCACAGGCCCATTTCAACGCCACTGTGTTTGAGGCATAAATGGGGAGAATTTCAGTAATCTTCGGTTGAATCGGCGGTTGCGCAATGTTACCCGATAACAAGACAGAAAGGTTCTGATAATTGGTTTGCCCCAAATCATTGAGCAAATTCCCCTTGTGCGTCACGAGCACAAGATAGGTTCCATTGGTCGGGTTGGGGATGGAGACTTGCTCGACGTTGTCCAATGTATTGTCACCCGTCGTCGCGGCATTTGTCGGCGAGTTTCGATTGAGAACCCACGGAAAGTTTGTCACGCCGGCTGGACTGATAACCCGGAGGTCGAGATCGTTGACCAGCATATGATTTGTCGGATTCAAGGCGGGAGCGGTAGGAGTGCCGGGCGGGTCTGTCCAGGTGATGGTTGCTTTGAACGGTTTATTATTTGTCAGGACAGCCGGAAACTGGATGTAATCTCCGCTCACCAGCCGAATTTCCTTAATAAAAGCCAACGAACCACTGGCATAGTTATTGGTAGTCAGGGTCGCGGCGGCAACGGCATCGAGCAATCCCCAACCGTAAGTGAAACTTGGCCCAATGGTATTTCCAAGCTGGTCAGCGGTATGAATCACGATGCCCCGGAGCGTGGAAGACAGTGGCGCATTCGTGCCCAGAATCAAAGGAGCGTTTGTCGGGTAAAGTTGCTGGTAAAATGAAGTCAACAAGCCAAGCGTTCCAGTCACCGCTGGCGCGGACATACTTGTGCCGGAATCAAGACCGTAGGCCGTGTTTGATTCTGAAAGAGTTGAATAAACGTTTACTCCATCAGCAACCAAGTCGGGCTTGATACGCCCGTCAGCCGTTGATCCCAGCGATGAGAAGTTGGCAATGGAAACGCTGTTTGTGCCTGTGTATCCGTTGGTGCTCGCGCCGACCGCGCCAACGACCAGATTGTTTTTCGACACGCCGTATGCAGTCAGCGTGTTAAATCCCCCCTCGGCATTGTTCAAGGGGCGAACCGCAGAACTGATAATGGGAACGTTGTTTGAGAGTTCATAATGACCAAATGGTTGCACAGCGGGGCCGTCATCATTAGGGTCATTCTCGTTGCCAGCCGAAAAAACAGGCAGATACGTTTGCGCCGTGTAAATAATCTCGTCGTTTGTTTGTGAGACGCCGTTGTAGAAACCAAAATGCCAGTCCCAATTTGTGCTAATGGTGATGTCGCCATACCAGAACCAATAATAATTCACACCATCAGGAGTGAAAATAAACCACCCGTCAGTGTAACCATAACTATGATTGGACTCCCTCACATTATTGGTGGCGGCCTGGGTGGGCATTTCAACCAAGTCTTTTCCAAAATATGATTCGACGACTTTCCCACGGTTTGAAAAACCCTCCGCTTGGGCATTCACGCCCCATGCCATCATGGTTCCGGCAACGTGCGTCGGGTGGTCTTGGACTCCATATCCGCTCGGCCCGTCAAGCAGAAATGCTCGTTGGGCGTTGGTGGCAAATTCAACATGACTGGTCAGCAAGTCACCGCCATCCCATTGCGCCATGAGTACATTCGTGCCGGTGAGATTAAAGCCGGTGCCGCCGCCTGGCCACAGTTTTTGAGCACCAACCGTTTGCGCGGATTCCACGTTGTGTGTTTGCTTAATGGCCGGAAGGCCGTTTTCAAGATGGTCAAGGGCGTAAAAAACGCCATTGGAATCAGTCCAGTTAGCGGGCATCCCAATGGTATTTGTCGCCACATAATTGGCGATATCTGATTGCTGCTGCGCACTGACAGCCGCAATGGAAGCCGACAAAGATAACAATGCGTTTGAGCTTAAATTTTGCAATCCATCCGACGTGAGCTGCGAGCCATCCGGCATCGGGACGTCTTGAACAACCCACGGCCCGAAATCCGTTGCAAACTGTCCCGACTGGTCGGGTGGCGAAGATACAGGTGAATTTGTCCCGGGGATTGAATTGGTGTTTATTGGCGGCAAGGTTGGTTGTGCGTGGAGATTTGCCGGCAGGCAGCAAGCGAATACGCAACCCATGATTAGTCTTCCAATTGTTTTGTTGGCTTTCATAGTTTCAGTTCGTTCTTGCTTTCTTAATCCGAGCACTTTTTGCCCGGACTCGAACCTCCTGCCTCTCATTGGAGAGAATGCGCGCCCAGCGCACTCTCTCCGAGGCCACTACCACGCGGCCCAGTTCAAAAGCACACCGGGACGCGCGACTGCTCGCGCGTCGAGGCAAACTTTGAACCTTGAGAATTTGTGGTAGTGTTTCAGAGAGATTCGAGTCCTCGCAACGCAAAGACTCTACGCCAAGAAATGAAACTTCTTGGCTTTGGAAAAGAACCACTCAACTTTTACGCCCTTCCCCGGAATTTGCCAAGCAAATTCCCGCACATTCACGCACGTTTTCACATACCAGTTTTTGCCTCCCCAAAAGCAACAAATGCTTTGTGTTCCTTCGGGTTCCGGCGTGTTTTGTTGCCGTTCAGTCTGTCCGTCTGCTTAATGGTTCTGCCGGTCATGCCCCGCGGAACTGACGAACAGGCCCACCACTCCCTAACTGCCGTCATTTGCACGGAACGCCGGTTGCGTCCGGCCAGTTCGTTCAGACCGTGCCTGCCGCCGCGTATGCGCCCTGATACTCCGCAGCCATTTCCCTCTCCAGGGAAACGGCATTTCCACCCGATAGAATAAACCTGACTAATAGCCGACACTCTTGGAGTTGCAACCGGTCCCCCGGATAATCAGGAGCAGGGGGGCAGCAGGGCGGTACCAGGGGGGAAGCAGGGGGTTCAGGTCGCGGTCACTTGGCGGCGACTGGTAGAAATGTATCCATCCTATTGCTAATCAATGACTTATGCAGGAAACCGTGGTAAACGGGTGGCAAATATGGGGTAATACCACTTCCAGCTCGAAGATGCACTATTTCCTGTAAGGTAAGCAGGTACAGTAGTTTATGCCATATTTGGACAGACCTTGGGGGCTACCGCAGGCACGAAGACTACTGTGGGCGGGGCGAAAGTGAGTATTGGGAACATCATCGGAGGGGCATCATGCCATTACCGGTGCCTGTATCGCAATCTTGAACTTTCTGCCCGCCCGCACGAAGGGGCGGGGGTTTCGGCCCTTGCGCCCATAGTCGTGTCGGGTTCGACGCAACCGGCAACGGTTCTGAGGCCCGTTCGCCGGAGCCGTGGCCTGAGCAAACCACGAGGCTGGGGGGTACTTATACTATTTCTATCACACTGTCAAGTAGAGAGTTAGACCCCTTGGCTTCCTCGACTGAGGGCGAAGCCGCCAGCAGGACTCAGTGAATAACAGCAGTCCTTGATTGAAAACGCACTATTCCTGAAACGGAGGCACCCCGGCCCTGCCACGACGCGGCTAACGCCGTTGCCGTCGCAAGATAACCCTTTGTTCCCGGGCACGTTGGAGAGTAAGTTTCATTTTGCTGATGCACAGTAATCAGAACAGTCCCGTGGCCGCGCCGGACCGGAGCGCTTCGGCCCCGGAATTGCGCCGCGCGCCGCGCCCGCCCGCCCGCTTGCCCGAGCTGGTCGCGCCGGCAGGCGATTGGGAATGCGCCCGGGCCGCCGTCGAGAACGGCGCGGACGCGATCTATTTCGGGTTGGAGAAATTCAACGCCCGCATGAGGGCCAACAACTTCACCGAGGCCGACTTGCCCGGACTGATGAAATTTCTGCACCGGCGGGGCGTGAAAGGTTATGTCACTTTCAACATCCTCGTCTTCGAGAACGAGATGGCCGACGCCGGGCAATACGTGCGGGCGATGATCGCGGCCGGGGTGGATGCCGCGGTCGTCCAGGATGCCGGTATCTGCCGGTTGATTCGGCAGCATTCTCCCGATTTCCCGATTCACGGTTCGACCCAAATGACCATCACCAGCGCCGCCGGCGTCGAGTTTGCCCGCGACCTCGGCTGCAACCGCGTCGTCCTCGCCCGGGAATGCTCGCTCAAGGGAATTGAAGCCATCCAGGCCTTCCAACTCGCCCACTATCAACTCCCCCACCATCAACTCTCCCACTATCAACTCTCAACTGCGCCTCTTCCCCTCCCTCTGGAGGTTTTCATTCACGGTGCGCTCTGTGTCGCTTACTCCGGGCAATGCCTGACGAGCGAGGCGCTGGGGGGCCGTTCGGCCAATCGTGGCGAGTGCGCCCAGGCCTGCCGCCTGCCTTACGAGCTGGTGGCCGACGGCCAACTCGTCCCGCTCGGCGACCGGAAGTACCTGCTCAGTCCGCAAGACCTGGCCGGGCTGGAGGTCCTGCCGGATTTGGTTCGGATCGGCGTGGCCTCTTTGAAGATTGAAGGGCGGCTCAAATCGCCCGAATACGTCGCCAACATCACCCGCATCTATCGCAAGGCGCTGGACCAGTTGGGGGCCGCCTTGCCCGTGCCGGGCGGCGAAGCACCAGTCACCAGTCACCAGTTATCAGTCACCAGTCACCAGTTATCAGTCACCAGTCACCAGTTATCAGTCACCAATTACCAATCAGCAGTCACCAACCACGACCGTTACGACATGGAGATGGCCTTCTCGCGCGGGCTTCACACTGGGTGGTTTCGCGGCACCAATAACCAGCAACTCGTCCATGGCCGTTTCGGCAAGAAGCGCGGCGTCTTCCTGGGCGAAGTAGCGCGGATCGAGGGCGAGTGTGTCTGTGTCACTCTCCAAGGCCCGCTTAAGCCGGGCGACGGCATTGTCTTCGACGCCGGCCATCCCGAGGAGGAGGAACAAGGGGGCAGGGTATATGAAGTCCGAAATCCGAAGTCCGAGGGCCGAAGTCCAACGTCCGAAGGCCGAATCAGCCGGCTTGCTGAACTCAGCTTCGGCCGGGGCGACCTCGATTTCAAGCGCATTCACGTTGGCGACAAGCTCTGGAAGACGAGCGACCCCGAACTGGACCGTCGCCTGCGCCAGAGTTTTGCCGGCGACACGCCAAAATTCCAGCGCCCGATCCTGATGGAAGTCCATGGCCTGGCCGGCCAGCCGCTCACCCTTATCGCCCGCGACGATCTCGGCCACGTGGTCCGCCTCGACTCGACGATGCCGCTCGCCCGGGCCGAAAAGCACCCGCTCACCACCGACCGGCTGCGGGAGCACCTCGGGCGATTGGGCGGCACACCGTTCAAACTGGGCGAGCTGAAGAACTCCCTGGCCGGCGACGTTCTGCTGCCCGTCAGCGAGCTGAACCGCCTGCGCCGCGAGGCGGTGCGGGAGCTGGAGAGCCAGCGCGCCCAACCGAAGCGATGGAGCCTCAGGACTTCTGAGCCGGACGCTGGGATCGGGGTGGACCAGGGAACTCACGACAGCCCCCTCACCCCTTCCCTCTCCGCATCAGATGGGGAGAGAACACCCCGACTGTTTGACGCGCTTTGCGCCCCTGAACCCCCAGGCGAAGACGGACCCCTCTCCCCGGCCCTCTCCCCTTCGGAAGGGGAGAGGGAGCCTCGTGGCCTGCTCTCTGGCGAATCAGGGTTCATGGAAAGGGGGCCCTTTAGGGCGGGTGAGGGGTCTTCGATTCCGCATTCCGCACTCCGCATTCCGCACTTGATCGTTTTGGTGCGCAACCTCGCGCAGCTCGATGCCGCCCTGCAATGCGGCGTGGAGACGCTCTACTGTGAGTTCGAGGACCCCAAGAAGTGTCGCGAGGCGGTCACGCGCTGCCGCAATTCCGCGCTCCGGACTGCGCCGTCCGAATGCTTCGTCGCTCCGCCGCGAGTGTTCAAGCTGGGCGAGGAGTGGACGCTCAAGCAAGTCCGGTCCAGCGAGGCCGACGGCTACCTGGTCCGCAACTACGACCATCTGAACTTCTTTGCGAACGACCGCTGCATTGGCGATTACTCGCTCAACATTGCCAACCGGCTTGCGGCTGATTATTTCAAGACCCGGTTCGGCCTGGAGCGCGTCACCGCCTCCTACGATTTGAACTTCACCCAACTTGAGGCGCTCTTGCGGGCCGCGCCGCCGGAGTGGTTCGAGGTCACTATCCACCAGCATATCCCCATGTTTCACATGGAGCATTGCGTCTTCTGCGCCTTTCTCTCGAGCGGCACCGACTACACGAACTGCGGACGCCCGTGCGACCGGCACGATTTGAAGCTGCGCGACCGCGTGGGCGCGGAACACCCGGTCAAGGTGGACGCCGGCTGCCGCAACACCGTCTTCAACGCCCTGGCCCAGACCGGCGCCGATTATGTCTCCCGCATGTTAACCCTGGGCGTGCGCCATTTCCGAATCGAATTCCTCAACGAAACCCCCGACCAGGCCGCGCAGACGATTGCAAGATACCGCCAGTTGCTGCGCGGCGAAATCACTGGCTCGCAGCTCTGGCGGGAATTGAAACTGCTGAATCAGCTCGGCGTCACCCGCGGCCAGATTGGCTCGCCGACGCGGGCATAGGGCCTATAAGTTCAAGCGTGTATATGAAGAGAATCGCACGTTTTTCTCTGGCGCTCGCCTTTCTCGCGGCCAGAATTGCCGGCGCGGCGGATACGGTGAAAACGGCGGAGGATTTGAAGCGCGAGGCGGCGATTGCCGAGTACACCGCCAGGATGACAGCCGCCAACTACCCCGCCCTGTTCGACCAGGCCGCCCAGGAATTCAATGTGCCGGCCGACATTCTCAAAGGCGTCGCTTTCGCCGAGACGCGCTGGGAGCAGTTGACCTGGCCCCCGGGGGAGACCGTCTCGCCGGAAAACGGCATGCCTCGGCCCTACGGCATCATGTCGCTTTGGGACAACCCGTATTTCGGCGACAGCCTGATCGAGGCGGCGGCGCTGATCGGCATGACCCCGGACGAGTTGAAACAGGACGCCTTCCAGAACATCCGCGGCGGGGCGGCTTTGCTGCGCCAGCTTTACGACGCGAACCCCAAGCCGGACGGCACCACCGAGGCCGACATCGAAAGCTGGCGGTACGCGATTCGCAAGTATTGCGGCATTCCCGAGCCCGACCTCAATGCGCGGCACGCTTTGGACGTTTATGTATTCATGAGCCAGGGCTATCACCAGTATGGCATCGAGTGGAACGCCCGGCCCGTCAACCTCGAGCCGATCCGGGAGGAAACCCGGCGCATCGTGGCTGAGGAACAGGCCAAGCGCGAGGCGCGGATGGCGGCGAATTCCAAGGGGGCGGAATCGCCCAGGCCGCAACTGGCGGCCAACCCCAAAGCTGTGCCGGAAGTGCCTATGGCGAAGGAAATGAACCCGCCTGCGGCCCCGGTCGCGGCGGCGGCTCCCGTTGCGGCTCAGCCCCGGAATCCGGGGTGGATCATTCTGGCGGTGCTGGTGGTCCTGGCGGGAAGTTACGGCCTTAATCGCCTGCGATCCCGGTCCGGGCCATCTTGAGGCCGCCTCTGGAGCGCGGCGGCCCGCTCGCCCTTTCTCCGAGGCCCGGCTCAGCCGACCCGATTAAAACTTTTCTTCCCTTGGCGGGCACGTGTCGTTATACACTACCCGCTATGAGAGCCGCTGTTCTCCACGGGAAGAAATATATTCGAGTGGAAAACGTCGCGCCGCCCCCCCTGCAAACGGGCGAGGCGCGAATCCAAAGCGCGTGGCCGATGCTGTTCCGGTCCATGGCCTCAGGCAACCGTTCCGTGAAGACACTGGTCCGCGTCCACGAATGAAAACCAGCCCTGGACCGCCCCACCACCGTCCCCGGAACCTATGAGAATCTTTTGCATCCCAACCGCCGCCGTTTTCTGTTTCCTATTCGGCCTGGCTGTGGCAGACTCCAGGGCGGCTGAAAAAGCCGGAACAGACCACATGCAACTGACCAGCACTGCTTTTACCGAGGGCGCGGCGATCCCCGCCAAATACACTTGTGATGCCAGGAATGTTTCTCCGCCGCTGAAGTGGAGCGGCGTGCCGGCCGGGGCCAAGAGCCTCGCCTTGATCGTGGACGACCCGGACGCGCCGTCCGGCACGTGGGTCCACTGGGTCCTTTACGATGTGCCCGCGAGTGTGAGCGAGTTGCCCGAGGACCTTGCCAAAGGCCAATACGTTGCGGGCGGCGCCAAACAGGGCCTCAACGACTTCAAGCATCTCGGCTATGGCGGCCCCTGTCCACCCCCCGGCAAACCCCATCGCTACTTCTTCAAGCTCTACGCCCTCGACTCGCTGCTGGATCTGAAACCCGGATTAACGAAGAAGGACCTCGAGCGCGCGATGGAGAACCACCTCCTCGCCCAAGCTCAATTAATGGGCGCCTACCAAAGGAAATAGCCGCCCCGCGCGACCGGAGCGCCGGCATGTTGCCGGCTTACACGGTCCGAATGGGTCCAGGCCGGCAACAGACCGGCGCCCTGCCTTCGCGTTACTCTTCGAGCTTGGGCTGCGGCGTTACCAGCTTCTGGAACTCGGGCAGTTGTCGCAGCGGCGCGAAGCGATCTTCTTTCCTGGCGTTGGCGAGCAAATCGCGCGCCTTGGGATCGTGCTGCAGCCGCTTGGCGCTCAAATCCAATGCCTGGCGGAGCGCCGTCAGGGCCTCCGCCGGTTTGCCGAAGCTGGCCTTTAAGGCCGCTAAGTCGTACCAGGCCTCGGGGCTTTCGGGCATGACTTTGGTCAGCTTTTCCAGCGCCGCCTCGAGTTTGGGCGCGTTTTGCAGCGCCGCGTAGGCCTGGGCGGCGGCCAGCACGGCATTGGCATCGATATTCGTGGGATTGGCGCGCTCCAAGGTCTCGAGCTTGTCCACCGTCCCCTGCAGCCCGGGGCGGTAGCCGAAGCTGGTGTACGCCGTGAGCAGGCCCCGTAGGGCGCTGACGTTAACCTGGGGAGACTTGAGCACCCCGTCCAGGACCTGCACCGCACGGTCGGTTTGCTTCAATTGGAGGCAAGCCCCGGCCAGATCGAAGGCCGCCTGAAAGTTCGCGGGGTTCTTCCGCACCTCATCTTCCATGTGCTGGAACGCGGTTCGGGCCTGCTCGATCCCCGCCGTCTGCTTCTTGTAACCCTGATCGTAACCCTGGATGCTGTTCACCAGACCTATGACCTGGCCGTTGTAAGGGTCCAGCTTCAGGCAGGTCTGCGCTATCAGCAGGGCGTCCTCGAAGCGATTCAATTGCAACAGCAGTTGGCAGTACCGGAACACGGCCTCGGGGCTGTACGGGCAAAACGCGAAGGCCTGGCGGAAAGTGAACTCGGCTTCCTTGAGCAACTGTTGATACTCGGCGTTGGATTTGGGACGATATTCCGGCGGGGCCTGGGTGAGGCGCCAGGCATAGATGCCGCCGATGGAACTGCGCAGCTTGGAAAAGGACTTCTGGCCGTCGTCATCGTGGAGGAACCGGCGGTCGCCGGTAAAGCCGTTGAGATCGTGGCGCAGGTAGGTCTTCTCGATCCAATCGGTGATCTGCTTCACAGGGGTATCGTAATCAATGATGTCACCGGTCAGCCGTTTGGAGAATTGCTTCCAGAACTCGTGGTCTCTTTGGAGGATGTCTTCCGTCAGCGACGGCAGCGGCTGCCGGTTGACCTTCATGATAATGCCGAAGGGCGTCAGGTGGGGATACATCCAATCCAGCGGGAAGCTTTCTTCCACGAAGAACTCGCTTTTGGGATTGTGATCGAAGATCACCTTGGTCAGCAGGCCGTTGATGTTCATCACGGCCACCTGGCCGGAGACCTGCACCCGGTTTTCGATGATCTTCACGTCCTCCCCCGGCTTCAACTGGTTGGCCTGCATGCGCCGTTGGGCATCGGCCATGTATTCCTGGAAGCAGCGCTGCGAATCGTCGGGCGTCGCCGAGTAGATTTCGCGGTCCGGGTAAACTCCGCCCAGGCTCCGGGCAATCTCCTTCGGGTAAGCCGCTTCCAGCAGCAGCCGGTTGAGCCGGATGCGGGTCCAACTCTGCGGGTTTTCCTTGATGAAATCGGTTAGGTATTCCGAAAGCGGCACCTGCTTGAACCGCTCCGGCTCGTACAACGAGCCGGTCTTGGATAGCTCGGCGATCTCGGAGCCAAGCTGATACTGCTTCCTGCCCAGACGGACGGACGAGTTGCCGTCGGCGATTTCCTGGTCCACCGCGTCCTTCTCCTCCTTCTTGGCCTTGAGTTGCTGCTTGATCTTGAGTTCGCGTTCCAGCAGCGGGTTCAGGTCCTGGGCCAGGCTGCGGCGCAAGCGCGCCGGGTCGCCCCGCGCCGAGAGAAGCCGCTGGGTTTGCGGGCTGAGGTTCTCATACAAGTACTTCGAGAGCGGGTCCTGTTGCGGGCCGGGACGCAACTTGGCCGCAAAGGCGGGCAGGTCGATAAAGTCCTTGTCAGCAAACCACGACGTGTAAGTGCGCCGGCGCTTTTCCACCCGGGCGCCCAGGGCCTCAAAAAACCGGTCCAGCGGCGCCACCGCCCGGGCCAGCAGGTTGGTCTGATAATCCTTGTCCTTGAGCGCCGCGCGGAGCAGTTCGCTGAAGAACGGCGGATCAATCTGCGTGCTGCGGTTGTAATGCGCGCGGATGTAGCACAAATAGGTGCCATCGGCCAAAGCGTTCTGGGTGATGATATAGACATCGCGCCGGTCGAAGTGCTGGTCCTGCGCCGGCTGGCACTGGTGCGGCGTGAAGCTCTCGCAGAAGATCGTGTAGGTCGGGCAGAAGCGGCCGGGATCGGTGCCCCCGTAGAGCACCGCGTCCTTGGTCATCTCCGGATAGAGCGGTTTGCCGTCCGCCCCTTTGAACGGCGGGGTAAACATGTCATGGCCAAACCAGTAGCCGAACCAGTGGTCGCGCTGGTCGCTGTCGAAGAAGTGGGCCAGGCCGGAGTAAAGCGGCATGGCGGCAAAGAGGCCCAGCGTGATAAACAGGGGGCCACGCTGGCGATAGACGATCAGCGCCAGAACGAAAGCAAACGCGATGGCGACCAGCAGAAGGTTGGCGTAAATGGGCAGGCCGTATTGATTCGGGGCAAAGGCCCGGGCGATCCACCAGGGCAACTCGGAGAAGCCGATCACACCGGCAGGACCAAAGTAGTGTTTGCCGGTCGCATCCCACAGGCAAAACAGGGCCAGCACCACCCCGACAATGCCCCCCGCCAGGCCCCAAAACCGGAATTTCTGGTAATGAGTGGCCATGAAAGCGGCCGTCAGGGCCAGGCCGTAGCCGATCAGGCAGGCCACGATCGTGTGGGATGAGCACAAGAAAACCTTGTTGAGGTCGGCCGAGGCCTTGTCAGGCGAGGGATTGAGCAGCATCAGCAGCAGCGCGCCCAGGCAGATATACATGGCGGTGAGGGTGATGATCCAGGCGCGCTCGCGCTTCTGCATCTTGAAGAAGAACACGAAGGGCACCAGCGCGA
Source organism: Verrucomicrobiota bacterium (assembly GCA_050011195.1). Classification (GTDB taxonomy): domain Bacteria; phylum Verrucomicrobiota; class Verrucomicrobiia; order Limisphaerales; family UBA8199; genus PALSA-1440. Next base: position 9,127 of record JBEKJO010000007.1, on the reverse strand, counting down.
TAAACAGATACACCCAGTTGAACTCATCGGCGGCGCCTTCAATGAGCATGCCCAACTGGCTGAGATACCGGCCCGGCTCCGTGATCAGGTTGGTCGGGTTGGGCTGTTCGTACTGGCCGCGGCTGATCGCATGGAAGAACCCCTCCACCGTGCGGGGGTAGCCCCACTGCATCGGCGGATTGGTCATGCCCGAAACCGCCATGTAAAGGTAGAACGAAACCCCCAGCACCCAGAGCCCGGCCATGATCAGCACCGGCTTCCAGTAGGTCCCCAGGCCCTTGGTCCGGACGGCCAGCCAGATGCTGGCGACCAGCGACCCGATCCCGATAACGTTGAAGAGGAATAGTAATCCGGGCTTCGCCCCAATATTGTGGAACATGTGGTCGCCAGTCAGCATCAGGATGACGTAGTCCCCCAAATAAATGATAAAATTGCCCAGGAAGGCATCCCGGCCCAGCCGCGGATTGCCCGCGGCGATGGCCACCTCGATGCCCAGCGCGGCGACAATGAGGCTTTGATGCAGGGTGATACAAAGCCCGAACAGGAAGGCGGCCCAGTAGGCGTAACGCAACTGGTGGGGCGCGTAAATCCACCGCAGCAGGCAGATCAGCACGGCCAGATACCACGGCACGCTGGTGACGGCGATGCGGTTGACGACGACCGACTCCTTCCACATGAACCCGTCGAGGCCCAGCAGCAGACCCGCGGCCAGCGCCGAGATCAGGCAGATGGCGCTTTCCCATTTGCCCGTCATCCCCTTGAGTTCCTCGATGCCCTCCATGAACATGCTGCAGCCCCGGGAAACCATCAGCGCGAGCAGTCCGCAGGTCAGCGCGCCGGAGAAGGCCTGCCCCACCGACACGCGCCAGGCCATGTTGCCGATCGGCAGCAGGGCCGTCCACAGCCAGCTATAAATCGTCCACACCGGGTAGCCGGGCGGGTGGGGAATCCCCGCATAAAACGCCCCCGTCACCAATTCGCCGGAGTCCTCCAGCGTCAACTCGGGCGCCAGCGTGAGCAGATACACCGTCCACACCACCCCGAACGTAATCGCCAGCGCCAGCCAGTCGAGCTTCCGGAACAACGGCGGAACCTGGGCCGGCAGGGAGACCGGTGGTGGCTTCGGCGGCTTGCGCCCGTCACGCTCGACATTCTTTGGTTTCATCATACGCAGTCTTTACTTCCATAGACACCATACCCGGGCCGATTCGTGCAAAGCCAGAGCAAATTTCCCTTCGGTCTCAGGCAATTCTTCGTTTGAATTGCAGCGCGCACAGGCTGAACAGCGCCAAACCCATCCCGGCGAGGACGACGATGTTGAGCCAAAAGTCCCCCAGGCTCGCGCCGCGCAGCACGATGGCGCGCTGCAGCTCGATGTAGTAGGTCGCCGGCAGCACGGCGCCGAGGGCGTAGAAAATCCACGGCATCGTCTCGCGCGGAAAGATGAAGCCGGAGAAGAACACCGACGGCAGGATGAAGATCATGCACATCTGCAGCGCCTGGATTTGGTTCTGCGCGCGCGTCGAGATGAGCAGCCCCAGGCTCAGCAGCGCGAAGACGTATAGCAACGTCGCGACCAACAGGGCGCTGAAGTCGCCGGCAATCGGCACGTTGAACACCCACTGCATGATGCCGATCAAGCCGACCGCCATCAGCATCGAGATGCACAGATACGGCGTGAGCTTGCCCAGCATCAGCCCCCAGCGCGACAGCGGGCTGACCATCAACTGCTCCAGGGTGCCGCGTTCACGCTCGCGCACCAGCGACATGGCGGCGGCAAACATCGTGGCGATTTGCAGGACGAGGCCAATGACGCCCGGGACAAAGAAGTTCGGGCTGCGCATCTCCGGGTTATAGAGAATCTGCGGGCGCACTTCGACCGGCAGCTCGCGCCCGCCGGTCCGGGCAGCCAATTGCAGCATCGCCTGGCGGAACCCGACATTGAGCGCCGTGTTCAGCGAGGAGGAAGCAATGCTCGAATTCGAGCCGTCAATCAGCACCTGGATGCGCGCGGTGCGGCCAGCTTGCAGGTCGCGCGCAAAACCGGGCGGGATTTGCAGGCCCACGTAGGCCTGGCCGCGCCGGATCGCGTCGGCCAGTTCCGCGATGCTGCGCACTTCGCCGACCACGCGGAAGGTCTGCGTGTTCACGAACTGGTCGATCAACTCGCGGCTCTCCCGAGTGCGATCTTCATCGAACACCAGCGTTGCTATGTGCTTCACGTCGGTGTCCAGGGCGTACCCAAAAGCGACCAACTGGATGAGCGGCGGAACGAACATGAAAAACAGCGTCAGCGGGTCGCGGAACACGACCAGAAACTCCTTGTACAGAATCGCGCTGAAGCCGCGGAAGGGAACCTTCATTTCGCCCCCCCGTTCCGCCCCGCCGTCAACGCCACAAAGACGTCCTCCAGCGACGCCGCCATGGGCCGGACATCCGCGCGCGGGATGCCCGCCTTCGCCAGTTCCGCGCGGATGACTTCCTCCGCCAGGGCCTTATCCACCAGCAAGTGCATGGATTGCCCGAAAACCGTTGCCGCCCGCACGCCGGGCAACCGCCGGAGCGCCTGCAGGCCCACCGTGACGTGGTCGCAAGTCACGTCAATCCGCCGGGAGTCGTTCGGATTCACCAACGGCAATTGCTTCAACTCGTCCGGTTCGCCGCACACCACCAGTTTGGACGTGTGGATGTAGCCGACGTGCGAGCAACGCTCCGCTTCGTCCATGTAATGCGTGGTCACGAAGAGCGTCATGCCGGCGCTGGAAAACTCGAACAGCAAATCCCAGAGCTCCCGCCGCGCTACCGGGTCAATCCCCGCCGTCGGTTCGTCGAGGAACAACACCGTCGGGTGGTGCATGAGCGAGCAGGCCATAGCCAAGCGCTGCCGCCAGCCGCCGGAGAGCAACCCAGCCCGCCGCTCCAGATACGGCTCGATGTGGGTGAGGGCCACCAGTTGGTCGTAGCGTTGCTTGAGCGCCGCGCCGCGCAGGCCGTAAAGCCGGCCATAGAAGCTGAGGTTCTCGTGCGCCGTCAGTTCGTCGTAGAGCGAGAACTTCTGCGACATGTAGCCAATGAGGCCCTTGATTTGCTCCAACTCGCGCGCCACCTCCAGGCCGGCGATGCGCGCCTGGCCGTCGCTCGGTTCGAGCAGGCCGCACAGCAGCCGAATCACCGTGGATTTGCCGGAGCCGTTTGGGCCGAGGAAGCCGAAGATGGAGCCTTTGGCGACCTTAAAACTGACATGGTCAACGGCCGTGAAGTGGCCGAACCGTTTGGTCAGCCCTTCGCACTCGATCATCGCATCAACAGGCACGGCCTCGGTCTTCGTTTACTTCCCTGCGTTCGGAAATGTCACATCCGCGGCCATGCCGGCGCGGAGTTTGCCCTCGCGAGGGTCCAGCCGCACTTTGATGCCAAAGACCTGTTTGATGCGCTCCCCCACCGTCTGCACGTTGCGCGGGGTGAACTCGGCGGCGCGGGCAATCTGTTCGACCACGCCGGAGAAGTCTTTGCCGGGGTCCGAATCAACGCGCACCGCTACCTGTTCGCCGAGCTGGATATGGCCCAGCCACGGCTCGGGAACATAGACACGCACCCAAAGGTGGTTGGTCAGAAGCAAGGTGGCGACCGCCTGGTTGGGCGCCAGCACATCGCCGACCTTCACGCTCAAGACCTCGAGCACGCCATCCGAGGGCGCCGCAATTTTCATTTCACGCAGTTGGGCGTCCATTTCCGCCAGTTGCGCGCGGGCTTGGGCGAGGCGCTCGGCCCGCGTGCCCGCCAGCAGCAAGTCGTAACGGCTCTTGGCCGCGGCCACGTTCTTATCTAAAGTGCGCGCACGGGTTGCCGCCTGGTCATGCTCGGTGTCGGAAATGGTTTTCTGGGCGAACAGCTCGTCGGCGCGCTTCGCGTCCACGCGCGCCTGGTCCGCCTCGGCGACCAGCGCTTCCCAATCGTGTTTAGCGGCGTCGATCTCCTGCTGACGCGGGCCGGCTTCGAGTTCGGCGAGTTGGGCGGCGGCCTGATCGCGTTTGGCGCGCAGTTCGGCGGCGTCCAGCTCGACCAGGGCCTGGCCGGGTTTCAAGGGGTCTCCCTCCGCCGCGAGGATTTTCTCCACTCGTCCGCCGTAACGCGAGGCGGGGCGCGCCTCATCGGTTTCAATGGTGCCGGAAACACTGCGGGCGCGTGGGGAATTATCAGCGGAACAACCCCCGGTCAGGAGCGCCAGCGCGATGACCTCGGGCAGGATGATGCCGAATTTGATCTGCACGCGCCCGGAAGATAGCAAGCCGCTATAAGCGCTTCAACGGGTTTGTGCGGCGGCGGTGCAGATTTTGTTCGCCTGACCGCCCCGGATTTCGCATACTGGCTCTTGATGAAATCAATGACGGGTTATGGGCGCGGGGATTGCTCGAAGGACGGCTTCAAGATCACCGTGGAGCTCAGCTCGGTGAACCGCAAGCAGACCGAGATTTCCGTCAACCTGCCCCGCGAGATGGAGCTGCTCGAGGCGCAGGTTCGCGACCTGATCAATCGCCACATTGCGCGTGGCCGCCTGACGGTGCGGGTGTCACTGCACGCCGGGGCCGGCAACGCCTCGGCGCGGATGCATTTGAATGTTCCGCTGGCGAAGGCCTATGCGCGGGAGTTGAATCGCCTCGCGAAGCAGCTCAAGCTGCCGGGACCGGTGACGCTGGATCAACTGGCCCGCGCGCCGGGAGTGCTCCAAACCGACGAAGAGCTGGCGGTGGAAGAAGATCTCTGGCCGGCCGTGGAAAAGGCGCTGAAGAAGGCCTTGTCCCGGATGGTGAAGATGCGGGAACGGGAAGGGGCGCACCTGGCACAGGACCTGGCGAAGCGGATTGCGGTAATGCAAAAATCGGCGGCCCGAATCCAGAAGCAGGCGCCCACCGTCGCGGAACGGTATCGCCAGCAACTCATTGAACGCATCCAGAGCGCCCATCTGGAAGCGCCTGGCGCGGAGGACGAACGCTTGCTGAAGGAAGTGGTCTATTTCGCCGACCGCTCCGACATCTCGGAGGAGCTGACGCGGCTGCAAAGCCATTTCCAGCAATTCGGGGATGGGCTCAAATCGAAAGAGCCGGTGGGGCGGATGCTGGATTTTCTGGCGCAGGAAATGAACCGGGAGATCAACACGATTGGCTCCAAAGCCAACGACAGCTTGATCTCGCGCGAGGTGGTGACGCTCAAGGCAGAGTTGGAAAAGTTCCGCGAACAGGCACAGAATGTGGAGTGATGAACGTCGAAATCCAAGAACCGATAATGGAGAGCCAAACCAAAGCGGGGCCGCCGCCCAGCCCGCTGCTGGTCTTGATTTCAGCGCCTTCGGGCGGGGGCAAGACCACGCTCTGCAAGCAGTTGCTCGCGGCGCGGCCCCAGATGACGCGCGCCGTCACGTGCACCACGCGCCCGCCGCGCGAAGGGGAGCGCGACGGAGTGGATTACTACTTCCTGGACGCCGCTTCCTTCCTCAAACGGGTGCAAGCGGGCAATTTTCTTGAGCACGCGACGGTGTTCGGCAACAGTTACGGCGTCCTGAAGGCGGAGGTGCTGGGCAAACTGCGGCAGGGCAAAGACGTTTTGCTCAACGTCGATGTGCAGGGCGCGGCGACGATCCGCGAGAAGGCGCAGGAAGACGCGGAATTGAAACGGGCGCTGGTCTCGGTTTTCCTGACGCCGCCCTCGATGGAGATCGTGGAAGAGCGGCTGCGCAAGCGCGGCACGGATTCGGAGGCGGTCATACAAAAACGGCTGGGCGCCGCCCGGCAAGAAATCGCCCAGTGGAAGCGGTTTGACTATCTGCTGCTCAGCAGCAGCATCAACGAAGACTTGCGGCGGATGCTGGCCATCGTGGAAACAGAGAAGATGCGGTCGCTGCGGGTGCAAGCCCCTGAGTTTTGATGTGGGTGAGATATGGAAGCATGCAACGGTGAAACCGCCAGGCGCAGCCGGGACGGCCCTTCGACGCTTCAATGACTGAACATGAGCCCTGGCAAGAACATAGTGTTGGGCGTGACCGGCTCGATTGCGGCTCACAAGGCCGCCGACTTGACGAGCCTGCTCACCAAACAGGGTTGCGACGTGCGGGTCGTGATGACCGCTGACGCGCTGCGGTTCATAACCGCGCTGCCCTTCAAGACCTTGTCGCGTCATCCGGTGGTAACGGATTTGTACGACGAAGAGGAAGGCTGGCAGCCGACGCACATCAACCTGGCGGACGAGGCGGATTTGCTGCTCATCGCGCCGGCGACGGCGAACACCATTGCCAAGCTGGCACTGGGCCTGGCCAACGACGCATTGAGTTGCGTGGCGCTGGCGCTTAACCCCCGGGCCAAAATCCTGGTCGCCCCCGCCATGAACGGAAAGATGTGGCTGCATCCGGCTACGCAGCAGAATGTGGCCACACTCCGGTCGCGCGGCGCGGAATTCATCGGCCCGGAGGAAGGTCTGCTCGCCTGCGGTTACGAGGGCTTGGGCCGGTTATGGCCGGTGGAGAAAGTCGCCCAACGCGCGCTGAAGCTGCTGCGGCGGCGCGGGACGGGAAACCGATGAGGCCGATTGGGCCGATTCGCTCCTGGGCGCGGTTTGCCGGAGCCGTGGGCGCCGGCAATCTGGCCGCTCCCCGCTGCGGTGTTGTTTATGAACTTCGGTCTGTGGCAAAGACTTAGGCATTATAGCGTCGGGGACCTGGCCAAGGCTCTTCTACGGTTCCCGGGGCGGGCCGTCGAGTTGTTAAAAATCCCGGCGCCCGCGGCGGCGCAACTGGTGGACCGCATTACCGCGCTGGAGCGGGACATCATCCTGCCGATCAAGGCAGCCGCGATCGCCATGCTCCTTTATTCATTTTATTTCAAGCGGGCCTGGATTGTGAACAAGGAATTGGGCGCCCTGGAAATCGCCGTGGAAGCCACCCAGTACCTATTGTGGATTTACATCGCGATTAATGCGGTCGTGGCCGGCCTGCTCTTGGCGATGCGCCGGGTGCCTCTGCCGTTGGTGCAATGGGCCGTTTTCGCCATAAGTCTGGTGGATGGCATCTTCCTGTCGGCGCTGGTCGCGCTGACCGGGGGTTACGACAGCATCCTCTACTGGCTCTTTCTGGGGTTGATCGTGCGCGGCGCGGTGAGCGTGCCACGGGCGACGTCGCAAATCCTGCTCAATTTGACGCTGACCGCCTGCTACGTGATGGCCGGGGTGATTAACATCTACGTGGTCAGGACCCTGCTGGACGAAGCCCGGTTTAATGCCGCCAACCAGGCGCCACCCCGCCACGCGCGCGCAGCCCCTGGCCAGGCTGCTGCTCCAGAGTCGCGTCCGCGCATCGCCATTCCCCCGGCGGACAATCCGGATCAATACTTCCGGGAGAATTTGGGGCCCTACGAACCGCCGGACAATCTCGCCCAGACGCTGACGCTGCGCCTGGTGCTGCTATTGTTGATGACGGTCTGCTGCTACGGGGTGCAGGTGTTGCTGGAACGGCAGCGGCGGGCGGTGGAAGAAGCGCGCGAGTTTGCGATGCGCGAAGGCCAGTTGCGCTCCGCGGGGCGTGTCGCAGCCGAGTTCACGCATCAGATCAAGAACCCTCTGGCTATTATCAACAACGCGGCGTTCTCGCTGCAACGCGCGCTCAAACAAGGCAAGGCGGTCTCTTCCGAACAAATCCGCATTATTCAGGAGGAGGTCGAGCACTCGGACCGGATCATCACCCAAATCATGGGCTATGCGCAGTTGAGCGAGGGCCACGTGGAAAGACTGAACCTGATTGAAGAACTCGATTTGGCCGTCGCCCAGGTATTTCCACCCGCGGCGGGTTACCCGGTCCGCATCCACCGTGATTGTGAGGGTGAATTCCCACCCATGTTCATGCAGCGCCGGCATCTGTTGGACACTTTCGTGAACCTGCTGCAGAACGCGCGCGAAGCCCTCGGGGACGGGGGCGGCAACATCTTCATCAGCGCGCAATGCCATGCCGACTACTCCATTGAAGTGACTATTCGCGACGATGGGCCGGGCATTCCGCCAGACAAACAGGAGAAGATTTTCGAGGCTTACTATACGACCAAAGAAAAGGGCACGGGATTGGGCTTGGCTACGGTCAAGCACAACGTCGAACTTTACGGCGGCGCCGTGCGGGTGGAATCTGCCCTTGGAAAGGGAGCGCGGTTTATTCTAGTATTCCCCGCCAGAGCCTTAATTAAGCTGGCCAAGCAGAATTGAAAACGCCTGAAAATAAGAATGGATGGTCGAAGTGCGGGAGCCCGCGCCCGTGGCTTCCGGCAAACGCTGGAGTGACGCCTGCCTCGCCCAGCTCGAGGTTGTCCCCATGAACGTCCGGCTGCCCCCAGTGCTTGTGGTGGACGACGAGAAGAACATGCGCCTGTCACTCAAAACGGTGCTGGCAGACGAGAATTACTCCGTGCGGGCGGTCGAATCCGCCGAGGAAGCCCTCAGCCTGTTGGAGCGCGAAGAGTTTTTTATGATCATCACCGATGCGCGGCTCGGCGGGATGAGTGGCTACGAGTTCCTGGCCAAGGCGCGCGTACAATGGCCGGACCTGCCGGTGCTGATGATCACCGCCTACGCCACGCCGAAGCTGGCGGTCGAAGCCATCCAGGCCGGGGCAATCGATTACCTGCCCAAGCCCTTTGCGCCCGAAGAATTGCTGCACGCCGTGGCGCGTTGCGCGGAACGCTATCGCCTGCTGCAGGATAACGCCCGCCTGCGCGCCCGCGCGGCCGAAACCTGGGGGCTGGACCAAATTGTGGGCGAATGCCCCAAAATGCGCGAACTGCGCCAATTGATTCAAACCGTCGCGCCCACCGACGCTCGCGTGCTGGTGCTCGGCGAGAGCGGCACGGGCAAGGAGTTAGTGGCCGGCGCGCTGCACAGCTTGAGCCAGCGCTCCCAGGCGAGCTACGTGCGCATTAACTGCGCCGCCATTCCCGAAACTCTCCTGGAGAGCGAATTGTTTGGACACGAGAAGGGCGCGTTCACCGGGGCTTTGAAACAGAAGCCCGGCCGGGTGGAAGAAGCCGACGGCGGCACGATTTTCCTGGACGAGATCGCGGACATGAGCCGGCCGCTCCAGGCCAAGCTGCTCCGGTTT
>JBEKJO010000006.1:0-100437 GCA_050011195.1 Verrucomicrobiota bacterium | reverse complement strand
CATTTCGGCGCCGTTAGTGGTGCGTTGTTGAGCTTGTTAGCTTGTGAGCGTGGGCGGCTCCCTGAACTACGCAAGGAAACAGCATAGGCGAGCGCACCGTTGCTGCTCCCGGTTCACCGCCGCGCTCAGGAGGATTCGCAGTGCTGACTTCCGATTTCTGGGCGTGGCAGCGTAGCCGGTCGGCGCAGGGAGTAGAGCCGTCGCGGCGGCTTGCAGGGAGCCGCTTTCCTGCAAGCTGCGCCCTGCCAAGCCCCGGAGGGGCGACACCCAGGCTTGCCAAACCCTCGGCCTGCGGCTTAAGCTCTCCCCATCATGAAATTATCCAGCAAGCTCGAAAAGGTCCTCAACGACCAAATCAACCTCGAATTCTGCTCCGCTTATGCCTACCTCGGCATGGCGGCGTATTTCGAGCGAACCGCCTTCACCGGCTTCGGCAAGTGGATGGAAGTCCAGAGCAAGGAGGAACTGGGCCACGCCAACCGCTTCTTCAAGTACATCGTGGAACGGTGCGGCAAAGTGACCTTGCAGGCCATCGCCGAGCCCAAGTGCGATTACAAATCGCCCCTCGACGCCTTCAAGGCCAGCCTCGGCCACGAACAGAGAGTGTCCGCCGCCATCTGCGCGATCTACGAACTGGCCGCCGCGGAGAAGGACTACGCCACGCTTTCCTTCCTCAAGTGGTTCCTCGACGAGCAGGTCGAAGAAGAGCGGAACGTGGGCGACATCCTGGCCAAACTTGAGTTGGTCGGAGACAACCGCAGCGCCCTCTACCAAATCGACCAGCACGCCGCGAGGCGGGCCGAGGAAAAGGATTGACCCGGCCTTATTCCAAATCGCGCTCAAAATGAGACGAGTTGCCCCTCACCCCGTCCCTCTCCCCATCAGATGGGGAGAGGGTGTAGGACCTTACCCCGCCCCTCTCCCCATCGGATGGGGAGAGGGTGTCCGTAGGACGGGTGAGGGGTTGGTTCGGGGCGTTGCCGGTTAAGTTGCGGCCCGCGGCGTATGCCTTACCGGACGTTCGGTATAGACGAGGTTGCGCGCTATCTGCACCTGAGCCGCGCCGACCTGGACCAGTTGGTGAAGGACCGGGACATTCCCTTCGAGCGGCACGGCGAACGGCTGGTGTTCCGCAAGGTCGAAATTGACGCCTGGGCCTCCCAACGCATCCTCGGCCTGGAAGGCCGGGGCCTGGCTGAGTACCACCAAAAGTCCTCCCGCGGCGCACGGCAGATCGTTCCGCAGGCAGCCATCATGCCGGACATGATCCAGCCGGACTTCATCGAGCCGGCGCTGGCCGCCAAGACCAAGGCCTCCGTCCTGCGTCAAATGGCGGCGCTGGCCGAAAAGACAGGGCGCGTGTGCGACCCGCACGCGTTGCTGGAGGGCCTGGAGGCGCGGGAGGAGCTATGCTCGACGGGCATCCCGGGCGGACTGGCCCTGCTGCACTCACGCAACCCGGAGTCTTATCTGTTCGAGACGGCGTTCCTCGCGCTGGGCCGGACGATTCAGCAAATCCCGTTTGGCGCGCCGGATGGCCAGCCCACCAACCTGTTTTTCCTGATCGGCTGTCCGGACGACCGCCTGCACCTGCATACCCTCGCCCGCTTGTGCCTGATGGCGCAGAAAACCGATCTGCTCGTTGATCTGCGCCAGGCCCCCGATGCCAACGCCATGTGCGAGGGCATCCTCGCGGCCGAGCAGGCGGTCCTGGCCAGCCGCCAGCCATCGGCGGAGTCGTCGGGCTGAATTTTGGCTGGATTGTTCACCTCCACCGCCTAGAGTTCCCGCATGGTCCATGACCGCAATGCCACACTCCGCCCCAGCAGGTTCCGCAAGACACGCCCGGCCCTCTGGCTGGCAGCGGCAGCCGCTTTGGCGGTTTGGTTTGAATGGTGCGCCGTGGCCGCGCCTTTGCGGGTGGCCACTTTCCGCTGCGATGTCACTCCCTGGCCCGGCGAAACACTGGTCTGGACCGCCAAACTGGTCAAAGTCGAAGAACCCCTGCTGGCCAAGGGGATCGTGCTGGAGGACGGCGCCAACCGGTATGTGTTGTGCGCCCTGGACTGGTGCCTGCTGGCCAATGATTCCGAACTGTCCTTCCGCAAAGCCCTCGCCGACGCCGCCGGGACCGACCCGGCGCGCGTCGCCCTCCAGTGCCTCCATCAACACGCGGCCCCTTACGCCGATGAAGGGGCGCACCGGCTGCTGGATGCCGCGCCGACTCCCCTTCCGCACCTCAGCCCGAAGTTTCTGGATGCCGCGCGGGGGCTGTTGGCGGGCGCGGCGCAGGAGGCCGCCACTCGCCTTGAGCCGTTCGACCGGGTGGGCATCGGCCAGGCCAAAGCCGAGCGCATCGCCTCCACCCGGCGGCTGCGGGACGAGAACGGCAAAATCCTCACTCGCTGGAGCAGCGGCGCCAAAGACCCGAAGATGGCCGCGGCGCCCGAAGGGCCCATTGACCCCTGGCTGAAGACCATCACGCTGGCGCGCGGGAACAAACCGCTGGTGCGGCTGCACTATTACGCCACTCATCCCCAAACCTTTTGCTGCGATGGCCGGGCTTCGGCTGACTTCGTCGGCCTGGCGCGCGAAGCCGTCGAGCGCGAGGACAAGGTCTTCCAGATTTACTTCACCGGCTGTGCCGGCGACGTGACCGCCGGCAAGTACAGCGACGGCTCACCCCAGGCCCAGGCCGAACTCGCCCAGCGCCTCAAGGCCGCCATGTTGGCGTCCATTGCACAGACGAGGTTCACGCCGGCCAAGAGCGCCGTCTGGCGCACCCAATTGTTTACCCTCCCGCTGCGGGCCGCGAAGGACCAGGCCACCGCGCAAAGCCGCGCCTGGCTGGAGAATCCTGCCCAACCCGACAGCCTGCGGGTCTATAAAGGCGCCATGAGGCTGTCGTTCGTCGAGCGGCTGGGCCGCCCCATCATGGTCAGCTCGCTGCAGCTCGGCAAGGTTCACATCCTGCATTTGCCGGGCGAACCGATGGTCGCGTTCCAGTTCTTTGCCCAGCAGACCAAGTCCCGTGACTTCGTGGCCGTCGCCGGTTATGGCGACTGCGGCCCCGCCTATATCTGCACGGACAAGGCCCTCGCTGAGGGGGGCTACGAGCCTTCCGCCACCAATGTCGGCCCAGGCTCCGAAGCCCTGCTCAAGGCCGCCATCCAGGCCCTGCTGGGAGAACCTTCCGCGGCCCGGCATTGATTGCGAGGTCTGTGTGCCTGGTATGTCGGACATGAAGTTAGGCGGCAGGCTCAAGACGCTCCTGGTCGGCAAGTCGCGCGATCTTTCGGACCAAAGCCTGTTCCGTAAGCTCTCCCTCATTGCGTTCTTCGCCTGGGTTGGGTTGGGCGCGGACGGGTTGTCGTCCTCTTGTTACGGCCCGGAAGAGGCCTTCAAGGCCCTGAACGGCCATAGCTACCTGAGCTTGTTTGTCGCGGCGGCGACGGTCGCAACGGTATTCATCATCAGCACGAGCTACAGCCAAATCATCGAGCTGTTCCCGACCGGCGGCGGCGGCTACCTGGTTGCCAGCAAACTCCTCTCGCCCACCCTCGGGGTGGTCTCCGGTTCCGCGCTCCTGATTGACTACGTCCTGACCATCACGCTCTCCATCGCGAGCGGCGCGGACGCGCTCTTCAGTTTGCTGCCCGCCAGCGGCCTCCACTACAAACTGACCGCCGAGATTGCCGGCGTCTGCCTGCTGACGCTCCTGAACCTGCGCGGGACCAAGGAAGCCGTGCTGCCCTGGGTGCCGATTTTTGTCGCGTTCGTGCTGACGCACGCTTTCGTGATCGGCTACACCCTCTGCACGCACCTGACCGTCTTTCCCGAAGTCTGGCAGGGCACGTCCGCCGACATCAGCGCGTCGCATCACGCGCTGGGCTGGCTTGGCATGGCCCTGCTGGTGTTGCGCGCTTACAGCATGGGGGCGGGCACTTATACGGGCATCGAGGCCGTCAGCAACGGCCTGCCCGTCCTGCGCGAACCGCGCGTCCAGACCGGCAAACGCACGATGCGCTATATGGCCGTCTCGCTCTCCGTCACCGTCGCCGGCCTGCTCCTTGGCTACCTCCTCTACCACGTCACCCCCCAAACCGGCAAGACGCTCAACGCCGTATTGTTTGAGCAGCTTACCGCGGCGTGGCCGCATGGCGCGGCGTTCACCTTCATCCTCGTTACCCTCGCCTCGGAGGCCGCGCTGCTCTTCGTCGCCGCGCAAACGGGCTTCCTGGACGGCCCGCGCGTGCTGGCCAACATGGCGCTGGACCGCTGGTTTCCCGGGCGGTTCGCGACCCTCAGCGACCGCTTCGTGACCTATAACGGCATCGTCCTGATGGGCGGGTTTGCCCTCGTGCTCATGACCGCCTCGCGCGGGTCGGTGGACTTTCTCGTCGTGCTTTACAGCATCAACGTCTTTATCACCTTCAGCCTCTCCCAACTCGGCATGGTGCGCCATTGGTGGCGCGAGGACCGGGACGCGCCCGGCTGGACCCGCAAAATCGCGGTCAATGGCGTCGGCTTAGTGTTGACCACCTTTATCCTCGTGACCCTAAGCGTGATCAAGTTCTTCGAAGGGGGCTGGATCACGCTTGTCGTGACCGGCCTGCTCGTCGGGACGGCTTTCCTCATCAAACGCCATTACAATCAGACCGCGCGCGATCTCCGCCGCCTCGATGACCTGGTCGCTGCGGTGGAAGCCGAAGAATCGCTGACGCCCGTCCCGGCGGGGCCGGCCGCGGACCCGCCGCCGCTCGACCCCCAAGCGAAGACGGCGGTCGTATTCGTCAACGGCTTCAACGGTCTGGGCTTGCACACGCTCTTTGCGGTCATCCGGCTGTTCCCGGGCGTGTTCAAGAATTTCCTCTTTGTGCAGGTGGGGATCGTGGACGCGGGCAACTTCAAGGGCGCGGCGGAGGTCGAGAACCTCAAGCAGCATACCGAGCAGGGCAACGCGCGTTACGTGGACTACCTGCGCCAGCGGGGGTTTTACGCCGAGGCGATCTCGGCGGTGGGCATCGACGTGGTGGCCGAGGCGGCGAATCTCGCGCCGAAAATACTGCAGCGCTTCCCGCACGCGGTCTTCTTCGGCGGGCAATTGGTCTTCGAGCGGGACACTTTCATGACCCGCTTCCTGCACAACTACGCCGTCTTTGCCATCCAGCGCCGCTTCTACCAGCAGGGCCTCCCCTTGCTCATCCTGCCCATCCGAGTCTAGCGTCCCTGAGCCGCCGCGGCTCCGGGCGGTCACAAGGCCGACAGGCCCGTGAACTCCTCCAGCAGGTTCTCCAGCCTGGCGCTGGCAATGCCCGGCCGGTTCTCCACGAAGAAGGCGAGGCAGGCGCCGTCGCGGCGCAAGGCGAGATGAATGCGGCTGTGCTCGAAGACCCAGCACAGCCGGGCCGGCTGGATGCCGTGGTAGCCCAGGCTGTCGGCGGCCAGCGCCAGGCGGCTCAGGGCTTGTTCGACCTGCGCGGCCGTGAACCAATCACTGTAGCAGCGGCTCACGAAACTCCGGTCCGCCAGCCGCGCGCTGCAGGCCGCGACCCCCGGCAGGGGCAGGTTGCGGTCAAGAAATGCCTGGAGCGCTTCGTTCATGCGACGGCAGCCCTTGTTCCCGCGCTGCGCACGAACAGCCGCCGGTCCGGTTGCACCTGGCAGACGATGCGCCCCTCCGGGGTCAGAATCTCCAGGCGGTCGAAACGGCCCACCGGGGCCAGGCTGCTCAACTGCGTCGCTTGCTGCTCGATTTGCTCCAGCAAACGCAGCCGCAGCTCGAGCGACTTGGTTTCCCACTCGTAAAGGACCTCGCCCGCGCCCGAGCAGAGGACGATCTCTTCAATGCGGACCTGGCCGGCAGGCCGATCCAGGGCCGCGCCCGCCGCGAATTCGCCCGGTTCCGCCGCGCCGGGGCCGGCCTCGTCCGGTTCGAGGAACTTCTGGCCTTCGTCGCTCAACCGCGCGGCCTCCATCAGCAGGGATTCCCATTGGCCTTCGATCGTTCGCCGGGGCGGCTCGGTGAAGGGCAGCAGATTAAACTCGCCCCCGCGCAGCGCCAGCAAGCCGTAGAGGGCCACCTCGCCCTGCAACGCGCCCGACTCGGCATGCACAATCGAGCCGTCGCAGATGGCGATGCGCCCGCGCACCTTGCCGGTGAAAACCTCCAGCACCGAGGATTTGCGGCTCAGGCACTCCATCTGCAGCACCTCCTGCAAGCCCACCCGCCGCATCATGCCGCGGAATCCCCCCTGCGGCAGCGCTCCCGCCAGCGCGTCCAGCGCGGCGAAGATGGCCGCAAAACCGTCCGGCACCACCGGCTTTTCGAGGAACAGCGCCGCGCCGCTCTCCAGGCAGGTCTTGCGTTTTTCCTCGGTGGCCTCGCCCGTGAGCATCACCACCTGCTGGCCCGGGTGCGTGCGGCCCAGCAACTGGAGAAACTGGATGCCATCCATCACCGGCATGACGATGTCCAGCACCACCACATCGACCCGCAGCTTGGACAGCAGCGCCAGGGCCTGCGCGTGATTCTCCGCCGTGAAAATGTCCCACCTCCCGCGCGCCATTTCCGAGAACAGCCCCTGGATGCTGGTCAGGAACCCAACATCGTCGTCCACGAACAGGAACGTTTTCCGTTTGATGATTTCGGCTGCCATATGCTCACGCTAAGACCGGGACTCCGAACCCGCCCGGGCCGCGGCGAGTGCCTGCAAGGCCCGCTCGGCGGCGGACCGGACCACGGCGTCGGGGTCCCGCAATGTGCGCGCGAGCGCGGACTCCGCCCGGCGCTCGCCCAACCGGCCCAGCGCCTCGGCGGCGGCCTGACGGAGATCGCGGTCCGGGTCGCACAGAATCGCGAGGAACAGGCTGACGGCGAGTTTGCGGCGCTTCTCCAGGGTGGAAGCCGACATTTCGCCGGCGGTGGTGTCGGGAGCAGCCTCGGGTTCCACCGCGCCCAGGCTGACCAGCAGTTGCCCGACAAAATGGCGCACGTCCGGATCCCGGTCGTACAAGGCGGGCTTAAGTTCCTCCACGGCGGCGCGCGCCTCGGGCGAGGAACTCCAGTTCTCGTCAATGCGCGAGAGCGCGGCGGCGGCGATGCGCCGCACGCCGCTGGTCGAGTCTTTGAGCGCCAGCACCAGCGGGCCGATCGCCCGGCGGTCGCTCAGGCCGCCCAGCGTCATGGCCGTCGCCTCTCGCACATCGGCGTCCTTGTCGGCCAGCGCGCGAGTGAGCGCATCCACCGCTCGATCATCCTTGAGCCGGCCCAGGGTTTCGACGGCGGCGCGGCGCACATCCCACATCGGGTCGCTCAACAAGGAGCGCAGCGGTTCCGCCGCCGCCGCCACACCGAGACTGCCCAGCGCTTCCACGGCCGCCAGCCGCACGTGGCCGTTCTTATGGCGCAGCATCCCAATGATCGGTTCGCTTGCTTCCGGGCCGCCCACCCGGGCCAGCGCATCCACCGCTGCCGTGCACACCGCTGCATCGTTCGACTTGAGTGCCTTGAGCAGCAGGCGAACGACTCGCTGGTCTTCAATCTCGCCCATGGCCTGGACCGCGGCCACGCACAAGCTATAGGGCCCGGAATTCAGCACCATTTCCAGCGGCAGGAGGGCGGCCGCGCCGAAGGAAGCCACCTGCGAACACTGGCCCTTGGCCACCAGCAACCACATCTCATCCTCGCGCTTGGCGGGACGCCACCCGATGAATTCGAGCGCCTGCGCCGCGCAACCGCGCACGCCAGCGTTCGCATGACGCAGCAACGGCACCAGCGCGGCGGACACCCGTTCGTCGGAGGTTCGTTTGAGCGCCAGAATGGCGGCCTTCTGCACGTCCGCGTCGCGGTCAAGCAACCCCTTCAGCAGCGGTTCGAGGCGGCCTTCGGCCTCCAGTTTGCCCAGGGCGGTGGCGGCCAGCCGGCGAACCTCCGCATCCTCGTCGCCCAGCGCCTCACCGAGCGCAGCCAGGGCGCGTGGCTGCGGCGCGTCGCAAAGTCGCCCGACCGCTTTGCGACGGGAAACCGTCTTCTTCGACTTGAGCTGGCGCTGAATCAGCCAGAGCATGGCAGTGCCCGTTATGTTACTACCCGCCCCGCCCCTGTCACGCCCGAACCGCGCCGCCCGCAAAGCGCATCTGACTAAGATTTAGCCTTCCCAATCCTGCCGGTTGCCTCTTAAATGCCCCCATGCGCGAACAATCACTCTCCTTCCTCAAAACGCTGGTCAACACGCCCAGCCCCGTCGGCTACGAAACCCGCGGCCAGCGGGCCTGGCTCGATTATGCCGCACCCTTCGCCGACGAAACGTTCTCCGACGCTTACGGCAACTGTGTCGCCGTGCTCAATAAAGGCGGTTCGCCGCGGCTCATGCTCGCCGCCCACGCCGACGAAATCGCCATGGCCGTCAATTACATCAACGACGAGGGCTTCATTTACGTCCGCAAGATGGGCGGCGTGGATGCGGCCATCACCAAAGCCCAGCGCGTGGTCATTCATACTCGCAGCGGCCCGGTCAAAGGCGTCGTCGGCAACGTCGCCCCGCACTTGATGAAAGAGGAAAAGGACCCCAAGCCCCCGAAGATACACGATTTGTTCATAGACATCGGCGTTGCCAACCGCAAGGAAGCGGAGAAGCTCGTGCGCATCGGCGACCCGATCACCCTGACCGACGAATTCGACTTGTTGCGCAACGGCTTGGCCGTCGCGCGGGCCTTTGACAATCGCATTGGCACTTTCGCCGTCGCCGAAACTCTGCGGCTCCTCAAGGAATCCAAAGCCAAACTCCAGGCCGAGGTCTGCGCCGTCTCGAACGTGCAGGAGGAAGTCGGCCTGCTCGGCGCGCGCCAGATCGCCTATTCGCTCAAACCCGACGTCGCGCTCGTGGTGGACGTCACCCATGCGACCGATTACCCGACCGTCAGCAAACCACAGCATGGCGACACCAAAGTCGGCAAAGGGCCGACCGTCACCCACGGCGGCTGCAACCATCCTGAAGTGGTCGCGCGCCTCGAGGCGGTGGCCAGGGCTTGCAAGCTCCCGCTCCAGCACGAAGCCACGTCCTCCACCAGCGGCACGGACACCGACGCGATCTTCTGGACGCGCGGCGGCATCGCCAGCGCCTTGATCAGCCTGCCCAACCGTTACATGCACTCGCCGGTCGAGGTGGTGAGCTTGAAGGACCTGGAGATGATTCCAGAGCTGCTGGCCGCCTTTGCCGCCTCCCTCAAGAAGGGCGAGCAGTTCAAAGTGAAGATCTAACCCCGTTAGCCCATTTCTCGTCCCATCACGCATCACGCATCACGCAACACGCACCAACTGGGTCAATCTGTTTTCCCCGACCAATTTGCCGGCCAGCCCGTATCTGTTCCTTGACTCTGGCGGAGTCGGCCAGCCGGCGCGGTTCTATCGGGCCTTTATGCAGTGAGCGGGGGCACGGCGCAATGCCGGCCTTTGCCTTCGTGTGTTCCGCGTATTTCGCGGGTAATACCACTTCGCAATGGAACTCGGTAGGAATGAGTGGAAGCCCCCGCCCCTGAACCCCCAGGCAAAGACGGACCCCTCCCCAGCCCTCTCCCCTTGAGAAGGGGAGAGGCTGGTCGCAGGCCGGGGGCGGGGAACATACCGATGGTTTCAGTGAAATGGTATGATTGGGTATTGGCCCCAGCCGTCGGTTTCCACCCGCACTGTCCAATTATGAGACAATGTGGCTTTAAGGTTATCTTCATGCCAAAGTCGGCTCTGCGTCAGTGTGGGGACGAGGTGAGGGCGGAGTGTGGATGGTATGTGGAGGGCATAGGCAGTGGGGCCAGCCGTGCTGACTGTCTAGAAACGGGACACTCTGGCTCTCGGAAGTCGCTGGTGGGGCGGGATGGGGCGGGGAGGAATACCGATTCTACCTGTGACCGACACGATGGCCGGCAGGCATAGCCATCTGCCGCCGCTGCTCTTATACCACTTCGCAATGGAACTCGGTAGGAATGAGTGGAAGCCCCCGCCCCTGAACCGCCAGGCATAGACGGACCCCTCCCCTTGGGAAGGGGAGAGGGTGGTCGCAGGCCGGGGGATGGGAACATACCGATTGTTTCAGTGAAATGGTATTATAGACGCCTGATGTCGCTCCCGCATTCAACCGGAGCCACCCTCGTAAATCGCAAATCGTCAGTGCTGATTGTGCATCTGCCAGATGATGGTTCCGCCGTGAATTAGCGCCAGGATCAGCAGGCCCGCGCCGGAGTAGTGTTCCATCCGCAGCAGCGTCTTCTCGCCGAGTTTGCCATGGCCGAGCGACACCACCCAGCTCAGCCCGGTAAACCATGCGCTCGTGCCCGCCGCGACGCCCGCCACACAGGCAAGCTTGCCCGGCCAATCCGGCGTGACCCATTCGCGCGAGATGAAGTTGGCCGCCAGAATGATCCAGAACACCAGCACCCCGACATTGCCCATCACCCGCACCAGCCCCGTCATGAACGCGGAATGCGGATGCAGCCGTTTTTCGAGCCGCACCTCGATCCGGTCCGCCGCCGCGCCCAGGCGCAGCGCTGGCCCCTGCACCGACTTGGCGAGCAGGAACTTTACCCCGATGAACAACATGAAAACGAAGCTGAACAACTCCATCGCCGCCTTGACGTAGCCCTGGGTGAAGAAAGAGGCAAAGCCAGTGAAAGCGATGAAGCAGTAGATGACCTCCATGGTCGTCGCGCCCAGGCCGATCAGCGCCGCCCACTTGAATCCGCGCCGCGTCCCCTCGTTCAGGATCGTCAGGTTGATCGGCCCCACCGGCATCGAGAGCAACAGACCGCTGATCAGGCCTGTGATGCCGGCAACCAGAATAGGCGGCAGCTCGGGCATCTGCGGTCAACCGGGCGCCGCTGGCCCCCCTTCCTCCTCTTCCTCTTCCTCCTCTTCAATCTCGTGCCGCATCTGGCGTGAAATCCGCGGCCGAATGAACCCATAAACCAGATAGGCCGTGAAAAACGCCGGCAGCACGAACACCAGGATTTTCTCCCGGAAAATCAGGATGCTGCCCAGGAACAGGATGGCCACCAGTGTCTTCGTAAAGGTCCGGGTCGCCCGCAAATCCAGCGTCTTGAAGCTCGGGTACTTCACGTTGCTCACCATCATCCACGACAGGAACAGCAGGAGGACCGGCAGACCGTACCGCCAGTTGCCGGTGGCGAAGTCCTTCTCGTCCCACCAGATCATGAACAGCGTCAGCGAGGCGACCAATCCTGCCGCCGAGGGAATCGGAAAGCCCAGAAACTCCTTCGAGTGCTCTGCGCGCAGCGCCGTCAGACAATTGAACCGCGCCAGGCGGAACGCGCCGCAGAGCAGATAAACCGACGCGATAAACCAGCCGAACTCCGGGTGCCGCGGAAGGACATCCTTCAGCACCACCCGATGCACCAGAAAGGCCGGGGCCGCCCCGAACGATATCAAATCGGCCAGCGAATCGAACTCGCGCCCAAACGGGCTTTCCACCCCGCCCATACGCGCCACGCGGCCGTCAAACAGGTCAAAGATGCACGCCAGCAGAATGAACCCCAGCGCCACTTTGATCTGCTCGTAATCGCCGCCTGAAATATCGGCTTCGACGATCTTGGTCAGCGCCACGAACCCGCAGAACAGGTTGGCCGCCGTCAGCAGGTTCGGCAGGAAATAAATCTTCAGCTTCGGCTCGCCCGTGCCGTTGACTGGGGGATTGGGGGATGGCGTTTCCATAACCGGGTTGCTCATGCTAAATCAAAATCACTCAAACACCGCCAGCACGGTTTCGCCCCCGACGACGTGGTCGTCCACCTTCACTTTGATTTTGGCGCCCCGCGGCAGATACACGTCGGCCCGCGAGCCGAACTGGATCAGGCTGATGCGGTCGCCGCGGGCGACCTCGTCGCCCTGCTGGACAAAGGGCACGATCCGCCGCGCAATCACCCCGGCGATCAGCCGCACGCCGACCTTCTGCCCGCGCAGCTCGCTCGCCTCGAAGCCGAGCAGGACGTTCTCGTTGTAAACTGCCGATTCGGCCTTCAGCGCGTTGAGAAACTGGCCAGTGGTGTATTTGAGCCAGGCGACCTTCCCGCTGACCGGCGCGTTCTGCACGTGCACGTCGATGACCGAGAGAAAGATGGAAACCCGCTGGCACTCTCCGCCCATGAACTCGGGCTCCGTCGCCGTCCCGATCACATCCACTTTGCCATGCGCCGGAGCCACCACGAGATTGGCGCCCGCCGGCACCCGCGCCCTCGGGTCGCGGAAAAAGTAGAGCGTGAATAACGCGAACAGGACCCAGGCCACGATCAGCACCGGGGTAATCGCCACGGCCACCGTCGCGATAATGGCGGTCACTGCCGCGGTAACAAAGCCGAGCGCCCCGACCACGACCAGCACGATCAGCGAAATCAGCATCAGCTTGAAGGCCGCCTTTCTGGCCTTGCCCGAGTGTTTCATGCGGCCCGAGGGTAAGGTCTAAAGGGCGCGCGGCAAAGGCCAAAGTTGCCGGGACATGGGGCCGCAACAGGGAATCACCTTGCCTTTTTTATAGCCATGCGTCAGAGTGACTGCGCCGGAATACGGGCGGCTCGGGCAGCGTCGCTCGATGGTTGAACGGCGGCTCCGTAACAAGGTCTAATTCCATGGCATATCGCTGCCAAGAGGCAGGTGGGCGAGGCTGGGAGGATCCAGCATTTCTCGTGAACTGCTCAACGTATTTCGCAAAGGATTGTTGTTTATGACTGATACAACCGTTAGTTCACCGGCGCCCAGGAAGCGGCGTGGCTGGCTCCGGGCGATAGCCTGGGTTTTCGGGATTCTCATTGTGCTGCTCGTCGTCGTGTATTTCGTGGCGACAAGCGGGGCCTTTTTCAAGGGCGTAATTCTGCCACGCGTCAGCAAGGCGATCAATGCGGAAGTGACAGTGAGCGACGCGTCGATCAGCCCGTTCAAACAGGTGGTCCTGCACAATCTGAAGGTGCAAACGACGGGGGCGGAGCCGTTGGTCACCGCCGCCGAGGTGCGCCTGCGCTACAGCCTGATGGATATTATCGGCGGCAACATCCACGTGGATGAGGTCGGCCTTTCTTCCCCGACCGTCACGCTGGTTGAGAATGCGGACGGGAGCAGCAACCTGGACCCCATCCTGAAGGCGCTGCAGGCGAAGCCGGCGGAGAAGAAGCCCGAGCAGCCGGTCAAACCGCCCGGCGCCAAGCCGCCGCAAATTGACTTGAAAAAGTTCGCCCTGACGGATGCCACCATCCGCCGGGTGAAGAATTACGCGAATGGCGCTCGCGATGTCATGGAGCTTTCGCACGTCAACGTCACGCTGGACGATTTGAAGAACGGACAGACGGGCAAGTTGGCGCTGAATGCCGATATTCGCGTCGAGAACACCAACGGAGTGTTGCAAGCCAGGCTGGCCGGTAGCTATACCGTTGCCCTGACGGCGGATTCGAAGCCCGGCGCGATCAAAGGCAGCACGCGCCTGGACGTCACCCGCGCCGAGGGCGGTTTGGCGGGTTTGGCGGCGCTAGGCTCCGAGCTGGAGGTGGAAATTACACCGACGGACGTTAAGGGAGTGGTGCTGCGTTTCCAAAAGGGTGACACGCGCCTGGGCGAACTGCGGGTGAGCGGGCCATTTGACATGGAGCAGACCGAGGGCCGCCTGAGCATCCAACTCACCGGCATCGACCAGCGGCTGCTGAACTTGGCGGGCGCGAAGAGCGGCATGGACTTCGCCGGCACCACGATCAGCTCGACTAACGAAGTCGAACTGGCCAAGGGCGGTTCGGTGATTACCGCCAGCGGACAGTTGGACATGAACGGTTTCCAGTTGACCCGGATGAATCAGACCACGCCCCGGCTGGACCTGCGGAAGGAGTACAGCGTCACGGTTGACCGCGGGCAAAGCCTGGCCACCCTGCGCCGCCTGACGGTGACCGGCACGCAAAACGGCAACGCCCTGCTCAAGGCCGAGCTGACCAGTCCCATGCAAATCTCGTGGGGCAATGTCAGTAATGCGGTCGGCGACTCGGCGCTGACGTTCACCGTCTCGAGCCTGAACCTCGCGGACTGGAAGCCCTTTGTGGGCGACGCCGCGCCAGCAGGAATCGTGAACGCGAAAATGAAAGTGCTGTCGCAGCAAGGCGGCCAGAAAGTGACGTTTGACTTCGACTCCCGGATTGACCATCTGACCGTGAACGCCGGCAGTAATCAAATCTCCGACGCGACCATCACGTTGCAGGCGAGCGGCAAGGCGGCGGGCATGAACCAGTTTAACCTGACCAGTTGCAAGCTGGAAGTCGCGCGGCAGAATGAGACTTTGATGGCGGTATCCGCCTCGGGCCTCTACGACAAGGCAAGCGACACGGCGGACATGCAGGTCGCGGTCCAGGCGGCGCTGGCGCCACTGCTCCAGGCTCTGCCGCAACCGGACATGAGCGTCTCCTCCGGCACGGTCGATTTGAAAGCGCACCTCACGCAAAAGCAGAAGGCACAAACCGTCGCCGGCAATCTGACGCTGGCGGATTTCACCGGGCGGTTTGGCACGAACGAGGTCCGCGGTTTGGGCGCGGCGGCGGACTTCGACGTGGCCATGACGCCGCAGCAAGTGGCCGACGTGCGGCAGTTCCAGATTACGCTGACGCCGACGGCGCGCGCGACCAATCAACTGCAGTTAAGCGGTCAGGTGGATATGTCGCAGACCAACGCCATCCAGGGGAACCTCAAGCTGGTGGCAGACTCGCTGGATGTGACGAGCTTCTACGACTTGTTTATGGGAGGGAAGAAAGCTTCCGGGGCAGGAGGTGGGACCGCCCCTGCCACGGCCACCGCGCCCGCGCCCACAACTGCGCCAGCCGATGCCAACAAGGAACCCGAAGCAATCAAACTGCCGTTCCACAACTTCACGGTCGAAGCGGCCATCCGGCGGTTCTATTTGCGCGAAGTAGAGATCGCCGATTGGCAGGCGACGGCGAAGATTGACGGCGGCCACATGGTGTTGAATCCATTCAAGCTGACGCTGAATGGCGCGCCCGTGAATACTACGGTGGATCTGGACCTGGGCGTGCCGGGCTTCAAATACGATGTGTCTCTGAGCGCCCAAGCCATTCCGCTGGCGCCGCTGGTGAACTCGTTCCAGCCGGACCGCAAAGGAATGCTGAGCGGCACACTGACCGCCCAGGCAAAGTTGGCCGGCGCAGGCACAACCGGGGCCAGCCTCCAGAAGAATCTGAGCGGCCAGTTCGACATGACCTCCACCAATCTCAATCTCTCGGTTGATAACATCCAGGGGAACACCGCCTCCACTCGCCTGCTCAAGACCCTGGTCAAGACGATCACGGCCATCCCCGATCTGGCAAAGAACCCCGCGAGCGCGGCAACGTCGTTGCTCGGCCTGGGCGGCAGCAGCGCCAGCGGCAGCGGCGGAGGAACGGCCGACCTGAAGAAGTCCCCGATCAATTCGATCAGCCTGCGCGGCACCGCGGGGTCCGGTCGCGTGGATCTGCAGAACGCGGTGGTGCAAAGCCCAACCTTTGAAGCCCGGGCGAAGGGCACTATCACCTTGGCCGAGGTGTTGACCAACTCGCTCCTCCAAATCCCTGTTTCGGTTTCCCTCGAACGGTCGGTCGCGCAACGCATCAATATGGCGGGCAATACCCCCGCCAGCGCAACCTATGCCCAACTGCCCGACTTCCTGACTATGACGGGCACCCTTGGCAACTCCAAAGCGGATGTTAATAAAGCCGCCCTGCTCAGCGCCGTTCTGCAAGGGGTGGGCGGCAAAGGCGGCCAGGCCGGCGGACTTTTGCAAGGCGTCGGCGGTCTCTTGGGCAACAACGCGTCCGCTGCCACCAATGCGCCCGCCACCAACCCATCGCCGGCAAACAATCTGCTCGACGGTCTCTTCGGCCCGAAGAAGAAATAAGGCACTACGAAGCGCCCCAAGACGGATTCAAGAATCCGTAGCCGCCGACGGCAGTCGGCGCTGACCTGCCCTGCGGCGGCAAAGTGCGCCGACTGCCGTCGGCGGCTACCAGTTCGTCAACTCTTGAATCGGCCTTGGAAGCGCCCTATCCGGCTAGAATCCCGCCCTGGCTGGCGTTGCTGACCTGTTTCTGATAACGCGCCAGCCAGCCGGACAGCTCGCGTTTCACGGGCTGCCAGGACTGCTTGCGCGCGGCCAGATCGGCTTCGGGCACCACAATGTCGATGCGGCGGTTTGGGAAATCAATGCGCACTCGGTCGCCGTCGCGGAGCAGGCCGATGGGACCGCCTTCTTCCGCCTCGGGCGAGACGTGGCCGATGCAGGCTCCCGTCGTGCCGCCGCTGAAACGGCCATCGGTGACCAGGGCGACCTTGTCCCCCAGGCCCATGCCGACGATGTAGCTGGTGGGCGAGAGCATTTCCTGCATGCCCGGCCCGCCGCGCGGCCCTTCGTTGCGGATAACGACCACATCGCCGGCCTTGACCTTGCCGCCGAGAATGCCGGCGCAGGCGTCATCTTGGCTTTCAAAGATCACACAAGGCCCTTCAAAGACGAAGCCGGGGCCGCAGTTCTTCTTGAATTCGGCGCTGATGCCGGCGGTCTTGACCACGCTACCCTCCGGCGCGAGCTGGCCGTAGAGGATGGCGAGGCCGCCGTCCTGCGTGTAGGCGGTGTCCTTCGTGCGGATGCAGTCCCGGGCGTCAAACATGAACGCCGAGTCGTAGGGCATGAGGCCGCTGGGTTGGGCCTCTTTAAGCTGCGCGGGCCGGTAATCGTGGTGGGCCTTGTGGATTTGCCAGCCGCGAAATCGGGCGACGCGCACCAGGCAGCAGACCTTCTTTTCTCCCTCTTTGGCGTATTGCCACATCACCAGCAACGGCGTTTGTTTGAGGTGCCCCAGCTCGGCGCGCACAAGCCCCTTGAAACCGGCGAGCTTCTCTTTGAGCCCGGCTTCAATGGCCGCCGGGCCTTTCCAGGTGGTGGTTTCGTCCACCTGAAACTCGGCCTCGTCGGTGAACAAGGCGGCGGCGGCGGCGGCATCGCCCGCATTGAACGCCGCGGCGAAGCGCCAGAGCGTAATGCCGCGCGGGTCGCCGGGGAAGAACAGCAAAGGCTTGGGCGCCAGGTTGCCGCTGGCGGTGCGGGCGGCCGGGCCGAGCTTGTCGCTCGGGTCGAGCACCAGCGCGGCGCAGCCGGCGACGCGCGCGGTCCTGGCCCAGGCGGTGCATTTCTCCGAGCGCACGTCCCATTCGTCAATGTTCTCGCCGATGGTCTTGCCGGTGACGGTCTTGCAGGTGGGAGTGAGCGCGCCCATGCGCTTGAGTTCGCCCAGAATGGTGTGGATGCCGCCGGCGCGATGCACGTCCTGAACGTGGTAGTTCGAGGAGGGCGACACTTTGCAGAGGCAGGGCACGCGGCGCGAGATGTCGTCGATGCGCTTAATGTCGTAGGCAATGCCCGCCTCGCGCGCGATGGCCAGCGTGTGGAGGATGGTATTGGTCGAACCGCCCATAGCCACGTCGAGGACGATGGCGTTGTCGAACGCTTCGAGAGTGGCGATGTCGCGGGGTTTGAGGTCCGCCTGGACCAGTTTGACGATGGCGCGGGCAGCGCGCTCGTAAAGCGCTTCCCGCTCCTTGGAGACGGCCAGGATGGTGCCGTTGCCGGGCAGCGCCATGCCAAGGGCTTCGCAGAGACAGTTCATCGAATTGGCGGTGAACATGCCGGAACAGGAGCCGCAGGTGGGGCAGGCGCTCTGTTCAAGTTTCTGCAAGTCCTCGGCGGAGATTTTGCCCGCCTGCAACTCGCCCACCCCTTTGAACACGGAGATGAGGTCGGAGCTCTGCACCGCGGGCCGGAGGTGGGCCGGGAGGTCGCCTTCGGGGGCCTGTTGGGCGACGCCGGCGGCCATCGGGCCGCCGCTCACGAAGACCGTCGGGACGTTGAGGCGCATCGAGGCCATGAGCATCCCCGGCACGATCTTGTCGCAGTTCGGGATGCACACCATGCCGTCAAAGCAATGGGCGCGCATCATCGACTCGACGCAGTCGGCGATCAACTCGCGGGAGGGCAGCGAATACTTCATGCCGCCGTGGCCCATGGCGATGCCGTCATCGATCCCGATGGTGTTGAAGATGAACGGAACGCCGCCCGCCTCGCGGACCAGACGTTTGACCAGCAGGCCGACCTCGTTGAGGTGGGCATGGCCCGGGATGCAATCGGTGTAGGAGTTGCAAATGGCGATAAACGGCTTGTCCCAATCCGCCTCGGATTCGATGGAGCCGGTGGCCCGCAACAGCGAGCGGTGCGGCGCGCGTTCAAAGCCTTTCTTGATGATGTCAGAGCGCATAGTTTTCAAAATGTTAAGTTGGTATTATTGACGGCCTAAGTGCCGGCGCAAAGTAGCAGGGCCTAACGCGGTTGTCACGCGCAGGAATTGGGAGCCGGGAATGGTGATGGGTGATCGGTGGTTGGGGGCAGGTCGCGAGACCGACCCCGCGCGAGTTTCTCCGCCGGCGATGGCTGCCGGCATTTGAGCTTTACGGGTCGGGGCCGCGGGACTTCCGGCAAACCGGATGCACCGCAGACGGGCCGAATGGTTCGCCACAACGCGCGGCCCTGCGGACGGAATCTCCGACCTGCTATTTCCCTGCAAGTGCCGGTGAAGCTTGAGAGTACTCCACTACGGGCAATCCGTTAACTTTCATGCTGTTGCTGCCGCGCAGGAAAACGATGCGCTGGTAGCCCAGCCCCTTGAGGTCGTTCGTCCAGGCCAGCTTGGTGGACTCCTCTCTCGCCGCGTCCACATAATGAATCAGCACAACGACCGCCAGGTCGCGCCGAGGCTGCTGCCCGGCCAGCTTCAGCAGCAGGGCCCGGTCGCAGATTGATTGATACGCCCCATCCATCGTTAGCGGCTTCAGCGCGTAGCTGGTTTGGTCGGAATAGTACCGGGCGATGAAGTCGGCGGCTTCCTCCTCGCCGAACCGCGGCGCCTGCGCCATCGGTGTCGAGCAGGATGCTAATTGCAAGAGTCCCGCTATCAATAAAGCGGATTTAATATATCGCATGAGTTTCATACATGAGTATCGCCTTGCCTTGCTTCAGGCTCAATGGGGTGTTCACCCCATATCCAGGCAGAGTGGGGCCAATGGGAAGAGGGCACTCCGACCCTTTGACGCGCTGTGCGCCCCTGAACCTGGCAAGGACGCGTTCCACCGCGTCCCTGACTTCGCCCAGTATGAATGGGACGCGGGGGAACGCGTCCTTGCCATCGAGGAAGTTACTTGGCCTGCCAGACGACCTGGCCGTCCATAACCGTCAGGACCACTCGGGCCTTGTCGATGTCCGCGGGCCTGATCTGGTAGAGGTCGCGGTCGAGCATCACCAGGTCGGCAAGTTTGCCGGGAGTAATCGTGCCTTTCACGTGCTCCGCAAACTCGGCGTAGGCGGAGCCGACGGTGTAAGCGCGCACGGCTTGATCGAGGGAGAGTTTCTGCTCCGGCATCCAGCCGTCGGGATGTTTGCCATCGAGCGTTTGGCGCGTCACCGCCGCCTTGAGGCCATCCAGCGGGTTGAGCGGGGCAACGGTCCAGTCCGAGCCGAATGCGAGCACGGCACCCGAGTCAAGCAGGGAGCGGAAGGCGTAGCTGCTTTTCGAGCGTTCCGGGCCGATGCGTTTGTCGCACCAGCGTCCGTCGTCAGCGGCGTGATACGGTTGCATCGAGGCGATCACCTTTTGCTGGCCGAAGCGGGGGATTTCGGCGGGGCGCAAATGCTGGGCGTGTTCGATGCGGAACCGCCGGTCGCGCGGCCCGTTCTTCTCGGCTGCTTGCCGATAAATTTCGAGGATGCGCAGGTTTGCCTCGTCCCCGATGGCATGGATCATCACCTGCAGGCCGAGCTTGTCGGCGCCTTCAACGCGTTCGAGCATGATGCCTTCGGGCAACATCTGGTCGAACAGCAAGCCGCGCGTGCCGGGCGCATCGTTGTAAGGCTCGAAGAAGAGCGCGGTGGACGAGCCGAGGCTGCCATCAGCAAACCCCTTCAGCCCGCCGATGCGCAGCCGGTCGCTGCCGAACGCGGCGCGCACGCCGGTCCTGGCCAACGCTTCCCATGAGATAATTGAGCGAATGGCGTAAATGCGCGTCTTCAGTTCGCCGCGCTCCAGCATATATTGGTAAAGGCCGACATCCCCGTCGGCGGACATGTCGGTCAGGCTGGTCACCCCCACTTGGGCGGCGTGGTCGGTGGCGGCCTGCGCGGCAACATGCTTTTCATCAAACGTCTTGTCCGGCACCACTCGGTCCACCAGGCTCTCGGCGCCATCCTTCAGAATACCGGTCGGCTCGCCGGTCTTGGGGTCGCGCAAGATGAGGCCGCCGGGCGGGTCTTTGGTTTCCTTCGTGACGCCCGCCAGTTTGAGGGCGAGGCTGTTCGCAAGCGCCATGTGGCCGTCGAGGCGGTTCACGAACACCGGGTGGTCCGGCGTGACGGCATCAATCATTTCCTTGGTCGGCAGCGGCGCGCCCGGCCATTTCTCGTGGTCCCAATCGCCGCCGAGAATCCACCGGCCCTTCGGGAGGTTCTGCGCATAAGCGCCCAGGCGCCGGGCCAGTTCTTCCGGGGAACCGGCGTCACGCAGATCGACGTTCGCCAGGGAGAACCCGCCCATAAGGAAATGCACATGGGCGTCGTTGAATCCCGGGAAGACGGTCTTTCCGGCGGCATCGATGACGCGGGTCCCCTTCCCCGCCAGCGCGCGGATCTCGCGTGTGGAACCGATGGCCGCGATGCGGTTCCCCATAATCGCCACGGCGCTGGCGGTGGGGTGGGCCTCATCCATCGTGTGGATGGAGGCGTTAATGATGACAAGGTCGGGAGCGAGCGACGAGGCTTTGGCCGGAGCAGGAGAGGTCAGCATAGTGAAAGAAACCGCGATGACGGCAGCCAGTGTTTTCATTGGACGATGGTTTAGCTCATCCGATTGGCAGAGTGTTGCCGGAGCACCGGGCGTTTGTCACGCCGGATAAGCCGATTCTGATTGTGACACTTCCAGCACCCCTTCGCGATGCTTGCGAGTGTTCGGTTCATTTGGAGCGCGGGTTGAAGCCCGCGCTCCTTCCTGGAGCGAGTTGCGACTATGGCCTGAAAATCAGGCGATAAAACTTCTGTGGGGCACCCCCTGCCGCCGGAGCGGCGATGGCGGTGGTCTGGGTGTTGCCGGAACCCCCGGCGGCAACCGCCTCCTCAGTGAAGGGCAGCGTGGAGTCCACCCACACACCACTGGACAGGTCAGTGGTTTCCTGCAGGACATACGGACTGCCGGTCCAACTGAGGCTGATCGTGCCGCCAGACACCGTGGCCGAGAGGACGGGTTGTGTGCCAACCGAGGTCTGGTTCGCCGGAGCCGGGCCATTGTCAGGCGAACCCATGCCGGCAATCTGTTGGGGCGCCAGCGCGGCGGCGGCGAACTGGATGCTGGAGACATAGAACTCAGCGTTGGGGCTGACATCGTTTGTCTGACGGCTGAGCAGCGTCGGCGGACCGTTGCTCCAGTTGATGGGCAGCCCGACGGGCGTGGGCACAGTGAGGCTGCCGACCTGTTGGCCGTTGAGATAGAGGCCCAGGTTGACGGCGACTCCATCCTGAGGATCATCCACCACCAGGGCCACGCGGTTCCAGGCATCCACCGCCAGATTCGTAGTCGGGCCAGTGTCAAACGGCACTCCGGCGGCGGAGCCGGTGACGTGCAGGTTGTTTTGCGCGTCCAGAGTCAAGGTAACGCCGTCCTGCCCGCTGCTGCTCAGGTTGCTGACGCAACAAGGAATACTTTGGCAGAGCGTGCTGGGAGTTCCGAGCGAGGTGTCCGGCTCATAGAGGTCCATCATGACCGTGTAGCTGGGGTCGGTGCTGCTGCCGGACGCGGAAAGGAGGGGTATCTGGATGGAGGCCGCCGCGTTCGGGTTGATGTCCATGACGTTGACAACCTGGCCGCCTTCCTCGGGCAGGCCAAAGTCTTCCGTCGTCCCGGCGGTGATGGCAAAATTGGTGGCGACGCTCGACCCAACCAGAACCAAGTCGGGTCCGATGGTGGCGGCGAGCGGGCTGGAGAGCACTGCCACGTTCCAGAGGCCAATGGGCCACCCCAATGGCGGCGTCACATTCAGGCTAACGTATCCGGTCACGACGCCGCAAGGATTGGCGATGACGACGGAGTAGAGGCCGCCGTCGGCGTAGCCGAGCGGGTGGACTTGCAGAGTGGGAGTGGTGACCCCGGAATAGTGGCCGTTATTGACCAACGGCACCCCGTTTAGGTACCACTGGTAAGCCAATGGCGGCGTGCCGCCCGCATTGACCGTGAACGTGGCGGTGCTGCCCACCGGCAAGGAGGTTAAAGTGGACACCAAACCGTAGGTACTGCTGCTGCTCACCATAGGCCCCGTGATCAAATTGTGGATGACGGGCGGCGAGCAGGTGCAGCAATTGGCGATGGCGTTGGTGAATTCAACCCGCAAGCCAGTCCAAGAGCAGGCGTCGGTGTTAGTCACGATGAACACTAGATTGTTGTTCGGGCCTGTATTGAAACTGCCGGGGGGAATGGTAAAGGACGTCCATTGGGCAAAACCGTAGATACCACCGAGCGTAACCCCCCCGTCGCCGGCCGGCACCGGCGCGCCATTGAGATAAATGCCGGCCCTGTTGTCCGCCGCAAACCGTCCCTGGATGGTCGCGGTGGCCAGGTTAATGGTGCTCGGCAGCGTGAAGGCCAGCGTATAGGTGTAAGGGCCGGACGGGCAGCAGCCGTTGTTGGTATAATCGGGAGCGATCCACTTGGACACGGCGGTTGTAGTATGAGCCGGGTCTGGAGGCAAGCTCCAGGGAACATATTCGTAGCAGGTGTAGCTAACGTAATTATTATCCCACGCACAATAGTTGCCGGAGGACCAGCATCTATCAGAGACGGCGACTGCAGTGCCGAAGTAGTCAGAGCGGAGAGGGTTGCCCGGGCATCCCACGCCCGTGCCACCAGGCACCTCGTTGGACGGCAGCGCGTAATGAGGATCCACGGCGTCATCCACCAGCAAACTGGCCGGCTGGCCGGCCGGGTTGTGGTTTCCGGTGTTGTACAGATTACCCAGGAAGGATTGCGGCCCGCTAAAGTTCAAGGCAACCGACCGGGTGACGGTACTGCCACAATCCGTGACGGTCACGGTGACGAAGCTTCCCGGGCACGGTGTGTTCGCCGGCGGCTGCTGGGTGATCACCGGTGGATTCGTGCAACAGGGGTCCGTGGCGGTGACGGGCACCAGGGGCACGAGACAGTTGGTCACGGTCATACTGGTCGGGCAGGTGACGACGAGGCCCCCGGTTTGGGTGCCCAGTCCCACGACCTGAACTACGCAGTGGCTCGAATTGCCGCAGAGGTCGGTCACGGTCACGGTGACGGAGGCGGAAGGCCCGGACACGATGGTATTGGCCGGCGGCGACTGCGACCAGTGCAACAGGCTGGTCGGGGTGCAGTTGTCCGTCGCGATGAGCTTAATGGCGGGGATGAGAATCTGATTACAGGGCCTCAACGGCACGGTCACCGTGGGGTATGGGCAGTTGAGGATGACCGGGGCCGTAGTATCGACTACCGTCACCGTCTGGCTGCAGGTGGCCCGGTTGGAGCAACAATCCGTCGCCTCCCAGGTGCGCGTGTAAACGTTGGTGCAAGCATTGGGTTGGCTGGCCACCAAGGTCCCGAGCACGGTGATGGCCACATTGGTGCAGCAGGCGTCGGTGGCCGTCGGCGCGTCAAAACTCCACAGCGTGCCGCACTGGACCGTCTTGTTGCTCGCGCAATGCATCACCGGCGGATTGGTGTTAACCACCGTCACCGTCTGGCTGCACGTGTTGGTGTTGCCGCACACGTCGGTGAACAGCCAGGTCCGGGTGATGACCTGCGGGCAGAGGCCGTTGGTCACGGTGCTCAGAATGGTCGCCGGCACCGGCGCTCCGCTGCACGCATCCACCGCGGTGGGCACGTCAAAAGTCCAACCGCTCCCGCACTGGACGGTCTTGTTGGTCGAGCAGCAGCATGTCACCACCGTCAATTGCAGGTAATCGACCCCCGTGTCGTCCTCGAGCTCGAAGTCCAGGAAGCCGTACCGGTTCAAATCCGAAAGGAGGCTCGTCGGCCCGCCGGTCCCGGGGGGCAGGTTGCCGAGGTCAAGCGTGATGACTTGCCCGCTCGTGTAGCTGCTCCAAGTTCCGGGCACCAAGCCGGATGTTGACGTCCCGTTGTCCACTGTGCCAATGTAGCTGCTCCAAGAGTCGGAGCCGATCTCCAAAATGCCGCCCGCGCCGGTGAAGGCCAGGTTGATGGCGTCGTTGTCGGGGATGTCGCCGCAGGGTTTGAGGCCCATGGTGAGATAGGCCGACGTAATGCAGGGCGGCAGGTGGCTGAACGTGTCGATAAAGACGCTGTTGATCAGGCATTGGTCGAATTGCTTGAAGGTGTCGCCGGCGAACCGGGCCAGCAGACCCGCACTGGGTGAACTAGGCACCGGGGTGGTGAAACCATTGCCGCCGCCGGCAAAATAGACGTTGGTCACGCAGAGCACGTTGACAATGGGCGGCAGGTCGTTGACCACGGTCACCGTCTGGCTGCAAGTGGCCGTGTTGGTGCAACAATCCGTCACCAGCCAGGTGCGCGTGTAGTTGATGCCGCATGGAGAGGTGACGCCGTTGGTCATGACGCCGTTGGTGACGGTGCCAATCACGGTGATCGTCAGATTGGTGCAACAGGCGTCGGTGGCTGTCGGCGCATCAAAACTCCACGCCGTGCCGCACGGCACCGTCTTGTTGCTCGCGCAGTGCAGCCCCGGCGGATTGGTGTTAACCACCGTCACCGTCTGGCTGCACGTGTTGCTGTTGCCGCAAGCGTCGGTCAACAGCCAGGTCTGGGTGATGACCCACGGACAGGGACCGCTGTTCGTCACTGTGCCGGTCGCTGTGATGATCACGTTAGTCACGACACCGGTCGAGGTGATCACGTTGCTGCCACAGCAAGACGAAGCCAACGGCAGATCAAACGTCCAGGCGCTACCACACGGCACCGTCTTGTCGGTCGGACAGATTACGGCGATTGTGGCGCAAGGCGGTTTGCATTTGCCACACGGACCGGCGCTGTAAATCCCATAAAGTTCATTGGTGGATAGTGCGCGGTCGTACACCTCCACTTCGTCAAGATCGCCCAGCCAGGGCCGGTTGCCGCCCAGAGGCGAAGCTCCAACCCAGAAGGCGCTCGTGTTTGAAACGTCGGTCGGGATCAGAGCAACCGTGCTGTTGGCAACGCCGTCAATATAGAACAAGACATTCCTGGCGCTTTGACTCACGCTGACAGCGACGAAGTGCCACAGACCGTCCGGCGGCACCTTGAGACTGCCGGTGTCAGCGTAGTTGCCCCCCCATGACAGAATGAGGCGGCCGTAACTGACCGATAAGGAGTAGCCGACATAATTGGCATCGCGCTTATCAACGATCACGCTCGGCAGTGAGTTGGGGCCGTTGGTGGCGCGGTTGACCCAGGCATCAATGGTGCAATCGTTCGTGCCGATCTCAATGGCGGGGTAGTTCAGCACCGTGACGTGCTGGTTCGCACCATTGAAACTCAGGCTGTTGTCCACGTGAGCCCCGACAACGACACCTGGGCCACCAACCTGCAGGCCATTGTTGGCGCCCAGGACCGGGGCAATATTGGCCGAAACGGGGCCGATGCTTTCGTCAAACGGCAGCCACAAAACCATATTGGTCGGTGGGGTCACGCAGCCTTGGACCGTCACCGTAAAGCTGCAAGTGGCCGTGTTGCCGCAACAGTCCTTCGCCACGCAATTGACTGTGGTCACCGTTCCCGGCGCAAAGGACGAGCAGGAGGGCGGCGTGCAGACCACCGTCACGTTGCTGCAGCAGGCGCTGGTGGCCGTAACGCTGTAACAGACCGGCACGTTCGTGCAGGACACCACCACGATGTTGCTCGGACAGTTGATCACCGGCGGATTGGTGTTCACCACCGTCACCGTCTGGCTGCAGGTGGCCGTGTTGGTGCAACAGTCCGTCACCTGCCAGGTGCGCGTGTAGTTGATGGCGCAAGGAACGATGACGCCGTTGGTCGTGACGGCGTTGGTTACGGTGCCAATCACGGTGATCGCCAAATTGGTGCAACAGGCGTCGAAGGCCGTCGGCGCATCAAAACTCCACGCCGTGCCGCACTGCACCGTCTTGTTGCTCGCGCACGTCAGCACCGGCAGATTGGTGTTAACCACGGTCACCGTCTGGCTGCACGCCGCCGTGCGCTGCAAGCAGTCGATAACCTGCCAGGTGCGTGTAAAGACATTGGAGCAGGACGTGCCGTTGGTCACAGTGGTGAAGGTGAGGGTGTAATTGGTGCCGCAGCACGGGTCCGAGACGGAGGGCGGGTCGAAGCTCCACTTGGCGGGGCACTGGACAATCTTGTTCGTGGCACAGGTCAGGGTGAGCGCTCCGAGACAATTGGTCTTGCACTTGCCAGCGGAACCGGCGTTGAAGATGCTTTGCAGTTCCTGCGGCGCGAGCACCCGCTTGAAGATTTCCAATTCGTCGAGGCAACCCGAGTAATAGCTGAATCCATAATAGGGATCGGGCAGCCCAATCGCCAGGCTCGCCGTGTTGTTGAGATCTCCGGTTCGTGGGTCGAGGAAGGTCAGAACCGCATTGTTGTCCACGTAGAGCGTGCCGGCGTTCCCATTGGTGCCGCAGCGGGCCACCGTCACGGCGATGAAATGCCATTGCCCATCCCGCAAATCGGGCGCGGGGGCTATGTAGTTTCCGTACCCCGCCCCATCGGCGATTTGGAAGCCCAGCTTGCCATAATACAGGAACAGTTCGTAGCCCTGCGGAGCCGTATTTACGTTGACACGCTTGTCCAATACGGTCTGCTGGCCCGGCCCGTTGGCAGTGGCTCGGATCCAAGTGTCAATGGTAAAGGATTCCGCCCCGTTAGTCCCGCTGATGCAGGAGCCGATGAAGTCGATCTCCGCTTGGTCGGGCACCAGGACGTAGTCAGTAACCCCGTTAAAGCAGAGCGCATTGCCGACCTTGCCTGGGGTTGGCGTCGGGCTGCCATAGTAGGTCCCCATATTGTTAAACGTGCCGGCGATGTCGTTGGCCACTGGCCCGGCCGCCTCATCGAAGGTCCACCAGGCGGTCATCCCGGAGGGCGGCGGCACACAGCAGCAAGCGCTGCCGCTTAGTTCCAATCGCAGCCCGGTCGGTCCGCTCTGGTTGGTCACCACGCAGATCAGCGTATGCGTTCCCGCCGTCAAGCCGCCACTGATCGTGAACGGATGCCACGTGGTAAAACTGCTGGAAGTGACGGTCGTGATGGTCGAGACCGGGCTGTTGGCGGTGGAATCAATATAGATGGCCCCCAGATTGTCCACCGCCCACTGTCCGGTGATGACAAGGTTATTCGTGCAAGGGACGTCGAACGTCATTTGATAGGTGTAGGTCCCCGGAGCGCTCCCGCCGTTGGTCGCCGGGCCGATCCATTGGGAGATGGCGTCATTGGCCAACCAACCGGGCACAGTGGGAAGGACCGCAAAGGCCTGGGCCCCGCCGCCGTTGGGATTCGTGGTCAGCGTGTAGTTGGGATCAACCGAGTTTGGACCGAGCAACGAGCCGTTCGTGCTCACCCCGGTGTTGAACAGCGTCAATGGCGGACAGCATTGCACCGTCACCGTAAAGCTGCACGTCACCGTGTTGGTGCAACAGTCCGTCGCCACGCAATTCACCGTGGTCACCGTTCCCGGCGCAAAGGATGAGCACGAGGGCGGCGTGCAGACCACCGTCACGTTGCTACAGCAGGCGGTTGTGGCGGTAACGCTGTAGCAGACCGACACGTTCGTGCACGACACCACAACTATGTTGCTCGGACAGTTGATCGCCGGCAGATTGGTGTTAACCACGGTCACCGTCTGGCTGCAGGTGTCGCTGTTGCTGCAGGCGTCGGTAATCAGCCAGGTCTGAGTGATGAACTGCGGGCAGACGCCGTTGGTCACGATGCCGGTCGAGCTGATGATCACGTTGGTCACGACGCCGGACAAGGTGAACACGTTGGTACAGCAGGACGAAGCCAACGGCAGATCAAATGTCCAGACGCTCCCGCACGGCACCGTCTTGTTTGTCGGGCAGGTTACGACCAGGCCCAGGCTGGGGTTGACATGGACCCACGCCGACTGGCCAACTGCCAGCACCGGCGCCGAGGGCATCCAAACGCCATTGACATAGGTGTAGGTGGTGTACTGCTGGGTGAGCGGGTTGAAAATGAGGACCTCCGTCCCGCAAGGAGGCGGGCAACTGAACAGGTTGGTCCAAGTGGCAGGGGTAGTGCCGAACCCGCCGACCAGCGACCACCCATTGGTGGGCATGCAAGGCGGAGGACAAGTGGGTTCGCAACCGTAAATGGTGAGGGTAAGGATCGTGGTGGTAGGATTGTATAGGATGAAGCCCTCTCCGGGGGACAGCGTCACGGTGGGATTATTCCATCCGCCCAGGGAGTATGTCACGACAGGGTTGTAAGACTGGCTCGTTTGGTTCCAGGTGTATAATTGTGTTCCATCCGGAACGCTGGGCAGCAGGTCGGCCACGGTGTCGTTCGTTCCCTGGCACAGGTCGTCCGCCAGGTAATTGTAGCCCGGATACAGCGTCACCGTATAGCTGTCCGGATAGGGCGCCACGCAGCCGGCGCAGCAGTTGCTGCAGAGCACCGTCACCGTAAAGCTGCAGGTGGCCGTGTTGGTGCAACAGTCCGTCGCCGTGCAATTCACCGTGGTCACCGTTCCCGGCGCAAAGGAAGAGCACGAGAGCGGCGTGCAGACCACGGTCACGTTGCTGCAGCAGGCGCTGGTGGCGGTCACATTATAACAGACCGGCACGTTCGTGCAGGACGTCACCACGATGTTGCCCGGACAGTTGATCACCGGCGGATTGGTGTTCACGACTGTCACCGTCTGGCTGCAGGTGTTGCTGTCGCCGCAGCCGTCGGTAATCAGCCAGGTCTGGGTGATGACCCACGGACAGGGACCGCTGTTCGTCACGGTGCCGGTCGAGGTGATGATCACATTGGTCGCAACGCCGAACGAGGTGACAATCTCGTTGGTGCAGCAGGACAAAGCGGTCGGCTGATCAAACGTCCAGCCACTGCCGCACGGAACCGTCTTGTTCGTCGGGCAGGTTACGATCAATCCCGGGTTGGGGTTGACATAGACCCACGCCGACTGGCCGACTGCCAGCACCGGCGCCGAGGGCGCCCAAACGCCATTGACATAGGTGTTGGTGGTGTACTGCTGGGTGACCGGGTTGAAAAGGATGACCTCCGTCCCGCAAGGAGGCGGGCAACTGAACAGGTTGGACCAGGTGGCCGTGGCCGTGCCAAACCCGCCGACCAGCGACCATTCATTGGCGGGCGTGCAAGGCGGAGGACAAGTGGGGTCGCAACCGTAAATGGTGAGCGTGAAGTTTGTGCCGGAAGGATTGTCGAGAATAAAGCCCTCTCCGGGAGACAGCGTCACGGTCGGATTATCCCATCCGCCCAGCAGAGCGTCGTAAGTCAAGGCAGTGAAACCCCCGCCCGTCCAGATATATAAATATGTTCCGTCCGGAACGCTGGGCAGCAGGTCCGCCACCGTATTGTTCGTTCCCTGGCACAGGTCGTCCGCCAGGAAATTCAATCCGGGATACACCGTCACCGTATAGCTGTCCGGATAGGGCGCCACGCAGCCGGAGCAGCAGTTGGTGCAATTGGCGCCTTGAACGACCGTGACCGTGAAGCTGCACGTGGCCGGCGGGGTGCTGGCGCAGTCAGGGTCATAGGCCGTGACTTGCACCGTGTTGGTTCCGAGCGGGAAACACGAGCCCGATTGAATGCTGTAACCCACCACCACGTTGCTAAAGCAACAGGTATTGGTCGCCGTGGCCGCGTAGAAGACCGTCGCGCAATTGCTGCAGGTTGTCACCACGATGTTGGTCGGACAGGTGAGGACCAGCGAACAAGAGTTGGTGGCGGTGGTGATCTTGAAGGCCATGTTGAGCGGGAGGCCCTGGGCGTCAGTCATCGGATACCAGTCTCCCGGCTGAGGATAGAAATTGCCGCTAGAAGCAGAAACTGCAGCGTCGTTGTAGGCCGTCGCAGAGGACTTCCAACCGAAGTAGTTGCTGCCGGTGGAGGACTGCACGGTCACGGACAACCAATAATTGGTTGTCGCGGTCGGGCTTCCGGTCTGATAGAACGTATTCGTTGGACTGGCGTCGAAACACAGATAAAACAGGTTGCTCGAGCTTCCCAGCCAGCTCGGAATCCCGTAAAGATTGCTGTCCCCATCATAGAAGTTCTCGAACTGATTGGTGTAGGGGCAAAGCGCGTACTGGCCGTTGGCATAGGTTTGCGTCCATAACAGTTGATCCGGATGGCTGTAGTACGTACCCGCCGTATTCGCAGGAGCGTCGCTCCAAATGGCCAGCGTATAGACCGCGTTGTAGTCCACCTGGTCATACAGCCACGAACCCCATATATGAATGTCGGTGATCGGCCCGCTGTTCGTGCAGGGGAAATCATCGGCCAGCACCCAAGGGCGAAAATCGTTGGGGTCTAGCGGGGTAAAGGTCGCGTTCACGTCAATGCCATTGGCGAGATCGGGACTCTGCAAGTACTTGACCCCGCCTGTGTCCGGGCAGCAGGGTGGCGGATTGGAGCAGGGCACGGAGATGAAGGCGGATTCGCCCAGGTTCAGGAGTGGCGTGTTGGGCGTCCAGCCCGTGCCAGAGAAGGTGTAAACGGTGTAGTAGGGCGCTGTCAACGGGTCTGAAGGGCCGCCCGGCTCGCCCGGATTGTACCGGTACAGGGTGGTGCCTGCCGTGGGTGAGAAGCCGGTCAGGTCCTGGAATGTGGCTGAGGCGGTGGTGGCCTGGCAGCTTAACAAAATAGGAGCATTGCAGCCGCACGGGAGGACCACCGGCAGCACCGGAACGTGAGGGGTTCCGCTAAAGGTTATTGCCACGGCGTACGGCAGCCAGATAAACGCCCCCTCGCCAGGGTTCAAAGTCAACGTGCCGGGATACCAGCCATAGCCGGCGTAATACTCGTCAGGGGTTGAAAATCCGGTTTTGCAGGCATATTTGTAAACCGCGGTAGAGTCCGGCATATTCGGCAGGACATTGTCCAGCGTATTGCCGCCAGACAGTGTGGAGTCGAGTTGGTTGGCAATCAGGCTCCACCCACCGGGAAGGGTTATTGTGTAGCTGTTAGCGAAACCGTTCATGGTAAACAAAACGCAACAAAGGGAGGCGAGGACACGAATTCTCATAGTGGATGAGTTTTTGATTTCAGGCTTGCGGCAGCAGGGTTCATTGTTCTTGGATTCCCCTCCCGGCGCCGGCAGCGTCTGCCGGCGCAAAAGACCTGAGAATACACGCTCGAAGCTGCTCTTATGTTTCATAAGCACATTTTTTCCTGGTTGTTAAACATTCTGGTTGAGCTTCCAATAAAGCACATCCCGGGCGGGGGTGTTAGTCGCCGATTGACTTTCTTTAGCCGCCAATTGACTTTTGGGCAGGAAAGGCGGGCTGATGAAGGAGATAAGCGCGGATCGTTGCTGGTCAGGACGCGTTCCACCGCGTCGCGCTTCTTCCTCCGGGCATTTCCCGGGACGCGGTGGAGCGCGTCCTTGCCAGATTTGCGCGCGGCTGTGCCGCGCCAAGTCCATCCGTGGTTAAACGCCCTTCCGGCGAAACTCCGTCGGGGTCGTTCCCACGCTGGCCTTGAAGACGCGGTTGAAGTCGGAGGCGGATTGGAAGCCGGTGGCGGAGGCGATTTCGCCGATGCGCTGGTGGCTGTTCAGGAGCAAGGTCCTGGCCTGTTCGACGCGCGCCTGGGCCACATGAGCATGGAAGGTCATCTTCGTCACCCGGTGAAACAAGCGGCAGAAATAGGACTCCTCCAGATGAACGGCTTGGGCGACTTGACGATTGGTGAGTCGTTCCCCCAGGTGCAGCCGCACGAATTGCTTGGCCGCGCAAATACAGGGCGGGTCGGTGAGCGAGCGCGGCGGAGGTGGGTGAACCAGGGTTTCGCCAAAAAGCCGGGCCAGCATATCCAGGAGCCGGACGGCGGCGCGCAGCTTCTGGACCGTCAAAACCGGCACGCGGTAGTAATCCGCGCGCAGTCGCCGGAGGGCACGTTTGCCTCCGTGCAGCCGCAATTGCGGGAGCAGGGCCTCTAACGCCCGGGCGCCGCTGCGCCCAACGCGCACCTTGCCGCCGATAACAGTCGCCACGTGCCGGCCCGCCGCCACGACCGGCACGGCGAACAGGATCAACCCGCACCGGCAGGAGACCTGTTGCGGCTTGAGTTTGCCGCCCAACCGGCGCAGCAACGCCAGTTGCGCCTGGTGACAACCACGGCACCCGTCCGGGTTGCACACCACCGCGCGGACGAAGTCATTTTCCTGCGCCCCAAATCGAATGAGCCGCGTTGGCAGCACCGCCGGCACCAGCTTGGCGGCCAGTCCCGTCGCTCGACGAAATTCGGCCAGCGCCCCGCGAACCAAAGGCGATTGCGCCAGCCCTCGAGGCAGAGTGCTCGCTTCCGGTCCACCAAGAGATAGTTGGCAGGGATGCTGGCGGACGCGCGACAGAGCTGGGATGTCCATCAGTCTCTGGGTATTCACAAGCCAAACTTTAACTCTCGCGCCTGCGGAGAGCAAGTCGCCAGCAAGGCTTCAACGCAACCTGAGTATCAGCCCCGAACGCTTCCGGGGGTGCTGGATATCCCCCCACCACTTGATGGCCCTTGATTGTATTAACTGATATAATGTAACTTGGCAGTGTCGAAGTGTCCTGTTTGTGGACAGTGCCGAAATAGCAGAGTGCTTTTGCAGCCCACCATCCTCCAGCCAGATCTCAACCTGTCCTCTGCCAGCCCCCACTCTTCTTTCATAAGTCTTTTATTATAAACAAGATACATATCCACCAGATATTCCCCCACCGCCAACCCCAGCCAGCCCTCTGATTGCTTGCATAAGTCACTGATTATAAGCAAGATAAATGCATATCGTCCAGTCGCCGGCAAAGGACCGCAACCTGAACCCCCTGCTGCCCCCATGCTCGCCCCCTGCTGCTAATTGGCCAGGGGATCGTTTGCGGGTCCAAAAGTGTCAGCTATTAGCCATGTTTATTTAAGTGCGTGGAAAAGCCCATCCCGTGGAAGGGGGAAAGGCTGCGGAAGTGCGGGGGGTTTACGCGGCGGGTGGGCGCCTTAACCCGGCGGGTGAGTCATTTGAGCCGGGCTTTCTCTCGCCATCTTTCTGCACCGCGTGTGCTTGCCTCTCGGGGTCTGCGCGCTAACAGCTTTCTATTCAAGGGCCACTATGGCTTTTCGTTGGCGCAGTGGGCCCATGAGGTGCAACCCCCACAGGACGAGAGCAACGGGCTGGACGTGACAGAATCGTTTTGCATGGCGGCTCGATCGTGGTTCACTATTCCGGAACGTGACAGAATCGTCATAATAGGCCATGCCGGATCAAAACCCAGCGTTTGAGAAATGCCCGCAGACTTGGATTGAGGAGCGGGACATTGAGGGACTTTCTTTTGCGAAAGCCACATGGATCCCTCTGGTTGTCGAGAAGGTTGACGTTTTGCATGGGCGGTTTGGAACTGTGGGCTATCGGAAAGCCTATCAGGACATTGACTCGATTATTGTGCCGCTTGACCTGCAAGCCGAATTCGCAAAAGTGGATTGGCAGTCTGTCACTCGTAATTCGTCGGATTCGGCTTGGGCTAATGAAAAAATCTTTCTGCCTCCCGGTTGTTACCTCGAAGACCCACGGGTTCTCTATCCCGTAATTCAGCGGTCGTTTGAAACGGATGAGCCGACGCAGTGGGATCTCCTTCAGGAACTCGAAGTGGGATTACAGTTGTTTCGCCGAGGCGACACTTGGATTCGACCCGACGAGAATGACGTCGAAGTGGCAAAGTTGGAGCGCGATAAAGACGGCAGGCCGGCATCGCTGTTGTTTCGTACGGAGCATCTTCGTGACTATTTGTGCGCCAAGAAGGCGTCGCTGTTGCTCACGATTTTCACGTTTAGAGACGCCATCGAGGAGAGTTTTCCGGGGCTAACCTGGAGCTCTGACCAGCGAGAGAGGCGATTTGCTCACGGTGAATGGGAGGGAACGTTCGCTGACGTTCACGAGGGCGGAGAACCATACGGCATTAAGGGGACGGTCTTGCATATGTGGCGAGAAAGCGTGAATCCAAAAGATGACGTGCCAGAAATGCCTCATCCCTGCGTTGAGACAGCCGCTAAAGCTGAATCCTCTTCTGTTGAGGCCACGGGCCGGAAGCTGTCCGCACTTCGCGGGAGAATTTGGGTGAAGCATTGGATTCAACCCGCGGCCAAGAGCCCTCGGATTCGGCGCGACAAGGTTGAGGCCCGTGTTCATTTTCAGGTGGAGAATCAGGAACAAAAGACCCTCGCTGGCAGTGCACTGCTAGATTATCGGGGTTGGCTCTGGTTCAAGCCTTCAGTTATCCGTCAGATGTTGGGCGAACCAAAGAGTCACATTAAATGGTTCACACAAAACACCGGCGAAGTCGGCCCGGCCTCCAACCAAATGCTTCACTTCGGCATTAATGGGCTGGGATTGATAAATATCCTCGGCTACGATATGGCACAACTACCTGAGTGGGCCCAAAAGATGTGGGTTACCCACAATGTCGGTCCTGATGGCGGCCTGTCTGAGGAACTGCATATGTCACAAAATCTGGCTCGCCCGGCGAATACGACAGCTCCTGAAACAATGCTCTGGCACAACTTGCAACTTCTTTAAAAACGGACGGCGATCGTTTATGAGCAGGCACTTCTCCAACAGCTTCCGTCCGATTCTGAATTCTTTCGTCAGATTCACCGCTTTTACTGCGATTCGTTTGAAGACGTGTGCAAGTTGTGCAAGGAACTGCATCGTATCGTCTGCGAACCCGTCGACATTGGCTTGCTGAACGCCAAAATCGACCCCACGAATGCTGAGAAAGCGAACAAGGAGGGATTGCGTCAGGTTAAGCGCCTCGCGTTGTGGCTCGACACTCTCCAACTCGACGGACGCAAAATTACGCAGGCGCTTGCTGGTGTCGCTGATCTCCGGCAGGGAGATGCTCACTCCAAGAGCAGCAAGTTGCGTGAATCACTCGCGCTGTTTGGAATCCCCACGGATTCCGCCGACTACCAGCAAATGTGTTGTGAAATTATTGGTCAAGTTGCGAACTGCATCGGCGCGGTGGCGGATGC
The DNA here is from genome assembly GCA_050011195.1 of Verrucomicrobiota bacterium. GTDB lineage: Bacteria > Verrucomicrobiota > Verrucomicrobiia > Limisphaerales > UBA8199 > PALSA-1440. The sequence goes on along the minus strand of JBEKJO010000006.1, from coordinate 65,094 downwards.
TGCACCAGCCAAACCAGCCAACTGATTTCCGCCTCACCCGCTGCGGCTCGTGCTGCGCACACAGCCGCTGTCCGGGCATCCTCACCTGCGGGTTTTGATAGTGTCCCGCGCCAGGACCCGAAGCATCACCGGGCGGGACGCCCGGTCAACTCGCAGGCGAGACGCTACTTTGTCAACGGCCCGGGGTCAGGAGGTCGTCCACCGCCGGGGCCAATTCGACGAGATAGTCGTCCCCTTTCGGATGGCGGGTGAGGGCCACAAGGATGTAGTGCCGGCCAGGACCGGTGATGACCGCCGAGTCGTGAAACCAGTTCTCCCAGGTGCCCGACTTGCGAATGATTTGCACGTCCCGACCGGCCAGGCCCTTCACGAACTTGATGTTGTCGTGAGGAATGTCCGGGGAAGCGAATATCTCGCGCATGGTCTGCGAGGCTTCGGGCGAGACAAGTTTGCCCTGTTCGAGCAACAGGAAAAAGCGGAGCAACTGGCGCACGGTCGCCGCGTGCGAGTTATCGCTGAGGGGGTCGCCAATGCGTTCGCCGCCGCCGCCGTAGTGCCGGCCCATCCAAATCCCGCCGCCGTGGTTGGTGTCATAGAAGTGATAGGAGTTGAGCACCTGTTGAATCTGGCGCAAACCCAGCTCGCGGGAGAACTTCGCCGCCATCTCGTTGCTGGAGACTTTGACCATCAGTCCCAGCTCGTGGCGCGTCTGCGGATCGAGGCGAGTGGCCGCCTCGGGATGCAACTGGAAGTAAGCGAGCAAGATGCCCACTTTCGCCACGCTCGCGGCGTAGTCAATGCGGTCCGGGTGAACCATCGCCAGGCGCAGGTCTTTCAAGTCCAGTACGCCAACCGCCGCTTGCTCGGTCGTCATGCCGTATTTGGCGCGCAACCGGGCGTCAATCGCTTCGAGCTGGGCTTGCAGGAAGGCATTGGTCGGCGTGGTGTAATCCAGGGTATAGTTTGCGAACGAAGGGGTCCCTGGTCCGCCAGCCGATTCGCAACCAGAGAGGCATAATGCTATCGCCATAAATAAGAAGATGCGCGTCAGGGTTTTCCCAAGAGCTTGTGAGACTACTTCGCAATGGAACTCGGTAGGAATCAGTGGGAACCCCTCTCCCTGCCCCCCAATTGTATGGGGAGAGGGTGGCCGCAGGCCGGGAGAGGGGAACATACCGGTTGTTTCAGTAAACTGGTATCATTTCCGTTTACGGGCGACACCCGCCCGGAGGGCGGCACGCTGGACGGCAGCAGCGACGCGCTGGACCACCTGCCGGTTGAACACGCTCGGCACGATGTATTCGGCGCTCAGTTCGCGCGGAGCGATGCATTGGGCAATGGCGCGCGCGGCAGCCTGCTTCATGCTTTCGGTAATTTGCGTGGAACGAACGTCCAGGGCGCCACGGAAGATGCCCGGGAAGGCGAGCACATTGTTAATCTGGTTGGGGTAATCACTGCGGCCCGTGGCGACGATGAACGCGACCCGGGCGGCTTCTTCGGGCATGATTTCCGGTGTGGGATTGGCCAGGGCAAAGACGATGGCTTTGGGGGCCATGCGCCGGAGGTGTTTGGCCTGCAACGTCCCCGGCCCGGAAACGCCGATGAAGACGTTCGCGCCGCGGAGCGCGTCTTCCGCCCGGCCACGCAGGTTGCGGGGGTTGGTGTGCCGGACCAACCACGCTTTGCTCTCATTGAGATTGGGCAGCCGGCCTTCGTGCAGGACGCCTGCACGGTCGCAGACCACGATGTCGCGCGCGCCCCCGCGCAGGAGGATGCGGGCAACGGCCACACCTGCGGCGCCCGCGCCCGAGATCACGATCCGCAGCCGCTCGAGCTTCTGTCGCGTGAGGCGCAGGGCGTTGAGCAGGGCCGCCAGGACCACGACCGCGGTGCCGTGCTGGTCGTCGTGAAACACCGGGATGTCCAATTGCGCCTGGAGTTCGCGCTCGATGTCGAAGCAGCGCGGAGCCGAGATGTCTTCCAGGTTGATGCCCCCGAAGCCCACCGAGAGGTGTTTGACTGCCGCAATGATCTCCTGAGTGTCCTTTGTCCTGAGGCAGATCGGGTAGGCGTCAATGCCGGCGAACTCCTTGAAGAGCATCGCTTTGCCTTCCATGACCGGCATGGCGGCTTCGGGGCCGATGTCGCCCAGGCCCAGAACGGCGGTGCCATCACTGACGACGGCGACGGAGTTGCCTTTGATGGTAAGCTGCCAGGCCTTGCGCGGGTGGGCGGCAATGGCTTCGCACACGCGGGCCACTCCCGGGGTGTAGGCCATCGAGAGCGCGTCGCGCGTGACCAGCGGCACTTTGTTTTGGATGGCAATCTTGCCCCCGAGGTGCAGCAGGAACACGCGGTCGGAGACGTTGATCACCTTGACGCCGCTCAGACGGCGAACCCGGGCGACGATCTGCTCTTGGTGCGCCGCGTCGCGGGGCCGGACCGTGATGTCGCGCGTCATGGCTTTCGTGTCGGAGGCGACAATGTCCACGGCGCCGATGTCGCCGCCTTCTTTTCCGATGGCGCTCACGATGCGAGCCAACGTGCCGATTCGGTTCGGATACGCCAGCCGCATGGTGAAACTGTAACTGATCGAGGGAGTAGCCGGGTTGGCGCTCATGAACAGAATTGTCCACCTATCTTCTCTCAAAGTCAATAAAGCCCTTGGCCACGTCCACGGCGGCCAGGCGCACCTGGACCTTGTCGCCGACATCGATCCCCTGCGCGCCCCGAACCACCCGGCCTTCGGCGGGGAGCTTCAGCAGGCGAACGTAAGTCCCTTTGGGCGAAGCGCCGGTGATCACTCCGTCGAACACCTCGCCGATGCGCCGGTTCAGCAGGCAGGCGGCAGCCACTTTGCGCATCAGGCGCTCGACTTTGCGGGCGGCATCCTCGCGCTCGGTGCAGCGCGCCGCGATCTGGCTTAAATCCGCTTCACCATAGGGTCCGGGGCCGGCGGCAAGGGCGGCCTTGAGGAGCCGTTGAGTGACCAGATCAGCGTAGCGCCGGTTCGGCGCGGTGGAATGGGTGTAATCCTGCACGGCCAGTCCAAAATGGCCTTCGTGTTCGGTGCCGGGCGGTTCGACGATGTATTCTCCCGGGCCGAGGAGTTTGACGACCGAGAGCGAGAGGTCGGCGAAACGCACGGGGTCGGCGGCGTTGCGCTGGTCCAGGAATTCAGACAGGGCGCGCGGATCGGGCGCCGGCGGCAGTTTCACACCGAATTGGGCCGCAATGGCCTGGATGCGGTCCCAACGCCTGGGCGTTCGCACCACCCGGCGGATGGAGAGCGAATCTCTTTCCTTCAGGTGCTGGGCCATGGCGGTATTGGCGGCGACCATGAAGCTTTCGATGATGTCTTCGGCGACGTTATGCCGGCTCACGACCAGGTCTTTGACCTCGCCGTTTTCCACCACCGGCGTGGCTTCGATTGATCCGAAGGTGAGCGCGCCATTTCGCTTGCGCAGGCCGCGCAACTGCTCGGCGGTTTCCTGTTGCAGGCGCAGTTGCGGTTCCATTCCCGGCGTGCTGGCAACCGCGGGCGGCATCGGCGCGCGCCCTTCCAACCAGGCGCCGGTCGAACTGTAGGCCAGTTTCGCCCGGTTGCGCAGCCAGGCCGGGTAAACCTCGTGCCCGTCCACCTCGCCGGAAACGGCCACGCGCATTTCGATGACGAGGGAAAGGCGATCCTGCTCGTCGAGCAACGAAGTCAGGTCGGTGGAGAGTTCGCCCGGCAGCATCGGGAAGGTCGTCACGCCGGTATAGACCGAAGTGCTCTCCGCGGCCGCCTGGCGGTCCGTGGCGGACCCTTTGGGGACCGAGGCATCGACGTCGGCAATGCCCACCAACAGCCGCGTGGCGCCATCGGGCAGCTTCTCGACGTATTCGACCTGGTCAAGGTCGCGCGAGCTGTCATTGTCAATCGAGGACCAAAGCAACGAGCGCAGGTCGCGCACTGCCGGGCCGTTGTTCTTTGGCACGCCTTGCTTCAAAAGTTGCACTTCGTGGAGGACGTCCGGCGGAAAGTCGGGCCGGAATCCCGCCTCGAGCATGGCCTGATGGGCGCGGGCTTTAAGATCAATCGGGGCGTTTGTCATGGGGCCATGTTGAAGCGACCCGGGGAGCGCTGGCAACCGGAAAGGTGTTGCGGATTCAGGGAGAGTTGTCGTTCGGGGCGTTGGTTTTCCGAAGGGCAGTTCTCCGAGCCGCGGGAGAGGCGTGCAGCGCGTCTGGAAGCGCGGCATTGGGGAGGCCGGAGCTGCGGAGCGGGGGCCTTTTGCGTGCCTCAAAACTGACGGACACTGTCCGCTTTCTGGACGGCCATACGGGTGCGCCCTCCGTCTGTAAGCTTCTGTGGATCGCGTCAAAGTGGCAGAAAAAATGCGGTGCGAGGAGGGTAATGATAAAAGCTTCAGTCCCGCTCCTGTTGGCAATGCTCTTGTTGACCTCCTGTGCGACGCCGAAGTCCCCCTGGGCTGCGCTGCCGCGGTTTAACGAGCAGGACCAGGCAAACCTCGTGGTGCGGTACTATTCCGACGACACCAGCTATGTGTTGAAGCCCCAACAGACCGACGGCCCGTTTCTGACCATCCTCAGCAAGGACGCCGTCCTTGACGTGGCCAAACAGCAGCCGGGCCGCCAGTTGGCCGTGGTCATTCTGATTCACTACGGGGCTTGTGAAATCGAAACGGTGGAGCAGAGCTGGAAGAATCTGCTTACGGGGGCCGGCTACCAGCGCGTCGTCTTCTTGCGCGCCTCAAGCGGCATGAGGGTGAATGGGCTGCCCGTCCTGGCGAGTGGGGGCTGATATGTCCCGGGACCGGGGTTGCTGAAACGCGACGGCAAGATGGTGCGGCAGCTTATTCCGCGAGCAAAGGGTCAAACCCTGCTATGCGAAAATGATTATCTGTCGCCAGCGCATCCGTGAGGCGAAGCTCTTTCATCACCACAAAACTCACGCAATCCGTGAAAGAAAACTCATGATGTTCCTGAATCTCGTTGCGCTGACCGGACGCCAATCGGCATACCCCTTCGTGTCCCCCGCTTGAGCATGATGTTCGTGAACCTCGTTGCGCTGACCGGACGCTCCACAATCAGCCTTCCATCGTAGATAATGCTGAACACGCCATAGGGCGTCGGAAGCTCCCTGGATGCCTTGGCGCTCCTGATGCGAACCACTTTCGGCTTCAGCCCCAGGGCTCGGGCCGCCTGCGAAATCCTCTCCACCGACTTGACGACATAAGGGCACTGATCGGCAGCCAGGATCGTGAGGCCCTTCGTGTGTCTCTTCAATGCTCGCTCCCTGTTGACGATGAAACGAGGATCAGGCGCTGTTGCCTTGAATTTCTTGACGAGCAGCTCGTACGGAGGGGAGCTATCCACCGGGGTAAAACCGGCTTTGATGAACAAATCCCTTCGTGCCATGAGAGCATCGGAACTCGTCACGACGGCGACCCCTCGGCACTTGCTTTTCCTCGCGTCCCTCAGACAATCTTCCAGCAGGACAGCGCCGAGTCCTTTCCCCTTGTGCTTGGCATTGACCATCAAGCAATGGATGACAAGGTAACCCTCCGCCTCGACGGGTCTCCACGCATGACTGCCAGGGGCATACTCGATCATCCCGATATCACCGAATTCGCGTGAGCGGAGCACCTTGTACCTCAAGCCTTCCGCGTAGCGCTTCTTGAGCCAATCACACTTGCGACGATGTCCCTCGTTCTTCGCAGCCTTGTTGCCGCAGAGACTGCATGCGCCGATGTTGTCCGCATTGGTATCGACAATCTCGTATTCTCTCATCCTGATCCTCCGCCCGGTCTTGCCAGGCTGCGTTGCGGCACCGGAAAAATCTGAGCGAGCTTGTGGCCGCGATGAATCAGCCCTACGGCTTGCCCGTTCTCCAACGAGCGCGCCAGCGAGCGAGTCTTCGAGCGCAACTCGGTTGTCGAGATCGTTTTCACGGCAGCAGTCTAACACAGGCGGGGGTGCTTTGCCAAGCAGCGCACGCGCATGTCCAAGCCCCCTTTGCAAGGCAGGGCAGGCGTGCCGCCGGCCGCACCGGTTGGTCGGGGGCTGCCGCGCCCGAAGACGGGCGCCCTCCGCATTTGTTATTGGCAAGCAGCCGGGGAGGTTTGATATTCAGCGGGTTGAAGACTATGGCAGACGACAAGAAACACGTCTATGACGAGAGCAAGATCAAGACGCTCTCGTCGCTGGAACATATCCGGCTGCGGACGGGCATGTACATCGGGCGGATTGGCGATGGCTCGCATTACGATGACGGGTGCTACATTCTGCTCAAAGAGGTGATTGATAACGCCATTGACGAGTTCATCATGGGCTACGGCAAGGAGGTGCAGATCGGGATTGAGGAGCAGTCGGTGACGGTGCGGGATTTCGGGCGTGGCATTCCGCTGGGCAAAGTGGTGGATTGCGTGTCGAAGATCAACACGGGGGCGAAGTACAACGACGAGGTGTTCCAGTTCAGCGTGGGGCTGAACGGGGTCGGGACCAAGGCGGTCAATGCGCTGTCGAAGGTGTTTCTGGTGCGGAGCTTCCGCGAGGGGCAATTCGTCGAGGCCTCGTTCAAACAGGGCAAACTCAAGAACGAAAAGGGCGGCAAAGCGCCCAAGGAAGCGGACGGGACGCTCATCCAGTTTCAGCCCGACCCGGAGGTGTTCAAGCAGGTCGAGTTCCGGCCCGAGCACGTCGAGCGGCGGCTGCGGCATTACAGTTACCTGAACACGGGCCTGAGACTGTTGTATAACGGCAAGACGTTCCAGTCGCGCAACGGGCTGTTCGACCTGGTGATGGAGGACTTGCAGGCGGACGGCAGCGAGCCGATTTATCCGCCGCTGCATTACGCGGAGAAGACGCTGGAGTTTTGTTTCACGCACAGCAACAGCCGGTACGGGGAGACGTTCTACTCGTTTGTGAACGGCCAATACACGACGGACGGCGGCACGCACTTGAGCGCGTTCCGTGAGGGGTTGCTCAAGGCGGTCAATGAATACGGGCACGAGAAGTTCGACGGCGACGACGTGCGCGAGAGCATGGTGGGGGCGGTGTCAATCCGGCTGAAGGACCCGGTATTCGAGTCGCAGACGAAGAACAAGCTGGGGAACACGGAAATTCGGACGGACCTGGTGAACCGAGTGCGGGAGGAGTTGCTGCAATTCTTCAACCGGAACAAGGACATCGCGGAGAAGATTGTTACCAAGGTTCAGGACACCCGCCAGCTTCGCAAGGAGTTGCAGGAGGTGAAGAAGCTGGCGCGGGAACGGGCCAAGGCGATCACCATTCGGATTCCGCAGTTGAAGGATTGCAAGGAGCATTACAACGCGGCCAAAGGGAAGGGAAAAGGGACGATGGTGTTCATCACCGAAGGGCAGTCGGCGGCAGGCTCGATTGTAAGCTGCCGCGAGGTCGAGACGCAGGCGATCTTCGTGCTCAAGGGCAAGCCACTGAACGTGTGGGACCTCAAGCGGGACGTGGTCTATAAGAATGACGAGCTATACAACCTGATGCGCAGCCTGGACATCGAGGACAATCTTGAGGGGCTGCGTTATGAGAAGGTGATTCTGGCCACGGACGCCGACGTGGACGGGCTGCACATCCGCAATCTGCTGATCACGTATTTCTTCCGGTTCTTCGACCAGCTTGTGCACGACGGCCACCTGTTCGTCCTGGAGACCCCGCTGTTCCGCGCGCGGAACAAGGAGCAGACGATTTACTGTTAGTCCGAGGCGGAGCGGGACGCGGCGGCGGAGAAACTGGGCAAAGGCTGCGAGATCACGCGGTTCAAGGGCCTGGGGGAAATCAACCCGACGGAGTTCAAGCAGTTCATCGGCAAAGGAATGCGCCTGAGCCAGGTGGAATACGCGCCGAAGAACGACGCGGCGGGCATCCTGGGCTTTTACATGGGCAAGAACACGCCCGAGCGCAAGGATTACATCATGGAGAACCTCGTCGTGCCGGTGGAGGAGTGAGACGCCGGGCCTCTATTGTCTCAAAAGCCGACACTGCGGCTGCTTTGGGCCGGCAGCCAGGGGGGAGGGGGGTAGGGGCACCACCGTCGCACCACCGTCCCACCACCGTCGTACCACCGTCATACCACCGTCATACTACCGTCATACTACCGTCATACTACGATCCCAAGGCTGGCTCAGGACGGACGGAAGGTGGAAGCGTCCTAAAAGCGGACGGTTGAGTGGCCTGGCGGCTTTTGCGGCTTCGTGGGCTGTGGCTTGGATATTACGGATGACGCGAGAGCGGGCAGCTTGCTGGCGCTTTGGTTGGGGCCGGGCGTTCGACAGCGGCAGCAAGCTGCGCGCAAATGCTGGCGCGCAATTCGTCCGCTCCATCCGCCAAGATGCCCCGCCCAGGCCCATACCATCACGGACCACCCGGCATATCCGGTCGCGCGAGTTTTCAAAGGGACGGCGAATGGTTCTCCATCTCCGTGGGGATCAGGCCCGATTAAGTGAGGAAAATGGGCGACACTAGATGATAACCGAGTACGTCTCAGGACATAGTTTAGCCCTTACCACAACCGTGGCCGCATATCCGTTCATATCCAGCAGTTTTCTCACGTCGGCCTCTTGCAATGGGCAGCAATACCCCAAAATCACCTGCTTCAGCCCCTCACGAGGAATTTGCCAATAGTGCCTACCGTCAGACAATTGGCAGTGCACCCGGTCATTAATATCAATCTGCAATCTGCGCTCCTGCTCAAAGGACCAGCTAGGCGATTTCTGTCTCATCATACCATCGACAAGAGACAGGAGGTATTTATCCCATTCGCCCTTATCGCGAATCCCGCGCAGCCGGTTCCAATCCAAAACAGGGCGTTCTGGTGAATATCTCATGTCCACAATATGTTTGTCCCCCCACGGATATTTCACTTCAAACGCAACACCCGAATGCTTGTTGGCATAAAACGACCATAGAGCAGGATCAGACATTGTCTTACTGAAACTCAAAATCCCCATCTGCGTTTCCAGCCACCGAAGATGTCCTTCCCTGAAGTTCTTTGCGAGCTCGTGCTCATGCGGGGCAGCCGCCCCTCTAAAACCGAGGTTCCACTCGAACGGATCATTGAGCGTGGACACCAGTGCAACCCTGAATCTCCCAGCAGCGAGCGTTTTCAATGCGGCATCCGAATCTAAATACCTATAGATTGGAATTGAGTCAGCCATAATGCGTTAGGCCAGGAACTCCCGAACCATCGCTGCGGTTAAGCCACCGCTTTTGATGAAGAAGCGCTGGAGGCCATCCGGCCCAAGGGTTAGCTGGAGCGGAGCACGCAGTTTCGCCTCCACAATCAGCACCAACGCTTCGGCTTCGAGGAGGACGACTTCCCTGACCTCTGTTTCCATCTTGATCGAAGCAATTGCGTCATCAAAATCGTCAGCGAACGAACCCGAAACAATGATATAGTAAATGTTCCGATAGCTACGACTCAACTCGCGGTTTTGGGTGGTAATGTATTCTCGGATCGCTCGGTCGTCAGTGCCCAAACTGTACGGGCCCTCACGGACCTTCCCATCCCACAGAATTGCGTAGTGGTCGTCGCGGGCCAACGCTAGCCCATCGGGGACGCGTCCTTGCCCTTGCCCCAATAGTTTTGTCTTGTAACCCAGTATCGTGAACGCCGCATCAATGTGTTTTTCAAATGCCTTCACAAGGCTCGTGCCGGAACGCTTTGCTGCCTCGACCAACCATTTTTCGTGGCGAGCCATCGCTGGCAGGATGGCAACAATCGGTGGAACGTAGCTTTCGGGCAAGCGGTCTTCGCCGGCGGATGCTGGGAGCTTGCCGTCTGGCTTGACCAGCGAAGGTTCATCTGCCTTCTGCCCTGCCCTGAGCGCGTCGAATGGATTGCCGCCCTTGAACCAAAAGACATGCTCAACATCGTAAAGGCCAAAGGTCCGCCCGCTTGTCTCGCTGAATAGCTTTGCCAAAAGTTCATGTATCCGCTTGAACGCCAAATAATCCTCGGCAGCGTCCTCAGACGGTCGCCAGATGTTTAGATCGGTCATCGTATTCACGCCGTTGGTATAGTAAACTGGCCACACCTCGCGATCCTGAATCTGCCAAAAGTACGAAAGAAAGAAAGGAGCGCTTCCCGCTTTTGGCGCGCCGTATCGGGTGTTTCCTCCACCAACCCATTGCTGTCCCAGCCGCCTGACATAGCTCAGGAAGGTCTTGATCCTGCTGGACGCGATTTGTTCATTGGCCGGAACGGCCAAAGCCGATTTCAGCTCTTGGTCACATTCTTGAGCGTCATCAGCAACATTGACCACCATGTTAAAGAACATTTGGCCTTTGATTCCGTTGAATCCCCAAAGCTCGTTTCGCCTATTTATTCCATTTACTTTGGATTTGAAGTCGGCGAGCATGACCCTGCCTGCGAGGTAATCGGCAAGGAGTGGTTTCAACTCATTCTCAATGAGCTTAGCCCGGGCTGCATCAAGTTCAGCTTCGGCTTCCACCGGCGTCTTTCCCTCTGGGCCAGGCGGCGCAGAGAGATATTCATTCATGACCTCAATAGCGCGCTTGCGCTTCTGCTCATCGAGCGTTAATTCCTTCTCATTCATGCCCCGAGTTCACACCCCGCCTTTGGGGAATGCAAGCCCATAAAAGCACAATTGTGGGCCATGCTTTCTTCTTGAGCTGGCGGGCGGGCGTAGAACCGGGGCGACGGAAATCAAACCAAAGATTGCTTGCCCCGAATCTCGATCCCAGCTTGCCGGCCGATAACTCGCCGTTGGTCTCGGGCGAAAGGCGCGGGCAGTTCCAGGCCAGCCAGAACAATTTCGACGACCTCCGTGCGCGCCTCATCGCCCTCACGCCGCTGGTGGCCCTGACGGTTTCCAATCCGCCCACCCAGGCCGAGGTGCAGGCGCTGGCGGACAAACTGGATGAGTTATTCAACACCTTGAGCGCCTGAGCCGCCGATTCGTGCCACCGAGCGCGCTTGACCCGGAGAAAGCGGGCCGGTAGATTCTGCGTATGCGGCAAGTCATTGTTTATCCGGGCGAAGACGGCTTTTGGGTGGCCGAGTGCCCCAGCCTGCCGGGTTGTGTTTCTCAGGGTGAGAGCCGGGAACAAGCCATCGTGAATATCCGCGAGGCGATCGAGGGTTATATTCTTGCGCTCCAAGAGGACAAGCTGGCCGTGCCCCCGGAACACTTTGACGCGCTGGTCGTAGCCGTGTGAACCGGCTGCCACAGGTTTCCGGCCCGGAGGTGGTTCGTGCGCTTCAAAAGATTGGCGTTTCAGTTCGGCGGCAGCACGGCATTCAGTTCCCGCGTTAAATGCCCAGATTTTCGTCGCGTGGCTGCGGCGGAGGCTGTATTTTTTGATTATGAGCTACTTAACGGTGGAAGTCGAAATTGACCATGGTCGCCTGGTGGTCGCCGAGCCTGGGAAATTGCCTGAGAAGGGGAAGGGGCTGTTAACGGTGTTGGAACCAGCCGCGCCGACAGCCTCTGGCAAGCTCACGCCTTTGGAGGCGCTCGAAGCGCTCCAGAGGCACCTGAAGCTGGATGAGAAAAAGGCGGCCGCATGGATGGCTGCCGTCCGTGATGCCCGCCGCTAACGCCAACGGCTCGGCGCATGATTCATCTCGACACTAATTTCCTCATTCGAGCTACAGTGGCAGGCTCGTCGGCCCATGCTGGCTTTCGGAAGTGGTCTGCTGCAGGAGAAAGCTTTGGGGTCAGCGCCGTGGCTTGGGCTGAATATCTTTGTGGACCGCTCAATCCGCAAGGTGAAGCAATCGCGAAGCAGATGTTTCCTCTTCCGGAGAGCTTTCTTGCCGGTGATGCAGCCTTGGCCGCCGACCTTTTCAACAAGACTGGTCGTCGTTCCCGCTCGCTGGCCGATTGCATGATTGCGGCAGTGGCTATCCGCTGTGGTGCAAGGTTGGCTACGATCAACACCGCTGATTTCCACCCCTTCATCCAGCACGGGTTGGTTTTGGCCTGAGTCATTACCCCACCCTGCGAATAGACTTCCCTGACGGAGAGTCATCCCATGTCATCCAAACGAAAGGCCAATCCCAACCAGCCGGAACTGCCGATTCAGGAACTGCCGGACAATACACCGGGTGTGGTCAACGCCGCGCCCGTTCCGAAAGACGGCAATGGCGAAGCTCCGAAGTCCAAGCCCGCCAAGGGCAGCAACGGCGCCACCCACGTCCTCGCCGAGAACGTCGCCTTGCCTGGGCTGGCGCGTCCGTTCGTTCCGGGCAAGATTGAGCTGCCGCTCCATCGCCGGGTCAACCGCAGTTTCCTCGACTACGCCTCCTACGTCATCCGCGACCGCGCCATCCCCAATCTGGCGGACGGCCTCAAGCCCGTCCAGCGCCGCATCCTCTGGGCCTTGCACGACAAGGACGACGGCCGCTTCATCAAAGTCGCCAACGTCGTCGGCCACACGATGCAATATCATCCGCACGGCGACGCCTCGATTGGCGACGCGCTGGTGGTGCTGGCCAACAAGCGTTACCTCATCGAAGGGCAGGGCAATTTCGGCAATATCTTCACGGGCGACCCCGCCGCCGCGCCGCGTTACATCGAGTGCCGGCTGACCGAGCTGGCGCGCACGGAGGTGTTCAACGACGAGATCACCGACTTCGTGCCGAGCTACGATGGCCGCAACAAGGAGCCTGTGGCCCTGCCCAGCAAGCTGCCGTTGCTGCTCATGCTCGGCACCGAAGGCATCGCGGTGGGCATGGCCTCGCGCATTCTGCCGCACAACTTCCCCGAGCTGCTCAAAGCGCAGGTGGCCATCCTCAAGAAGCAGCCGTTCAAGTGCCTGCCCGATTTCCAGACCGGCGGCCTCATGGACGCCCGCGGCTACAAGGACGGCGCGGGCGAAGTCAAGGTCCGCGCCAGGATCAAGGTCAAGGACGAGTCCACAGTCGTTATCAAGGAAATCCCGCCAACGACCACGACCGACTCGCTGATCGGCTCCATCGAGGACGCCTCGCGCAAGGGCAAGATCAAGGTCAAGAGCATCAACGATTTCACGTCCGAGGAAGTCGAGATTGAGGTGAAAGCGCCGAGCGGCGTCAGCGCGGAGCAGTTGGCGGATGCTCTCTATGCGTTCACCGACTGCGAGGTCACCATCGCCAGCCGCATTGTCGTCATCAAGAACAACCGGCCAGTGGAGATGACGGTGTCCGAGGTGCTCCGCGAGAACACGGCCCAACTGGTCGAGACGCTCAAGCGGGAACTCGAACTCAAGGAAGCCAAGCTCCAGGACGAACTCCATTTCCGCACGCTGGAACGCATCTTCATTGAGGAGCGCATCTACAAGAGAATCGAGCAGTGCAAGACCAACGAAGCCGTCCAGGCCGCCGTGCACGACGGTTTCAAGCCGTTCCGCAAGCAACTGATTCGCGAACTGGCGGACCCGGACGTCGAGCGCCTGCTGACCGTGCGCATCCGCCGCATCTCGCTGTTCGACATCAACAAGCACCGCGAGGAAATGGAGCAGGTGAAGGCGGCGCTCGCCGAGACGCGGAAGAACCTGAAGAACCTTACCAAGCACGTCATCGGCCATCTCGAAGAGTTGCTCGCCAAGTATGGGCCGCAATATCCGCGCCTCACGAAATCGAGCCGTTACGACGAGGTGGATGCCAAAGAGGTTGCCTTCAAGGCGTTCAAAGTGGCCTACGACCGCGAGTCCGGCTATGTCGGCCACAAAGTCTCCGGCGAGGAATTCAACGTCGAGTGCACGAAGTTCGACAAGCTGATCCTCGTCTTCAAGGACGGCCATTACCAGGTGACCGAGCTGCCGGAGAAGTTCTTTGTCGGCCCGGACTTGGTTTATTGCGGCCTGCCGGAGCGCGACCGGGTGTTCACGCTCGCCTACACGAATCGCGAGGCGACGTATCTGAAGCGGTTTACGTTCGGGGGCACGATCCTGAACAAGGTCTATCACTGCATCCCGCTCAAATCGCGGGTCCTGTTTTTCGAGCCGGACACGCCGGACGCGCTCTACATCAGGTATAAGCCGGCGCCCTACCAGAAGATCAACCAGCAGACGTGCTGTCCGGCCGAGGTGGAAGTCAAAGGGCCGAAGACGCGCGGCCGGCAGATCTCGATCAAAGACGTCTCCTCCATCAACAGCCAGCCGTCCCGCGGCTGGGACCCTGAGGCGGCCACGACCCGGTTGCAGTTTACGTAGGCCTGAATCCGGCTGTTGCAGGGCCGTAACCCTGTTGGTAAGAACGCGTCCTTGCCTGGACATCGAATATCCCCGGCCCGGCGTTCGTCATCTCCTCGGAATCGGGCTTGTCCCCGACCGCTGCTTTGGTTTAACTATCGAACGAATGACGAACAAACTGAATACGACTCACAACTCGCTGCGACGCCCCATGACACTCTCGCTGCTGTCTGGCCTGACTGTCGCTGTCCTGAATCTCCTCCTCGCCTCATGCTTGCCGGCCGCTGACGCCCCCAAGGATCAGCCCGCCGCCGCAGGCGACATGGTGCCGCTGGTGATCAAACTGCCCGCGCCCGCTTTCAAGGGCACACCCAAGGATATCGTGACCAACTCCTATACGGAGCCCTACGACCCGAACAAGCCCCGGCCGCTGATGATGGTCCCGCCCGGCCTGAAGAACATCGCGCCCGGCAGCAAAATCACTTGCAGCGACAAGAACGTCCCCGCCGACAACCTGGCGAAGCTCACCGATGGCGACAAAGACGCATCCGACCAGAGCATCATCTTCCTGCGCAAAGGCACGCAATGGGTGCAAATGGATTTTGGCAGCCCGCAGGAACTCTTCGCCCTCGTGATCTGGCACGCCCACAACATGGCCAAGGTCTATCACAACGTCATCGTGCAGGTTGCCGATGACGCGGATTTCATCGAGAACGTCCGCACGATCTTCAACAACGACCGGGACAACACCTCGGGTCTGGGCGTCGGCACCGATCGCGAATACTTCGAGACCTACGAAGGCAAACTGATCAACGCCAAAGGCGTCAAAGCCCGCTACATTCGTTTCTACTCCAAAGGCAGCACCGAAAGCGCCCTCAACGAATACACCGAGCTGGAAGTCTATGGCCGCCCGGCCAAATAACCCGCGTTAGGGGGCCGGGATGGAGAATAGCGGATGGAAACCTTCGGTCTCCGCCATTTCCCAACCTCTAGCGGCTATCCTCGTTTTGCTGGCGGGCCTCGCGCTGGCGCTCTGGTCTCTTGCCCTGGACCAGCGCCCGATGCACAACGATGAAGCCGTCAACGCCATCAAGTTCGGCCAGCTTTGGGAACACGGCGGCTATCAGTACGATCCCAACGAACATCACGGCCCGTCGCTCTGTTACGCCACCGTGGCCCTGAGCCGTCTGACGAGGGCGCCGCAGGACTTCGACCAGTTCACCGAGAACCGGCTCCGGTTCACCACCGTTCTCTTTGGCATTGGCCTGATCCTTCTCCTGCCGCTCGTCGCCGACGGCCTGGGCAGGAACGCCACCCTCTGGGCTGCCCTTTTCACGGCCGCCTCCCCTGCGGTGGTCTTCTACAGCCGTTATTACATTCACGAAATCCTGCTGGTCTTTTTTACCTTCCTGGCACTCGCTGCCGGCTGGCGTTACTGGCGCAGCCGGAGAATCGGCTGGGCCCTGCTGGCCGGCGCGGGCGTGGGCCTCATGCACGCCACGAAGGAGACGTTCCTCATCACTCTGGCCGCCGCCGCCTTGGCTCTGGGGCTCAACCAGGTCTGGAATCGCTGGCTGGACGCCACCGCCCCTCCGGCAAAGGCGCCTCGCCTCAAGCTCACCCATCTCGCCGCCGCCTTCGCTGTCTGGCTTGGCGTGGCGCTGCTCCTGTTCTCCTCCTTCCTCACCAATGCCGCCGGGCCGCTCGATTCAGTGCGAACCTATCTGCCGTGGCTTCACCGCGCCGGCGGAGATTCGCCGCATATCCATCCCTGGAGCTTTTATCTGCACCGGCTGCTCTTCTTCCACGTCGCCAAAGGCCCGGTCTGGAGCGAGGCGCTGATCCTGGCGTTGGCGGTCATCGGCGCCTGGGCGGCTTTCGCCCGCAAAGGACTTGTCAATGCCGGCGCGAGCTTCGTCCGGTTTCTGGCTCTTTACACCTTCGCCCTCACAGCGGCCTACAGCCTGATTTCCTACAAGACCCCGTGGTGCCTGTTGAGTTTCTGGCACGGCATGATTCTGCTGGCGGGCGTCGGCGCCGCCGCGCTGCTCCGCGGCCTGAAGCGACGATTCCTGAGGCTCGCCCTGGGCCTGTTGCTCCTGGCCGGGGCGGGTCATCTCGCCTGGCAGGCGCAGTTGGCCAGCGCGCACTACGCTGCCGACCCGCGGAATCCTTACGTCTATGCGCAAACCTCGCCCGACCTCTTGAATCTCGTCCGCCGGGTCGAAGCGCTCGCCAAGGTCCAGCCCCAAGGCCCCCGGATGCTGGTCAAAGTCATGGCGCCCGACAGCGACTACTGGCCGTTGCCCTGGTACTTGCGCAACCTCAAGCAGATCGGCTGGTGGGACCAAGTGCCCGCCGACCCGTTCGCCCCCGTAATGATCGTCTCCGCTAACCTCCACGCCCGCCTCGATGAAAAGAAAACCCACATCATGGTCCGTTACTTCCAACTGCGCCCTCAAGTCTTCCTCGAACTCTACGTCGATTTGCCTTTGTGGCAGACTTGGTTGGCCCAAAACCCGCCCAGGCCGGACTGACTTCTGACCCACAGACCTCCAAAGGTTTCTATGCCGAGGCCCGCGCCGGAGAGATTCGGGAGTTCGCCGGCGTTTGTGGGCTCTATGAGCCGCCGGCGAACCCCGAAATTGAACTGCCCACCGCTCGCTCACGGTGGGGAATGCGTGGCCCGAATCATCACGTTCCTTGCCGCCCTAGAAAACAGCGCCCGACTTCCACTTTCGGCCCGGGGCGTCGCCTTCGCCCGCGGCCCGCTTAGGCGCTGGTGGAGGAGGCGAGCGCGGCGAGGCAGGCTCTGGCCAAGGCGCGCGGCCCGAAACCTGGAGATCGTTTCGCCGTCCCGCGACGAGAACAAGCCCGAGCAGGACCACACCAACCCCAATGGCCGCCAGGCTGAGGCAGAGCGGCCCGACCGGCGGCTCAAAGCGAAACTCTACTCTGTGCGCGCCCGGCGGGAGATAGACGCCGCGCATAATGTAATTGCAGCGCAACAACGTTTCCGGCTTGCCATCCACCCTCACTTTCCAGTTCGGATCGAAGCGGTCGTTGAGCAGCAGCACCGAAGGCGCCGGTCCATCGCTCCGGAGCACGATGTCCTTCGGGGCGTAGCTGGTAAATTTGACGGTGCCGGCGTTGTCGTTGGTGGCGGCTGCTGGCGGAGCCGCCGGCAGTCCGCCCGCCACAAACACGCTTTGCTCGGGGTCGAATGACGTGGCGGCGAGTTGCTCCAGCACCGCCTGGTCGTTGGTGATAACCTGCCAGTTGGAATACAGCTTCGCGCGCGGCAGCGCCTGGGTGAATTCGATGAGGGCATAAGACCCCTCCTCCGCGGGCACGGCGGTCAGTTGACCAATCTGGGCGGCTGCGGTAACTCCCGGCTTGGGCACAATCTTGAAACGCTCGGCCAGGCGGAATGGAAGGTGCGCCGGATCGGCTCGACGATTGAGAGGGGAAAGGAATCCTGCCGCGCCGAGCAGGTAACGCGTATTGGTGAGCTGCCAGATGCGGGTTGTGACGCGGAAGAAATTCGTGGGGTCCTGCGGAGTTAAGGCCTTCTCGAAGGCCGCGATGTCCTCCGGCATGCGCGACATCTGGACGGTATCGAACGACTGAATGTTGTAGTACGGGAACAGGTGCTTCAGCCACTGGCTGCGATAAAACCGCTCCAGCAAGGCAAACTGCGGCGGCGCGTGGAAGGGCAACATCGCGACGCGTTGCTCATAAGGCTTTTCCCGCAACCTGTCGATGATCGGGTTGCTGGCATACTTTTCTTTGTAATCCCAGTAAATCACCCACGGCTGGTTCGCCCGCCCGAGGTCCGCGACCAGCAACAGCCCGACCAACACCGCGCCCAACCTGGCCCGCGCCCCGGCAAGACCGCCGCTCAAGATCAAGACCATAAGACCGGCGGCCAGCACAAAGAAGAGCACAAACCACCCCACCTGGCAGATGCTGAAGCCGGCAATGGCGCGGGCCTTGGCTTCGTCGAACTGGACGGCTTGCAAGTATTGCTCCAAAAACCGACGGGAGGAAGCATACGCCAGCCAGGCCAGCAGGCTCGCAGCGAGAGCCAGCGCGCATCCCTGCCCCCAGCGCTTCTCGAACCGGGACGCCCTGGCCCACCAAACCTTCAGCCCGGCCCACCGCGGTGCAGGATTCCGTCCCGCCGGCTGCATGTATTGGCGCCATAGGCCGTCAACCCCGTATCCGAAAAGCACGACCAGGGCGAAGCTGAACATGTGAAGGAACTTAACCGGGTTGCGAATGGTGGAAAAGTAGGGGAGCGCATAAATGATCTGGTAAAATGGAGCGAAACGGCCATAGGCCAACAGCAGCGAGATGAGGCTGGCCCCGAGCCAAAACCAGAGCAACTTGCGCTGGGAGAGGCCGAACACAGAGTCCTTCCGCCGCAGGGCCTGCACTCCCGCCCAAAACGCCAACAGCACGACGGGCACCCCCACGTAAGACCCTCCCCCCGAAAAGCGTTGAAGCCCGGTCGGCGGCGGACCTTGCTTGCCGTTTTCAAGGTACTTGTCCCAGGCAGGGTTGCGGCCGACCTCCCCCCAGTACTCTCCCCCCTCGGGTGTATCCATGCGGTAGCCAAAAAGCCCGGGCACGATCAGGCTGAAGGTTTCCCACTTGGGCAGGCTCCACCGCGTGGCCCAGTCCCAGCGCTGCTGCCTGGTCTGCACATCCTGTTCTGTCCCGGCCATGCCCTTAATCTCTGTGGCCACCAGCCCGGAGAGGGCCTGCGCGGCGAGGCAGGCCGCACAGAGGGCCACCAGCGCCACCCGCCCCACGCCGACGGCGAGGTTCTTCACGCGGGGGCCCTCGGCCATTCCGGCCTGATAAATGACGAACGCCCCGACATACAAACTGAAGAGCGCGCCAATGTCCGCGCCCTCGGTAACGCTCATGCCCACTGCCAGCCCTGCCAACACCACACGCAGCCAGCGCCAGGGAGACGAGGTGTCCGCCAGCGCGGCGAGGGCAAAGAAAACCATGCCGACGGTAATCGCGTGCCCGGCCACGCCCCAGCAGGCGGCCGAGAAAAAGCCCGAATTCAACGTGGCCGCCAGCCCACTCAGAAAGCAGGCCGCCGGCGTGAGACCCGACTGGCGAAAAAAGAACCACGCTCCGCAGCCCAGAATCAGCAGGGCGAACGGGACGTAGAGTTTGGAAAAGGCGACCGGCCCCAGCAAGAACTGCAAGCCAAAGCTAATGCTGGGAGACGCGCCCCAAGCGCGGAAGCCAAGCAGGTTCAGGTCTTCCCAGCAACCAGTGAACCGGTCCGGCAAGCGGTGGCACTGGGACATCAACTCGCCCAGCGGGCCGTCATTCGAGAACAGGACATTTCCCGGCAGGTAGTCGCCGCGCAGAAGCACGGAGAGCACCACAAAGAGCAGCAGGCTCATTGTTCCCAGCCCCGCGCGGCTTGGCTTGGCCGATGTGGGAAGTGATGCCATGCTCATTAAGAGAGGTTCGCTCCGACCGGCCTGGTATCCCGCCTCATTTAGCCTGCGGGCAGGAGGCACTTGCCGGAACGCGGCTCAGGCGAAACGAGGCGAGGGGAGATGGTAATGGTTCGGCCACAGGCAGCCCTTGCCTGCTCCAGTAGGTCAGGTCACGCCCCAGCAGTTCGCTCAGGCGCTCGACCTCGGGCGCGAATTCGCGCTGGAGCTGCGCGCGCACCTTGGGCGCGAGCGGCGGGCGTTTCTCGGAGCGGCTGTTAAACTTCCAAAGTCGTCTGTCCACGTCATGCAGCGCGGCAAAGAACGGGCGCGGTAGCCGCCGCCCGACGGCAACCGCCGTCGAACGCACCAGCGGATCGTTCAGCAAGGCCCGGAGCGTGGAATGCCTGACGGATTTGTTGCCGTTAATCACCTGGAAGTCGGCTTCGATGCGGGTGGAATCGACCCCCAGAAACTCCAGCACTCGGCCGTACACCCCGCGGACATCGGCGACCAGATCGTCATAGATGATCACCTGCACCCGCTCGCGGCCAAAGACCTCGAAGTAGCGCCGGACCTGCTCCGTGTAACGGATGGTTTCCCGATAGACCAGGCCCTGCGCGAAATGCGCCTGGCGCGGAATGAGCCGCCCGGCGCGGCGCTCATCCTCTGCCGCCAGGGCTTCCTCGAAGGTCGGCAGGTGCTCATTGCCGTCAAAGCGAAACTGATGATATAGGGAATAGAGCATCTCCGCCGGCTCGCGCAGCATAATGATGATCCGCGCCTCCGGGTTAAAGGCGTGGATTTCGGCGGCAGCCTGCGTCGAAAGGAGATACCAGACGGAAGCCTCGCCCGCGCGGCGCTCGCCATTGCGCCCGGCAAATTCCGCCAGGTACGCTTCCAGATTGCGGCGATAAAACTGGCGGCCGAAACGCAAGTCCGAGCCGAAGCCGTGCATCTCCTTCTTGGCCATGTAAATGTCGGGGTGCGCGGCCAAGTACTGGTCCATTGCCGACGTGCCGCACTTGGGCGCGCCGACGATGAAGACATCGGGCTTCTGTCCGCCAACGGATTGCATCTTTGACGCTTCGCCGCGCAAGGCTCTTTCTGTCACCATGGTGGGTTCAGGTTTCTTTTCCCCTTTAGCGTGAGGCGTGCCAAGGCCTGGCGGGCGGGGGACTCGACTCCTGTGCGGCAGCGGCCAACAGCCCGAAACCCCTGAAATTCAAGGCAAAAGCCCCCTGCGCGAGACTTCAGGGCTGGAGAAATGGCTCGGGAGCGAGAGGCAGCGGAGGGATCATCTGCACAATGGGTTTGCCAGGGTGTAAAGCGCCTTTGCCCCTGGACTCCGTTCGAGGTGGGGACCTGCACCCAGCCGGAGGCCGATTTTGGAACAGCTCCCCAGTCAGACTGAATCAACCCGGCTCTGAGTCAGGCTCCTGGCTGGGGTGAAGGCCGAACTGAACGAGTTTGGTCTTCATGGTGATGCGGGAGATGCCCAGCCAACGGGCGGCTTTCGCCTGGTTGCCCCGGGCCTGTTGGATCGCCCGCGTGACCACTGCGCGCTCGGCTGTCTCGAGCACGCGGGCGTGCAAGTTGGTCAGTTCACCCCGGCGGGCCGCCGCCAGCAGTTCCTCCACATATTCTTCAAAGACTTTGGCCGGGGACCCGGCCAGACCGCTGGTGTTGCTCAACGCGGTGCGCGCGTGGTCCAGGTTGATCGTGTAAGTCTGCGCGAGGAGGAGGGCCTTGCGCGCCACGTTCTCCAGCTCCCGCACGTTCCCCGGCCAGGTTTGGGCCTGTAGGAACTCCATGGCTTCCGGATGGATGGAGGGCCTGGGGTTGCCCAGTTCGGGGCCGTGCTTTTGCAGAAAATAGCGGACCAGCTCGGGGATGTCTTCCCTCCGGTGGCGCAGCGGGGGCAGCGTGATGACCATCACGCTCAGCCGGTAGTAAAGGTCTTCCCGGAATTGCCGCTGGCGAATGGCCGTCTCGAGGTCGCGGTGCGTGGCGGCCACGACGCGCACGTCCACGGCGAGGGTCTCCTTGCCGCCGAGCCGTTGCAGGCACTTCTCTTGCAGCACCCGCATCAGCTTCACTTGCGTGCCCAGTGTCATGTCGCCGATTTCATCCAGGAAGATGGTGCCGCCATTGGCCTGTTCGAACCGGCCAATCCGCCGCGCCTCCGCGCCCGTGAAGGCGCCCCGTTCGTGGCCGAACAATTCGCTCTCCAGCAGCGTTTCGGGGATGGCCGCGCAGTTGATCGCGATGAACGGCGCTTGGGCCCGATTGCTATGCTGGTAAAGCGCGCGCGCGATCAGCTCCTTGCCGGTGCCGGTCTCGCCGCGGATGAGCACGTTGACCGGCTTGGCGGCGACACGGCCAATCTCCTTGTAGATGGCCTGCATGGCGGCGCTGCGGCCGACGAGGGCGTCGCGCGCGGCGCCGGCTTCGCCTAACACGACGGGTTCGGACATGAGGCGGTTGCTGTCCGCCGCTTTGCGAACCAGCTCCAGCAGCTCCGGCACATTGAAAGGCTTGAGCACGTAGTCGTAGGCGCCGAGTTTCGTCGCCTCGATGGCGGTCTCGGTCGTGCCATAGGCCGTGACGAGAATGATGGGCAGGCGCGGCTGGACGGCGTGCAGTTGGCGCACCAACTCCAGGCCATTCAGCCCGGGCAACCTCAAGTCGGTGATGACCACGTTGAACGGTTCCTTCGCGGCCCGCGCCAAACCTTCATCCCCTCGCTTCTCCGCTGCAACGGAGTGACCTTCCTCGGCCAGGACCTTTTGCAGGGTGTCGCGGATGCCGGCGTCGTCTTCGATCAGCAGGATGTGGGCGGCGGCGCTCATGCGGTTGCTTCCGGCAGGACGATGCCAAAAGTTGTGCCGCGATTCACCTGGGTCTGATACTGCAAGCAGCCGCCTTGCTTCTCGACCATCCGGGCGGCAATTGACAAACCCAGACCGGTCCCGCTGTCTTTGGTCGTAAAGAACGGATCGAACAATCGCGCTTCCACCTCCGGCGGAATGCCTTTGCCGGTGTCCGCGACTTCCAGCACCACCACGTCCGCCTCGCCGTTGGCCAACCGCTTCCGGTCCTGACGCGCGCGCAACGTGATGGTGCCGCCGCCATCCATGCTGTCCGCTGCGTTCTGCACCAGGTTAATCAGCACTTGCTTTATTTGACCCGGGTCCACCTTGATCCGCATCGGCACCCTCGCCTCCCGGAGCAACTGGATGCCGTCCTTCGCCAGTTGCGCCGTCAGCAGCGCCTGCACCTCCGCTAACAGTTGATCGGCGGGGATCGTCGCCAGTTCCGGGTCCGCCGGCCGCGCAAACTGCAGGAACTCCGTCACAATCCGTTCCAGGCGCAGAATCTCCCGCTCGACCAGTTCAATGTCGCCCCGCTCCGGCGAGCCTGCGGGAAACTTCTTTTGCTGGATGAACAGCGCCGCTTTGATGGCCGTGAGCGGATTCCGGACCTCATGCGCCACCCCAGCGGCCAGCAGGCCCAAAGAGGCAAGCTTTTCGTGGCGCTCCGCCAATGCCTGGCTCTCCACCAGCTTGACCCGCAGCGGAGCGATGATGTCCCGATAGACCCTCGCCGCCAGCGTCAAGCCAAACACGAACAACAAACCTACCAAACCGAGCACGCACAAACTGAGCCTCGTCAGCGTCCGGTTCGCGTGCGCCAGCACCTCATTGCGCAATTCGTAATGGATCCTGGCCAAATCCAGGCCCAGGTCATTGAGGTGGCGCGCCTGCTTGGAGAATTCATGGTATTCGGCCAGCGACGCGCTTGATTCACCGGTCGTCTCCATCCGATCGTGGAGATCCCGCGCCTTCTGCATATAGACGGCGCAAGCCGCTCCCATTTGTTTGAGCACTTCCCGCTCGAGGCCCGGCGTCAAATTGGGCGCCTGCATGCCGATCCACACTTTAAGCTCCTCACTGGCCTTCAGAAACTCCGCCCAAACCGCCCGGTCGCGCCCGCTGGAATACCGGCGCATCTGGTCGTTCGCGTAGCGCAGCTTGTCCTTGAACCGGTCGGCGATCCGCATGGACTCCAAATCCACCTGGCCCAACCGCGCTCGCGCCTCCTCCGCCTGCTGTTGCGAGGTCAAGGTGACGGCCACGATCAACGCCCCCAGCAACCCCACCGCCAAACCCAGCACCGCCAACTGCAGTTTGAACTTGAAGTTCATTCCTCAGACTATACACTACCTCCCCCGAGCCGTGGCAAGCCTTTCGCCGGATTCAACCGCAGCCGGCTCCGGGAGGGCGAGCGTCCTCGCGAGCCCATTCTTGCACTCCAACCACTGCAAACCCGGTTAGCAGACCAGCACAGGAGTTGAGCAGCCCCTCCTCCCGCCCCATCCCCTTGGGCCGGCTACGCCCGGTTCCACGCAACTCGCGCCCGCGTGCGTTTTGCCCTTGTATTCCGGGGCTTCCGTTCCACCACTCGCTCGCGTAATCCAAACCGTCTCCCTGCCCGGGGCCGGGGTTGGCATGGTCCCCGCTAACCTCGATGTTGGCCGATGAGCACCGGCTTTTATGACAAAGAAAATCCTCCTGGCAGACGATGATCCCTCCGTACGCGAGACCCTGGGCCGGGTTCTCAAACTGGAGCATTACGCGGTCGTGCTCACCGGCAGCGGGCGCGAAGCCGTCGCGAACTTCCGCGCCGCCCCGCCGGACCTCGCGCTGCTGGATCTGAACATGCCGGACGAGAACGGCTGGCAGACCTTCGACGCGATGTGCCGCGCGGCCCCCCGGGTGCCCATCCTCATCATGACTGCCACTCCCCACCAGGCCAGGCGCGCGGCACAGCTCGGCGCGGCTGCGCTTCTGGAGAAACCGCTGCATCTGCCGCGCTTGCTTCAGCTCGTCAGTGACCTGCTGGCTGATTCCGTTGAAACCCGCCGCGCCCCGCCGACGGCCCAACCCGCTGCAATCCAGACCTTGCCGGCCTGGCCGGCGGCGCAGCCAAGCTGCACCGGAGGAACATGCTGATCACAGTCGCCCCATGGCATACGCACCAGTTTGACTGTCCGATCCGGCAGGCCGGCTTCCTCGCCCCGCCCTCGCCCCAAAAAGAGAGCTGGGGGCCCGGCCGGAAAGGAACAGGGATGGCGATTAACAAGGCGGTATCTCTCACAAATGACCTGAATATAGCTGAATGGCGTGTTCACCCCGGGAACCGAACTATATACCAACGCCGCGGCCCTTGAGTCACCGTCATCGTGGCGGTGGTCGTCGCCACCAATTGCGCCCCGGTCTTCGCCTGCCAGGCAGCCAGCGTTGTGTCGTGCTCCAGCAGGTTCTCTTCGCCGATGGCCGCGTATTGGATATGGCGTTGCCGGATTTGCGCGGGAGAATCGCTCAGAAGGATGTGTTCCACCCGCCGGGTGCCGAAGGGCCGCCACAGGGAAATGTCGATGTCGTCGGGGGTTCCCATGAACCCTACACAGGACAATCCCTCCGGGAGCAAGGCCCGGACGTTGGCCAGCGGGTCCGAGCGCACGTCATAGACGCTATAGACCGTTAAGGCCCGCACGAGCATTCGTTGGCCGGGTTTCCAGGCCAGCAGTTCCGATAAGACGGTCCGGGCCGGCCACAAGGGGCGTCCCGGCGTGAGCACGAGCACCAGCAACGCCAGCAACAGCACCACCCCAACCATCACCCGCCACCAGCGCCGCCGAACAATCTCAGCCTGTCTCGCCCCCAGCAGCAACAGGGGCAGCAGCAGCGGGTAATAGGGGGAGATCAGGCGCGCCGGAGTGACCATCCCGGACTTCATGCCATAGGCCAGCAGCGATAGCCACGGCGCCACCAACACGCCCCAGCGCACTCCGCGGGGGATGAAACGGCTCCCGGCCCAGCCTTTGTTCGCCAGGGAGCCGGCGCGAAAGGATGCCAGCAGGGCGGCCGCCAGCAACACGCTCAGGCCGAAGCCCAACCCGACCCAATCTTCGGTGGGCATCTCTCCGAGGTAAATGAATCCCCCCTCGAAGTTCGCCAGCATCGGCGCCGTCAGCGCGTGAGGCAGAATGGACAGAGCCGACCGGCTCCACCAGTCGGCGAGGGGGAAAAACGTGGGCACAAAATTATTCAACAGCAGCAGCAGCCCGTTGCCCCAAATCCCCACGAACGGGTTTTTCATGTTCATCCCGACACGTTCGAGCGTCAGGCCCGACCAATCCCCGCAGCAGCGCATATTCAACGCCGCGGTGGGAAGAGCGGAGGCCGTCACCGCCAACAAAACCACCAGGAGACTCATGACCGGCCAGCGCGTTAACAGCGGCCACAGCGCACAAATCAAAACTGCCCAGGGCAACAGCAAGGGCAGATTACTCGCCTTGGCCCCGGTCAACAACGCCACCGCCAACAGCGAATACCACAGGTCGGAAGGGCGGCGCGACGCCCAGGCGCGGAGACCAAAGTCCACAGCCGCCAGGGCATAAACTGTGGGAAAGGTGTCGTTGCCGAGGCTGCCGGCCTGGAGGAGAAAGTTGTAGCCCGTCGGCAACAGCCACATCCAGTACCACGCCGGGCGGGCGCGCACGCCCAGCCGAGTGAACACGCTGAAGATGAGACCGGGCATCAGCAGGAAGGGGATGAAATTGATCAGGAACAAGCCGCGATCCGACCTGGTGAAGAGCAGCACCGGAGCGGTCAGCCATTCGATGCCGCAACACCGGTCATTCATCCGGTAATTCGGCGTGTGAATCCAATGCCAGCGCCCCTCCGCCAGCCAATGCAACACCCGCGGCGTGCGGTAGGTCATCGCGGTATGGGTGGTCGGCGGGTAGAGCGCGCCGCCGAGAAACACCAGCAACGCCAGCACCGCAAAGCAGCCCGGCAGCCACCGGCGGAACCGCGCCCGGACCTTCTGCCAGTTGAAGAGTCCTCGCGGCCAGGCCCAGCCTGATGTGAGGGGGACCTGAGCGCGCGCCTCCCGTCGTGTGTCGAAACTCCCTTGTCGCTGAACCAGGGCCTTGCGCCCAAACCAAAGGGCGACGGCACCGACCGCGCCGCAGGCCGCATAGCCAGCCTCGTTGAGTTGTCCCAAGGCAGACAGCACCCACCCCGCAGCGCTTGCGAGGACTGAAACCCAAATCCAGATTCTGACCAGCGGAAGAAATGACATCGGCTCTCTCTATCGTCGAGCGGAACTGCGAAGCCTGGCCCAGGCGCGGCCGCGCAGGCCGTCCCGCAAAAGGTAAAAGAGGAACAGGCTGTTGTAACGCAAGTAACGCGAGGCGAGCCGGCCCGGTTCGGAGCCAAGCCGGTAAACCCACGTCAAGCCCAGGCGCTGCATCCAGAGCGGGGCATCGGGTTTCATGCCGGCGTTCACATCGAACGCGAAACCGACGGTCAGGATGACGCCGCGCCGCAGCAGGGGTTTGTAGCGCTTCACCCAGGCCTGCTGTTTGGGGGTGCCGAACCCGACCCAAATGAAGTCCGGCGACAAACGGTTGAGTTCCTCGATAACCTCGGCGTCGGCGGCGCCTTCCATCCGGCCATCCGCCTGGCACTTGCCATGAAAGGCGCCGACGAAGCGCAGGCCGGGGTTGAGCTTGCCGAAAACGGCGCGCAGTTGGGCGCCGCAGGCTTCCGAGCCGCCGAGGAGGTAATGGGTGAACTCGGCCGGCGCGTTGGCCAGGAATTGGCGCATGAAAGTGGGGCCATAGACGCGGTCGCGGAGGCGCGCCCCCGCCAGCCGCAGACACCAAATCAAGGGCATGCCGTCCGGCGGGAAGCCATCATAGGCGCTGGTCAGGTCGCGGAACCAGGGCTCATGGCGGCGCAGGGTGACAATCTGGGTGTTGGCGAAGTCCAGGGCGACGCAGGCGCCGGCGCGCGCCCATTGGCGGCATTGCTCGTCCAGCCCGCGGTAGTCGGTCAACAGCAGCGGGGTGCCCAGTACTTCGAGCGCAGTCATTGGGGCCAAGGGTTCAAGGGGCGGTGCGGCCATTCAAGAAAAAACTTCTCAGCGACGGCGTTTCCGGCTATGTTGGGCTGTTAACTTGTTGAGAGACATAATCGCCGGGCGCCTGCCCCAAATCGCATGAAATTGCTGGTGTTTGCTCACACGCCGCCGCCTCATCATGGACAGAGCTACATGGTCCAGCTCATGTTGGCGGGGTTTGGGGGAGACTGCCGGCGGCGCGCCGGGCGGGTGGCCAGCGGCGGGTTGGCGGTGCCCTTCGGCATCAAGTGCTATCACGTCAATGCCCGGCTGTCGCGGAAGCTGGAGGATATTGGCGATTTGCGGCTGAGCAAACTCGTGCTGCTGCTGGGCTATTGCCTTCAAGCGATCTGGTGCCGGTTCCGTTACGGCGTGCAGAACTTTTACTACATCCCGGCTCCGGGCAAGCGCTCGGCGCTGTATCGGGACTGGCTGGTCATGCTGATCTGCCGGTCTTTCTTCAAACGCGTGATCCTGCATTGGCACGCGGCGGGGCTCGCCAAATGGCTGGAGCTGGTCGTCACCATGCGCTCCCGTTCGCTCACCTACCGGCTGATGAAACAAGTTGATCTGAGCATCGTGCTCTCCAAATACAACCGGGCGGACGCCGAGAAACTTTTCTCGCGCCAGGTCAGGGTCGTGAGCAACGGCATTCCCGACCCGTGCCCCCGGTTTGTGCAGGAGGTCCTGCCCCGGCGCAAGGCGCGCTTTGCCGCGCGCAGAAAACTGTTGTCCGGCGAGACCCTGGAGGCGGCGGAGGCGCTGGCAGCCGGCGGGGGGCCGCAACTGATCCAGGTCCTGTATCTGGCGCACTGCACGCGGGAAAAGGGGGTGTTCGATACGCTGGCGGCCGTGGCGCTCGCCAACCAGCGGCTGCGCCAGCGCCAGGCGCCGGTTTCCCTCCGCTTGCTGGTGGCCGGCGGTTTCGTGCGGGCTGAGGAGAAAGCCGAGTTCGAGCGGATGCTCGCACAACCGGGCCTGGCCGACATGGTCCAGTATCTCGGCTTCGTCTCGGGTGACCAGAAGAACCAGTTGCTGCGCGAAGCTGACTTGTTCTGTTTCCCGACGTATTACGAGAACGAGAACCAGCCGGTGAATCTGATCGAAGCGATGGCGTTCGGGCTGCCCATCCTCACCACGCGCTGGCGTTCGCTCCCCGAGTTGTTCCCGGCGAATTATCCCGGTCTGGTCAATATCCGCTCCCCGGAGCAAATCGCCGACCGCCTGGTGGCATTGATGATGGTCGAAACCGGCGAAGGGTTCCGGGACATCTTCCTCCGCAACTTTACTCTCGAACAGTATTTGTCCGGTCTGGCCGAGGCCTTCACGCTGGCCGAATCGCCCCAGCCGAAGACCGTTCCGGCCGCAGCGGTCGGGTCGTTCCCGAAGTAGGCCCGCTGCCCCCGCCTTGTTGCCCGCCCGCATCTTGCACACCCGCGAAGCCGCAGGCGGCGTCGCGCAGATTGCCAATTATTTGACCTTCGGGCCGCAAGATGGAAGGGTGCTGGGGAACAAGTGCTTTCTTGGCGCGGTGGGGACGGAGGGAAAGCCTGTGCCGCTATGAAGCGAAGATTTAACTGGATCGTGAGTGACCTTGTCCGCAAGAGCCTGAGGCATTATTTCGAGTGGTCGGCCCGGCTCAAGGGACAGCGGTTCTATTGCCGTTCGCTGGGGGGCGAGTCGGAATATAACCTCACCATTAACTGCGATCTGACGGTTTCGTGCACTTGCCAGGATTACGACGGCTCCGGCCACCTGGGCGACCTGAACAAGAATTCTTTCCCGGAAGTCTTCTTCGGGCCGGTCGCACAGCGCTTTCGCGAGGAGCTGGCCAGGGGGAAATTGCCGATTATGACCTGTACCCGCTGCGGTGATTTGCAGCGCGTGCCGAAATCCCAATCCCGGGCCGTAACCGGACTGCCGGGCGGAACCACGAAGCCCGCCAGCGCCGCGACGCCCGGAGCGCCGAGCGGCACGAAGAGGCCATTGGCAGCCGGCGAGCCCGATCTCGACCGGCAAATCTTCGCCGGTCCCAAGCCCCGCCTCCCGCATCGCGGCATGTTGCTCGAGAACACCGTGCGCTGCAACATCGACTGTATCGGCTGCGACCGGCAATCCGCCGCCCGCATCCGCACGACGCTGCAGATGGATCTGGAGAAGCTCTCGCGCATGGCCGATCTGGTACACGACCTTGGACTGGAACAACTGTTTTACCTGAACCTCGGCGAGCCGTTCCTCTCCCCGAACATCGGCCAGGAGCTCTCGCTGCTGCGCCAGAAGAACCCGGACTGCCGCATCCAGATTTCCACCAATGCAATCGTCCTCAACACGGACGCCAAGCGCGAGGCGGCGCTAAACGCCAGCCATATCTGCTTCTCCATCGCCGGCGTGAATGACGCGATGCTCAAGAAATACGAACATTACGGCAGTTACGAGAAGGCTTACGCCAACATGAAGGCGCTGGTGCAATATCGCAACGCCCGGGGGTTGACCCAGCCGGTGCTCGAGTGGAAATACCTGCTGTTCAATTGGAACGACCGCCGGGGAACCATCGGCCAGGCGATCGAGCTCGCCAAGGCGGCGGGCGTGGACATCGTGTCGTTCTGGCCAACTCATAATCCGTTTTACGGGTACTCCTTCCGTTACGCCCTCGGCTGGCTCAACCACGTCGGCGTTCACTCCTGGAAGGGGCGCGAGGTCGATCTGCGCCCCGCGGCCAAGCAACCGCCCCTCACAGTTTCCAGGGCGTGAGCACCTTCGTGCGGGGGGGGCGAACTTCACCGAACGAGCCTCACATGATGGCGGACAAAAAGCTTTCCTTCGGGCGCGCTCGCCGCTATTGCTGGCAGTGGAATAGGTTCCGCGCTGCGGTCCGCTCGGCCAGGCCTTAAGTCGGGTTGGGTCCGGCGCGCGGGGCGCCTTTGCTTAATGTCCGGCCAACCAGAAATCAGCCAATTAGTCACAGCAGTCTTTCGCGCGTGGCAACAAGCGAAGATCAATTTCCTCGTCCTGCGCAATTATGAAAGCCTGCCGCGGTTCATCAACAATGATATCGACGTGCTGGTGGACCGGGCTCAGTTGCGCCAGGCGGAACAGGCGCTGTTGGGAGCCGCCGCCCAGGCCGGCTTCCGCCTGCACAATCGCGTCGAGTTCGCGACCCTGGCGTTGTATTTGTCCAGCCCGCAAACCAATGTCCAGGCGCATTTTGACCTCTTCACCGCTCTGAAATGGCGCGGGTTTGAGTTCGTGTCCTGTCAGGAGTACCTCCAACGCAAAGTGGGCCGGGAGCTGTTCTCCATTCCAGCCTCCGCGGACGAGACCGCGACCAAGCTGCTCGCCTGGCTGATTTACACCGGCAAGGTCAAGGAAAAGTACCGGGCGGCCGTAGCGGCGGGCTGCCAGACGGAGCAGGCCGCGGTCACGGATTTGCTCGCCCGGACCTATGGCCCAGCGCGCGCCAGGTTGCTGGTAACGGCCGCCGCGCTGGAACAGTGGGCTGCGCTCGAGGCCGCCGCCGGCTCTTTGCGGCGCGCTTTGATTCTTCGGCAACTGATTGGCCATCCCTGGCGCACCATAGCATCCCTGCTGGCTGATGCCCGGCGGCTGGCCGGGCGTTTCCTTTGGCCGCCGGGGTTGACGGTCGTGCTGTGCGGGGCTGACGGCAGCGGCAAATCGACTGCCGCCCGCGCGGTAATGGATGGACTCGGCGGCACGTTCCCTCCGCAGAAGGTGCGTCATTTTCATTGGAAACCGCCGTTGTTTTCCGCCCGGCGACAAGCGGCGCGCGGGCCAGCGACCGATCCCCACGGCTTGCCCGCTCGCAACCCGATCAGTTCGCTCTGCTGCTTCGGGTTTCAGTGGCTCGAATTCCTGCTCGGCTCGCACCTGCGCCTTCGGCCGGTCACTTTCCGGGGTGGATTGGTCCTGATCGACCGGTACTATTATGACTTCTTTGTGGACCAGCGGCGCTACCGCCTGTCCGTGCCGCTATTCGTCATCCGCCTCGGCCTTTTTTTCCTGAAGAAACCCGACTTGGTGTTTCTGCTCGACGCGCCAGCGGAAGTGTTGCAAAGTCGGAAGCAGGAAGTCGCCCCTGTGGAGACCGAACGCCAGCGCATCGCCTACCGGGAACTTGTGCGGGGGCTCAGCAATGGCCGCGTGCTTGACGCCACCCAGCCGCCGGAAAAGGTCGGCGCCGACATCAACCGTGCGATCCTGGACTTCATGGCGCAAAGGGCCGGCAGACGCCGGGGCCGCCGAAGCTGAATAATGCCAACCCCGCAGAATTTCTCGGCAGACTTGTTCGCCGCGTCCGCGAGGCCGGGGCCGGGCGTCCGGGTCGAAATGCGGCTGTTGAAAAAAGGGGGGCGGCCCTTTCTGCTGCTGCCCGGTCAACCCCGGCCTGCGGCGGCCACCCTGGACCTTTATCCGGCGCAGACCGGTCGCGCGCGCCTGGCCCGGGCGCTCTTGCGCGGCCTGCTCCGGGCCTCGTTGCCTCTCGGAACGGAAAGAGTCTCCTTGGCGATTTCACCCGAGGACCCCTTCGCAAGGTTTCTCTCCTCCCTGGCGGGAGAGTCGGTCCAGGGCCTGCCAGTCTTGGGCATCCTGGCGGGCAACCCGATGAGCGAGGGCCAACGGTTCCTGCTGCTGGTCTTCGACGCCGGCCAACAGCCCGTGGCCGTGGTGAAAACCGGTTTGAGCCAGCGGGCCAGAGTATTGATCGAACAGGAAGAAGGTTTCCTGGCCGCGGTCCCCGGGGAAACGATCGCGGTTCCCAGGCTGCGGGCCAAATTCGAGTCTCCGCGTTTGCGGGCGCTGGCGCTCGATTTTTTTCCCGGCGATTCACCGCTACGCCGGCATGAGGCGGCTCTTCCGTCATTGCTCTCTGCCTGGGTGGACCCGAGACGAACGATCGTGTTGTCCGACACCCCGGATTGGACGCGGCTGCAAAATGCCGCGTCAGCGGGGGACCTGTTTTCGGTCCTCGCGGCTCAACTCCGCGGGCGAACCGTTCATCCGGCCATTCATCACGGGGACTTTGCGCCGTGGAACATCAAGGTCTCGCCGGCGGGCGCCTGGACGGCGCTCGACTGGGAACGCGGCGAACTGGCGGGCATTCCCGGCTGGGACTGGTTTCATTATGTCATCCAAAGCGCAATCTTGGTTGGACACTTGCCCACTTTAGTCCTGGTTCAGCGCGTCGAGGGCCTGCTGAGTTCGGACGCGTTTCGGGAGTATGCGACGCGTGGGGGCATCCTGGGATGTGAGCGTGAGCTGGTATTGGCGTACCTGCTGCACGTAGTGGAGGTCATCAAACCTTCGGAAGGTCTGGCGCCAACCCGTGAATTACTGGCAGCCCTGGCGGCCCGCTGGGGGAAAGGCTGCGGACCTCCCGCGTAAGCGAACTCAGGCCGGCCGTAGCCGAGGGCTGATACGGGGCTAAAAGATGGTTCACAGGGGGAAAACTGAGGGTTCGCTGTGGGATGTGGGGCAAAAACCACCCCCCATTTTACCCGCTGTCCAATAATAGGACACTTGGACGCCACGGAGTAATATTACCGTCGTTAATACACTCAAAACACCATTCACCAGTCACCAATCACCTGTCGCCGTGAATAACACCCTTTCCTTCCTTTCCTCTGGCGTCCCTGACACCCCCACTCCGTATCACCCATCGCGCATCATACATCACGCATCCCTTCTCACACCCTTTTGAAATTACGCGATCCTTTTGGCTGGCCATCAGGGGGGCTGTGGCTTAACTTGAGTTGCCCTATGCGCTCGCGGCCTTTGATCTGGCTTTTGTTGAGCGTGATGCTGTTCGTCACGGGCGCCTGTTTCTGGTGGCTGGGTGTCAAGTGGGCAGCCGAGCGGACCGCCGCTCTGTCGTCCCCATCTCATACTCCGTCCCCCGTCACTCGCCCATTACGCATCACGCCCCCAGGGCCGTTCCCTCTGTTGAGCCAGCCCGGAACCCTCAACTCGCCGCCCGCCACCCCGTCGCTCACGCAACACGCAACACGCAACACCAACCCGCTCGCCCTCCGCCTTAGCAACACCCCCGCGCCACTCGGCCAACTGCTCCGCCGCCCAACCGCCCTCCTGCTCGAAAACGCCTTGCTCGACACCGCCCAACCCGTCGCCCTATCCATCCCCGATCATCTGCGCGCCCACGGCGACCCGGGCGCTTACGTGGTCCAATCCCGCGCGCCGCTGGATGACGCCTTTCGCGCCCGCTTGAGTGCTGCCGGAGCCGACATCGTGGCCTACATTCCCAACCAGGCTTATCTCGTTCGCGCTTCCCAGGCCGTCGCGCAGCAGTTGCAGGCCGACCCGCAGACCCAGACCGTCCTGCCCTACGAACCGTACTTCAAACTCAAACCGCCTCTGCTGGCCTTGGCTGTCGAGCAACAGACCCTGCCGGATAACTCCACGCTCAACGTGCTGCTCTTCCCGGACGCCCGCGCGGCCGCCCTCGACCAACTGAACAACCTCGGCGTGCAAGTCCTTGGCGAAGAACGTTCCCCGTTCGGGCCGGTGCTTAAAGTGCAGTCTGGGAGCGCCGGCAGCCTGCCCGCTCTCGCCGGTCTTGCCAGTGTGCAGGAGGTGGAGCTGTCCCGCGCCCGCGTGCTGGCCAACGACCTGAGCCGGGCACGCATTGCCGTCGCCGCCGACACCGTCACCCCCGACAACTACCTCGGCTTGACGGGCACCAATGTCCTCGTCAACGTCAATGACTCCGGCGTGGACACGAACCAGCCCGACTTGCTGGGCCGGGTCCTTTGCGATCTCCCGATCAGCGGGGTTGATACCAACGGCCACGGCACTCACGTCGCCGGCATCATCGCCGGCAGCGGGTTCGAGTCCCTCACCGTTGCCAACGCCAGCGGCTCAATCATGCCCCCCGTCCGCCTGCAATTCCGCGGCCAGGCTCCGGCCGCGCAAGTGTTCGCTATCGTGGCCAACCCCGATCCCGGGCCGGTCACCGACACCTACCTCCAGGAGACCGCCGCCAGTACCAACGCCTTCATCTCCAACAACAGTTGGCACTATGCGAATGACAACGCCTACGACCTCGCCGCCGCCCGCTACGATGCCGCCGTCCGCGACGCTCTGCCGGGGGTCCCCGGCTCCCAGCCGCTCCTCTTTGTCTTCGGCGCGGGCAACGCCGGCCATGGTGCCAACGATGGTTCCGGCGGCAACCCGGACTCCGTCCAGTCGCCCGCCACCGCCAAGAACGTCATCACCGTCGGCGCCATAGATCAGCCACGCTTTATCGCCGACCAGGTCTGGCAATGCGCGATCGTCAACGGCACAAACCTCTGCCAGACCAACCAACCCTGGCTCGGGTTGACCGATACCAACAACGAAGTCGCCGCCTTCTCCAGCCGGGGCAACGTGGGCGTGGGCCTCGAAGGCGACTTTGGCCGTCTCAAGCCGGACCTCGTCGCGCCGGGCACCTTCGTCGTCTCCGCCCGCTCCACGCAATGGGACCCAATCGCCTGCTATACCGCGACCAATGACTCCGGCAACTACTTCGAGGTCCTCAGCAACCTGAACGACACGCTCGGGCCGTTCTATCGCTACGAATCGGGCACCAGCCTGTCGGCGGCCGAGGTCTCCGGCGCCCTGGCCCTCATGCAGGAGTTCTTCCAGAACCTGGGCCGCACCAACAGCCCGGCGCTGATGAAGGCGCTCTTGATTAACGGCGCGCGCCCCCTCACCACCAACGGCGCATTCCAGGTCAACAACGCTACCAACTCCCAGGGTTGGGGGTTGATCAACCTCACCAACAGCCTGCCCGTTGGCCTCTCCAACTCCTTCATCCGGGCCCCCGCGCCCATGCGGGTCTTCGACCAGAACCCGGATGACGCCCTGGCGACCGGTCAGAGCCATACCCGCTTTGTCTCCCTCTCACCCGCGGCGACCGATGAGCCGCTGCGCATCACGCTCGTTTGGACCGACCCTCCCGGCAACCCCGCCGCCAGCCTCAAGCTCGTCAACAACCTGGACCTCGTCGTCACCAACCTCGTCACCGGCGAAGTCTTCTTCGGCAACGACATTCCCGCCGGCAGCAGTTTCAACCAGCCCTGGGATACCGACACCCCGCCTAACCTGGACGTGGTGAACAACGTCGAGAACGTCTATCTCGCCCCCACGCTCGACACCAACTACTCGGTCACCGTGGTTGCCCGCAACGTCAACGTCAACGCCGTCACCGACCAGACCAACGGTGTGGTCCAGGATTACGCGCTGGTCATCGCCAGCGGCGACGGCCAGGTGCCTGACGCCCTGACCGTGACTGACACTCCCATCGCCTCCGTCACTTCCGCCACCGTGACGTTCATCACCAATAGCTTTGCGCCTGGCCAGGGCATCTCGGGCGGGCTTTTACTGAACCAGCGCGTGGGCGCCCAGGGGCCGTTGCCGGGCGACAACACCATCCCCTGGGCCGGCGGCACGAACGGGGCCATCACGATCGGTCTCACCAACCAATGGTCCTTCTATGTCCTGACCAACGACCAGAACTACACCAACGCCGCCTTCCTGACCTTCCTGCCCGTTAACCTCTCGCTGCCGCGTCTCGGCGTGAACCAGACCACCCTGGACAATGCCACCCGGGCCGAGGCGGACATTGACCTTTATGTTGCCACCGATCCCGGCTTGACCAATTTGGACCCCATGGCCCTCGCCGCGGCG
This sequence comes from Verrucomicrobiota bacterium, assembly GCA_050011195.1. Classification (GTDB taxonomy): domain Bacteria; phylum Verrucomicrobiota; class Verrucomicrobiia; order Limisphaerales; family UBA8199; genus PALSA-1440. The sequence continues at coordinate 28,777 of JBEKJO010000006.1, read as the reverse complement.
GACAAGGCGCTCGGCCGCGGGGGGACGGGGGCGCTCATTTACAGCAACGTTGCGCCTGGCGCCCTCTATTACGTCGGCGTTAAGGCGGAGGACCAGGAGGCCGCTCAATACGCTTTCATGGGTGTGTTCAGCCTGCTGCCCTTCGCCGAGCAGGACCAGAACGGCAGTTGGATTCTGCAAGGCATCAACCTGCCCGCCGTCATCCCGGATGCCACCACGGCCCAGTCGGGCGTGACCAATGTTGTCGCCCTCGCTCCGGCGCCCATCCCCGTCCGCCGCGTCGTGGTCACCAACGAACTCTGGCACGAGGATTTCGCCGACCTCCTCGGCACGCTCAGTCATGGCCAGAAGTCGGCTGTGCTCAACAACCATTCCCTTCCGCCGGTGGACCCCGTTCCTTACCAATACACCTACGTTTATGAAGACAACGACGAAGGCGACATCCCCGGCTCGCAGAACACCGACAGCCCGGGCAGCTTGCGCAACTTCATCGGCGAACAAGGCCAGGGCGTCTGGCTGCTGACGATGGCTGACAGTGTCCTGACCCATACCGGCTTGGTTGAGAATCTCACCATCCGGCTCGACCCGCAAAACGTTGTGGACGGCACCCCTCGTCAGGTGTCCAACAATGCGTTCACGTACGATTTCATCAACGTGCCCATCGGCGCGACGAACCTCACCGTCTGCCTTTACAACAGCTCCGCCACGAACCTGCCCGTGGGGCTTTACCTCCGCCGCGGCGATCTCCCCACCCTGACGGCCTTCGACCAAATGCTGTCTGTCAATCCCCCGTCGGGGTGTTTGTCCGTTAACCTCTCCACGCTGCCGCCGCTCAATCCGGGCCGCTATTACATCGGCGTCTTCAACTCGAATGCAATCCCCCAGACCATTGGCCTGGACACCAGCGTGGACCTTGACCCCGGGGGCGTCGTCCCCGTCACTTACACCTCCGCCGGGCCAACTCCGATCCTGGAGGATGCGATCACCAACGCCAGCCTCTTCGTGTCCAATTGCCAGCCCATCGCCTCCCTCGACGTCGCGTTGCTCGTAACGAATGACTCCCGCGTCTCCGACATGGTGTTCACCCTCATCAGCCCGGCCGGCACGCGCGTGCTCTTGTTCGAGAATCGCGGGGGCGCGACCACTAACGGCCTGGGGGGGATCGTGATCCGCACCAACATCTTCCCCACCAGAACCTCGGGCAATTACTACGCCGATACCAACATCCTGCAGGTCGGCGCTAACCAGGGCACCCTCTTCGTTGACTATAATATGTACCTGCTCCCGGACACAATGGATGTCTATTACGACGACGTGGATATCTGGGCTTCCGGGTTGGTCAGTTTCACCGGCGAGACCAACATCTCCTTCGGCCCGGGGGTCTCTACCGATCTCGTCATCATCATGGACGAAGGAAACAACACCAATCTCGATACACTCTGGGAATACACCGCTACTGTCACCTGCCCGCACACGGCCTACTTGGTGTTCACCGAGAACACCAACCAGGCTCCGGTCCCCATCAAGTTCGCTTCGACGCCCTTCCTGCCCGCCGGCACGAACCTGGACCTCTATTGCTTGCCCGAACAATCGCTCAACACCCTCGTCGGCCAGAGCGCCTGCGGCACGTGGCAACTGGAAATGTGGGACACCCGCGCCGGGACTGCCGTTCCCGCGGCGGAACTCGCCAGTTGGCAATTGCGCTTCGTTTTCCAGAACACTGTCCCCGTGCCCATCGGCTTGACCCATGGCATCACTGAGACCAATACCATTCCGCCCGGCCAGGTCGCCCCTTTCTTCATTGATGTGCCCGCCTGGGCAACCCACGCCACCAACCTTCTGGTCTATGCCTCTGCGCCCGTAAACCTGCTCTTCAACCAGACCGAGCCGCCCACGGCCACCAACGCTGACGATGTCACGCTGCTGTCGGCGTCAACGGGCGGAGCCTTTGCCTTAAACACCAGCGGAACCCCTCCCCTGGTTCCCGGCGCGCGTTACTACCTCGGGGTCCAAAACCTGAGCCCTGTCAGTGTGACCGCCGCCGTTCAGGTGGATTTCGACGTTACGCCTCTAGCCAACGGCGTTCCGTTCAACGCCACTCAAGCCGGCAACACCCTCCCGCGCTACTTCTCTTACGACGTTTCGCCAACCGCGACCGCCGTCTCCTTTCAGCTTCTCGACCTCAACGGCAACCTGGACCTGGTGGCCCGCGCCAACACGCCGTTTCCGAGCCTCGCGGGCTTCGACTACGGCAGTTTCAACCCGGGCACCAACGACGAGGATATCCTCGTCTTCACTAATTCGACGCCCGTGGCGCTGGCGCCCGGCCGCTGGTACCTCGGGGTGTTTAATGAGGACCTGACCAACGTCACCTATACCATCCTGGCCACCGAATACACCAATGCCTTCCCCAATATCATCACCTTGGCCAGCGGCGTTCCGTGCTCCACCATCAACTCCGGCGCGGGTGACGCCACTGACTATTATCATTACGTCGTCACCCCCAGCGCCGTGCGCGCCCAATTCGAGATCGACAACCCGACCGGGGACATGACCCTGGTGGCGCGCAAAGGCCTGCCGCTGCCAACTCTGACGAACTACACCTGCCTGAGCGCGAACCCCGGCTTGAATGACGAGCTGATTACCTTGTTCGACTTTTCCAGCCCGGTCCCATTGACGCCCGGTGACTGGTTCATCTCGGCTGTGAACGTTTCCGGCGGGCCGGCGGCTTATACGATTATAGCGACCGAATTCCCGGTTTATGGGACCAATGTGGTCATCACTAACTGTCAGGCCCTCAGCAACAGCTTCTGTCTCACCTGGACCTCGCTGCCCGGCATCCGCTACTACGTGCAGGGCAAGACCGCGCTGAACGACACTAACTGGGCCGCGGTCTCCCCCACCATTACCGCCGCCGATGTTCTGACCACGTATTGTATCTCTCTGCCTTCCACTTGCCACTTCTTCCGTGTCAGCGAGGGGCTTGTGGTTACCCCCTATGTCCCGCCGGTGCGCATCACCAGCATCACCAGCAATACGAATGGCGTGCTCTTGCAATGTCTTGGGCCGGCCAACAGCCGGTTCCAGGCGCAGTGGACTCCTTCCCTCGCCCCCCCGGCCTGGACCCCCTTCACCAATACCCTCACCTCCACCAACGGTGTTTTCTCGTTCCTCGACGACGGCTCCCAATCCGGCGGCCTGGCCGGACCGCGCTACTACCGGCTCCAGCAGTTGCCTTAGGCGCAACTCTGCTGTCTAATGGGCGGAATTCGAGTCCGTGAGCAAAGCATTCATCCGAATCGGCGGCGCCCGTGAGCACAATCTCAAGAACCTCACGCTGGACATCCCGCGCGACAAGCTCGTGGTCATCACCGGCTTGAGCGGTTCAGGCAAGTCCTCCCTTGCCTTCGACACCATCTATGCCGAGGGCCAGCGCAAATACGTCGAGTCCCTCTCCGCTTACGCCCGGCAGTTCCTCGACCAGATGCAAAAGCCGGACGTGGACTTCATCGAGGGCCTTTCCCCGGCCATCGCCATCGAGCAGCGCAGCTCCGGCTCCAGCCCCCGCTCCATCATCGCTACCACCACGGAGATTTACGACTACCTGCGCCTGCTCTATGCCCACGTCGGCCAGCCCTATTGCCCGGAAACCGGTGTCCCCATTGTGCGCCAAACCACCAGCGACATTGTCGATAAAATCCTCGCCCTGCCGCCGCGGACGCGGGTCATGCTGCTCGCGCCGGTTGTCCGCGACCAAAAGGGCGAGTTCCGCGACGTGGTCGAGAGGCTCTCCCGCGAGGGATTTGTCCGCGCCCGCGTGGACGGCGAACTGTTCGAGCTGGCCAATGGCCTGCGCATCAAACTGGACCCCAAAGCAAAGCATACCATCGAGGCCGTCGTGGATCGCCTGGTCATTGACGAGAAGATCCGCGTCCGGCTTAGCGATTCCGTCGAGACCGCCCTGCGCTGGGGCCAGGGCGTTTTGCTCACCTTGCACCAGATGCCGGATTCTGAGTCTAAAGTCCAAGGGCTAAAGTCTAAAGTCAGGAGTCAGGAGACGGAATCCGCTGTCCTACCTTCGGCTTCCATCAACCATCAACTATCAACTATCAACCGCTCTGAGTGGCTCGAAACACTGCATTCCAACCGCAACCTCAGTCCCGCGACCGGCAAGAGCTACGAGCCGCTCACGCCCAAACATTTCTCCTTCAATGCCCCCTCGGGCGCCTGTCCGGTCTGCCATGGGCTGGGGCAGAAGCTCGTTTTCGACGAGAGTTTGGTAGTGCCCGATCCGGAAAAGTCCCTTGAGCAAGGCGCGATTCTGCCGTGGCGGCGGGGAGGCAAGCGCATGGTGGTTTATTACAAGGGCCTCCTGCGCGACCCGTCCCTTCGAGGGCGTGATCCCCAACCTCCAGCGGCTCTATCAGGAGAGCGAAAGCGAGTTCACCCGGAATCGGCTCAAAGGGTTCATGAGCCCCCAATTTTGCGACGCCTGCCAGGGGCAAAGACTCAAGCCGGAGATACTGGCGGTCACTTTGGGAGATGTGGAAGCGCGCGAAAAGTTCAAGGGCGTGTTGCGGGTTGCAGGTTACGCGTCCGGAACCGAACACGCAACCCGCAACACGGAACACGGAACATGCATCACGCATCACGCATCACCCTTCACTCTCCCCGGCCTGTCGATCATGGACCTCTGCTCGCTGTCGGTCGAGCGGGCCGACGAGTTCTTCGCGACCCTGAAGCTGACGGAGTTCCAGGAGAAGATCGCCCATGACCTCATCAAGGAAATCCGCGCCCGGCTCGGCTTCCTTAAGAATGTCGGCCTGGGTTACCTTACCCTCGATCGCGAAAGCGGCACCTTGAGCGGCGGCGAGGCGCAGCGCATCCGCCTGGCAACCCAAATCGGCGCCGGCCTCGTGGGTGTGCTCTACATCCTCGACGAGCCCAGCATCGGCTTGCACCAGCGCGATAATGACCGCCTGCTGCGCACGCTGGCCGGCCTGCGCGACCTCGGCAACTCGGTGCTCGTCGTCGAGCACGACGCCGACACCATCCGTCACGCCGATTACATCCTGGACCTCGGTCCTGGCGCCGGCGTGCGCGGCGGCGAACTGGTCGCCGCGGGCACGCTGGCGGAGGTGCTCGCCCATCCCCATTCCCTCACGGCCAAGTACCTGCGAGGCGAACTCTCCATCCCCATCCCCCGTCACCGCGTCAAACCTTCACCCGACCGCGGCTGGCTGGAAGTGCTCGGCGCGCGCGAGAACAACCTCAAGAATATTGATGCCCGCATCCCCCTCGGCACCCTCACCTGTGTCACGGGCGTCAGTGGCTCGGGCAAGAGCACGCTCGTGGACGATATTCTGCGCCGGGCGCTGTTCCGCAAGTTCTTCGGCTCCAAAGAGCGCCCGGGCGCCCACCGCGTCCTCAAGGGCTTCGAGAACCTCGACAAGGTGATCGTCATCGACCAGACCCCGATCGGCCGCACCCCTCGCAGCAACCCGGCCACCTACACCGGCATGTTCAACCATATTCGGAACCTCTTTGCCCGCCTGCCCGCGGCCAAGATTCGCGGCTACGGGTCGGGACGCTTCAGCTTCAACGTCAAAGGCGGCCGCTGCGAGAAATGCCAGGGCGATGGCCTGATCAAGATTGAGATGCATTTCCTGCCGCCCGTGTACGTGACATGTGAGGCCTGCAACGGCCGCCGCTACAACCGCGAGACGCTCGAAATCACCTACAAAGGCCAGAACATTGCCGACGTGCTGGACATGACGGTGGACGAGGCCGTTACGTTTTTCCGCGCCGTGCCGCAGGTTTATGAGCCGCTGCTCACCCTGGCGGAAGTGGGTCTCGGTTACATTGGCCTGGGCCAACCGGCCACGACGCTCAGCGGCGGCGAGGCGCAACGTGTGAAACTCGCCGCGGAGCTGAGCCGAAAGGCGACCGGGCAAACGCTCTATATTCTCGATGAGCCAACCACTGGGCTGCACTTCCACGACGTGGCCAAGCTGCTCGAAGTCCTCTTCAAGCTTCGCGCCTCGGGCAACACCCTGCTCGTCATCGAGCACAACCTCGAGGTGATCAAGACGGCGGACTGGATCATTGATCTCGGGCCGGAAGGCGGCGACGCCGGCGGCCAAATCATCGCCCAAGGCCCGCCCGATGCCATCGGCCGGTGCCAGGCCAGCCACACCGGTCAATACCTCGCCCCCGTCCTCGCCCGTCCCCCCAGCGCCTAGCTCCGCGAGTCCACCCGGCGCAATTCATACGCTTGTACACCCGGCAGCACTGGTACGGCCAGTCATTCGGCCAGTCATTGAAGTTGACTTTTAGTTGGCAAAGCGATAACCTCGGGCCATGCGTCCGTTGGTTCCTGCATGGCCGACTCGTGCGATAGTCTGTTTGAGCCTGCTGCTCGGCAGACCTCCGGTGGCCGCAGCGACGGTCGAGCCAACCCCAAGCGCCCGGCCGCCCCCGCTCGCCACCAACCTGCTGCAGCTCCACTCCCTGGCCGCGCAGTCCCGGCGCATTGTCTGTTCCGTGGAGTTGGACGCGACTGTATGTGCGTCCAATGCGGCCAAAGACCTGTTGGCGCTGCAGGATCACTCCGCCGCGGAACTACTCCAGTTGGAGCTTCACGGCCAACCGTTCAGCCCGGGGCAACAGGTCCGGCTCAAAGCAGCGAGATGCCTGCTGTCCTTGGCCGATTGCGGCCTGAAACTCCGACCCGGGCCGGTGGTGGATAACGACGGAACGCACGCGATGACCCGGCGAACCGGCACGGTGTATCTCAAGGCGGGGCCGCACCCTGTCCGCCTCGACTGGTTCAATGGGCCCGACCGGTACGGTCTGGCGGTGGATTACGAGCGGCCGGGCTGTCCACGGCAACCGGTCCCGGACTCGGCGCTCTTCCGGGCGATGCCGGAGGCGGCCCACGGTGGGGCCAATCCAGCCGGCGGCTTGGATTACCGGGTCTATGAGGGAGACTGGGGGAAACTGCTGCCGGATTTCCGCCAACTGACCCCGGTTAAAACCGGAACGGCCACCAACTTCGATATTGGCGTGAGGACCCGCGATGAGCACGTCGGGATACAATTCAGCGGCTTCCTCGCTGTGCCGCAGGACGGGCTTTACACTTTCAGCACGGTGTCGGATGACGGCAGCATGTTGTACGTGGGGGACGCAGCGCCCCGATTGGAGGTGGTCGGTTCCGGGCCGCCGCCGGTTCCGCGCCGGATGGTCCTGGGGCAAATCCTGAGCGAGCAGGAACAGGGGCAGTGGGCTGAGTGGGAAGGAACCGTGTTGTTGGTCAACGAGCAGGGCGACGGCCTCGAACTGGAGTTGGCCTCGGGGAACGAGCGGGCACGGGTGATCGTCGCCGATGGGTCCAAGCTCGCTTCCGTCCGCCTTTGGCACAGCCGTATCCGCGCGGCGGGGGTTTGCCAGAGCGTCTATACCACGGAGGGGCAAAGGGTGGTCGGAGAGCTGGTGGTTCCGGGTGACGCGCAGATCGCGTTCCTGGAAACCACGCCAGACCTTCAGAATCCTCCTCCGCTCACAGCGACCCACACCGCGTGGCGAGAGGACTCTGCGCGGCCGCCCGCGGAAGCCGTAGGGCTCCCAGTCCTGACGACCGCCGAAGAAGTCAAGCGCTTGACGCGAGCGCAAGCGCAACTCGGCTATCCCGTCCGGCTTCGAGGCGTGATTACGCACATGCGCCCCTGGGCCACAACCTTGGTGCTTCAGGATGCGACCTGCGGGGTTTTCGTCCGCGGTATCCCCTCAGCGGTTAAAGCCCCGCGGCAGGGCGAATACTGGGAAATCGGAGGGGTGACCGGCCCGGGCGATTTTGCCCCGGTAGTCAATGCCCGGCGGTGGAGTTACTTGGGGGTCGGGCGCCTGCCCGACCCCGTGTCCGCCAGTTGGGACCAGTTGATGAATGGGAGCCTCGACACCCAGTACGTCGAGATCCGAGGCATCGTCACAGCGGCGCAGACCAACGGATTGGAATTGCGGCTCCGCGAGGGCAAGATCCACCTGGCCTTGCCGGACGTCACGGCGGAAGCCCTCAGCCGTTACCGGGACAGTCTCATCCGCGTGCGGGGGTGCCTGTTTCCAGCTTGGAACCGCCAAACCCATCTGCTCCGTGTGGGCGAGATGGAAATTCCCTGCCCGTCAGTCAGTGTGGAGGAGGCGCCGCCGCCGGATCCGTTCTCTGCCCCGCGGAAACAGGCCGCCGAACTGCTGCTCTTCGACCCCCAGGCCGGCGCGTTTCAGCGCGTCAAGGTGGCCGGGCAAATCCTGGGCGTGCGGGACGGCCAGTATTTCATGGTGGACGGCACCAATGGCCTGCGCATTACACCCAAAGAGGCTGCCGGGCTGGAAGTGGGAGACCTCGCGGAGGCCGTGGGCTTTCCGGAGTTGGTGCCCTCGCCGGTGCTGCGGGAGGCGGTGGTGCGCAAGGTCGGGCACGCCGCCCTGCCGCAACCCCGGAGTCTGCGGCCGGAGAATTGGCTGGAGGCGGACAATGACTCGACGCTGGTGCGCGTGGAGGGCGTGCTGGTTCACCTCCGCACCAGACGGGCGGAGCAAGAGCTGGAACTCCAGGCCGGATGGCGAACGTTTTTGGCGCGGTTGAACGGCAAGGAGAAGTTGGCTCAGTCAGTGCCGCTGGGGAGCCGGGTCGAGTTGACGGGCGTGTATGCGGCGCAGGGCGGCAACCCCACACTGGGGCGGGCGATCGGTTCGTTCGAACTGCTCCTGAACTCGGCGGCGGACCTCCGGGTGTTGGCCCGGCCGCCGTGGCTGACCTTGCCGCGTGTGCTGGGGGCGTTGGGTGTGGTGGCCATGATTCTGTTGGGCGCCATGTTCTGGGCCCTCAGCCTGCGGCGCCGTGTCAGCGCGCAGGCGGCGATTATCCGCCAGAAAGCCCAGCGCGAAGCCGCCCACGAGGAGCGGGCGCGTATCGCCAAGGATATTCATGACGATGTCGGGTCTAGCCTCACTTTTATTACGATGCTCGGCGAACAGTGCCGCGAGGACATTGCCAAGCCCCGGGAACTGGCGATTCACACCGATAAAATAGTTACCTATGCCCGCGGCACCGTGCAGGCTCTCGATGAGATTGTCTGGGCCATTAACCCTCAGAACGACACACTCGACGCCCTGGTCGGCTACCTCAATCAATACGCCGGCCAATTCTTCGAAAGCACCAACGTCCGTTGCCGGCTGGATGTCCCGGAGACACTCTCCTCCGTCGTTCTGCCGGCCGAGGTCCGACACGACCTGTTCCTCGTCGTGAAGGAGGCGCTCAACAACGTTCTCAAGCACGCCCAGGCATCCGAAGTCAGCGTCGCTATCACGGAGTCCCCCGGCGTCCTCGAAATTGCCATCGAGGACAACGGCCGCGGGTTCGACGCCGCAACCTCGGCCGGGAGCAGGCCCGGTGACGGCCTGAACAATATGCGCAAGCGCATGGCGAAAATCGGCGGCGGCTTCTTCTTCGCCAGCCTCCCGGGACAAGGAACCAAACTCAGGCTCACCGTCAAGGTCAACGGGGATCGCCCTGTTAAACCCTCGAACGGCTGAAGGTCCTGGGGCCACCCAAAAAAGCGGACACCTAATTGACTCATACAATCGTACGATTGAGGTTTCGTCGCGCAACTGCTAACCTTGGTTCCACGTGAGTGCTTTGTCGGCTCAAACCAGACCCATCGAAGTGGCCCTCGTCGAGGACCGGGAGGAGATTCGCGCGCAGTTCGCCCACACCATCGGGCGCAGCCCCGCGCTGCACCTGATGCAAACCTATCCCGACGGCGAATCCGCGCTGGCTGACCTGCCCGCGCGCCGGCCCGATGTCGTCCTCATGGACATCAATCTGCCCGGCGTGGATGGCGTCGAGTGCGTCCGCCAGTTAAAAACGAAGATGCCCGACGTGCAATTTGTGATGCTGACGATTTATGAGGACGGCACCCGTTTGTTTCAATCGCTCATGGCGGGCGCCAGCGGCTATTTATTGAAGCGGACGGCGCCGCAGAAACTGCTGACCGCCATTCAGGAAGTGCATGACGGCGGCGTCCCGATGACGCCGGAAATGGCGCGGCGGGTGATTCGGCATTTTCAGCAGGTCCCGCAACCGGCCCCGGAGCTGCAATGGTTGGGTCCGCGTGAACGACAGGTCTTGCAGCAACTGGCCCAGGGCTTCCGTTACAAGGAAATCGAGGAAAACTTGCGCATGAGCACCGGCACCCTGCGCACGCACGTGGCCAGCATCTATAGGAAACTCCACGTCCACTCCCGCACCGAAGCGGTCGTTAAGTATTTGCAGAAGTAGGTTCCCGCGCCCCGACTTTGGTTCCCCCGGCGCTGTTCAGTGAGGGGTCATTTAATGTCAAGTACAATCCATGGAGAGTTGGTCGGGCCGGCGAGCAAACCTTTTGCCGTCGCGTTCCGAGTGGCTAGGTGGGGGGAAAGGTCAGGCCCGAAAATCTCCCCACCACCTCAAAACGTGGAAACGGTCTGAGGCTGCGCCTCGTTAGTACGTGCTCAAGCGGAAGAACCGCTGAGCTGCCGCCGCGCCCGGATCACTCAGAGACCTCAAAGCCCCGTTTCCTGTGACGCCCGGCAGGGGCATCCAGTTGGTTGCAGCCAGTGAGTCCTTAAATTGCAAGGCATAGTTGTTCCGGTTCAAAGACTGCACCAGCGCGCTGAACCGGCCGCCCTCAAAGGCCGGATTGAGCAGTTGCGGCACGGGCACAACACCCTGCAGGAGCACCAGCGTGTGGTAACCGCCGGCGGCGATTCCCACCGCCGGAGGCAAGGCGGCGGGCAGTTCACATTGCTGGTTCAAGTCGTCGCCCCAGGCAATGACGCCGCCGCCGGACCCAAGCGCGACAGTGTGGGCGCCGCCGCCGGCCACGGCCACCACGTTGCTGAGTCCTATCGGAACGTCGCACTGGCCCTGCGAATCGTCGCCCCACACCACCACCGTCCCATCGGCCTGCACCGCCAGGCTGTGATACTCCCCGGCCCCAATCGCCACCACATTTGTCAAACCCCACGGCACCACGGATTGCCCAGCCACGTTCCCTTCCGCATCCGTGTTCTCCCCCCAGGCCGCTACTGTGCCGTCGGCCTTCAAAGCGAGGTTGTGGTTGCCCCCAGCGGCGATGGCTACCACGTTGCTGAGGCCGGCGGGCAGGTTGGTTTGGCCCGAGCTGTTGTCACCCCATGCCACCACCGTGCCATCGGCCCGCAACGCGACGCTGTGCCAGGTGCCTGCGCTTATCCCGATCACGCCGGTGAGGTTCGCGGGGACGTTGGTCTGGCCGGAGTCGTCCGCGCCCCAGGCCGTGACCGTGCCATTAGCCTTGATGGCCAGGCTGTGGTAACCGCCGGCGGCAATCGCCAAAGCGTTCGTGAGGGTCGCGGGCACATCACATTGGCCGTCCCAATCGTCCCCCCAGGCCACCACCGTGCCGTCAGTGCGCAACGCCAGGCTGTGCCAGGCCCCGGCGGCAACGGCGATTATGTTTGTTGCGGCCAGCGGCAGGGCACACTGACCAAAGCTATTGTCGCCCGCCCCGGCCACGCCCGGTGGCGCGGTGAAAGCCGTCCTCGCGATTTCGATCCCATCTATTTTGGCGTGGTCGGCGGCGCCGTCGGAAAACAGGATGGCGATCTGTCCGCTGCCGTCGGCGCGAGTGTTGAATTCCTCGATGACGGCCCGGTACTGGGAGTCGGCGGTGAGGTAGATGTCAAAGTTGCTCAACACCTGTGTGCCGTTGATGAAGACGTTGAAAAGCCGCTTGCCGCTGGCGGTCCAATAGTTCTCCGAGAAGTGCAGTCTGACTACGTAGCCGGCGCTGGGAGCCAGGCCGGTGAACGTGTAAGTCAGCGTCTTGTAGCGTTCGGTTTGATAAACGGCCTGCGGCGCCGGATTGAGCACCCCACCGGTGTCAATGGCCGCGCTGGTGCTGAAAGTCGAGCCGGCAGGGGAATAATAGGCGTCGGCGGCAAAAGAGCCGGCGGCGGAACCTCCACAGTTCACGGCGTAAGCCACCACCAGCGGCATCGCGCTCGCCTCGTTGGAGTTGGGCGCTTCGACCCCGCCGCTGACCGCCGTCACCACGTAGAAATAGGTCAAGCCATTGACAACGTTGGTGTCCGTGTAGCTCGTCGTGGACACGCTGGCGATGGTGGCGTAAGGGCCGCCACTGGTGGCCGAACGCCCGAGGTTGTAGTTGGTCGCGTTCAGCGCCGGGGTCCAGGTCAGAGCCACCTGGGTGTTGCCGGGCGCGGCGGTGAGGCCCGAGGCTGTCGCCGCATCGCTCCATTGGAAAATTTGGCCGGAACCGATCTCGCTTTGTTCGACTTGACCAATGGTGCTGCCACCGGGAAAGCTTCCGGCGTTCGCCAGGAGCGTCGAGCCGCTGTTGGTGGTGACATACATATTATTTGTCACCGCGCGCAGTGCCAGCCGGCCGGGGCCGTCCAGGATCAACAGGAAAGTCTCCCCAGGCCCGATCGCGGCGCTGGCGGCAATGAGGGGACTGGAGCCGCCATTTGCGGCGGTCACGTATTTGCCGTTGACCACCGCTTGCAGCGCCACGTAGCCGTTGGTCTGGTCAATCACATTGAACAGTTGGGCGCTTCCCGAATTCACATTGGGAGCCGACTGATCCGCCGCCAGCGAGTTATTGCCGGCGTTCGGCGCTTCCACCCACATATTGTTCGCCACCGCTTTAAGGAGGACCGTCTTGCCGACCGGCGTGGTTTCGCCGGGGGGAATGGTTTGCGCCGGTCCAGGCGCCAATTGATTGAGGTAAGAAGATAAATTGAGCACCGCGCCGGTCTGGACGGTGAAGGGCTGTGGGAGGGTGATTAAGGGGGCGTCGCCGTCCGCCGCGATGGCTGAGAGCACGATCGGGTTGGTCGGACCCGTGCCATAGGGCCCAGGGGCATGGAAAAGCGTGCTCTCGACGGTTGGATCGTCCGTGAAAACCTGGGTCACCGTCAGCGTGAGTTTCGACTGGGCGGGCACGTAATCGAACTGCGCCCAGAACCGCGGGAGGTAAAGCGGCAGGTGGAGCTCGGTCATGGACGAGGGCAGCCGCGGCGAGACGTAAAGAATGCCGTCGGGCACATCCACGGAAACGCCGCTCAAGGCATTGAGGACGTGCCAAGTGCAAGGCGAGGTCATGTAGGAGACGAAGCCCTCGGGGGCTCCGTTCGGAGCGTCGTATCCCAGATTTTCATTCCAGGGACTCTGACTGAATAGCCAGACGCATTCCCAAGTGCGCTGCAGCACCGCCAGCCCATCATCAACGTAGTTTTGGTAAATGGACTCGCAGCCCAAATAGGGCAGGGTTTGGAGGTGGTAACAGCGGCCAGTGGCCCTGCGCCCGTCCGGCGACACCTCCATCGGCGGTATCGGATAGAACGGCTTGAGATGACGGGTGATGAGCTGGTAATTCTCCTGTTGCAGCAGGTTGGTGCTCATCGTCCGGGGCAAACCCGTCAGCCGCGCCAGCCAGTCGCCGGCCAGCGCCGACACAAAACTGTTCTCGATCGTGGTGCCGTAGAGGATGGAATTAAACTTGCGCAAGAAGGTCCCGTTCCACAGTTCGTTCAGGACGGCGTTTTGGATATTCGTGCGCTGGCGGACGTAGGCGGCGGCATCGGCCGCATCACCCGAAGCTGCGGCCTGTGCGGTCGCCGCTTCCAATGCGCCGAGATAAGCGGAGGCCGTGTAGCTGAACGCGCCGGCGCCATTGTACGGCAGTGAGACGTAGTCGTAGGTGCTGCCGCCCTGGGGAATGGGGTCGCTGCCCTGATGGTTCAGGGCGAGGTAGTTCATGGCATTGGTGAGGTGCGGCTGCATCCGCTGCGCCAACGACGTGTCGCCGGTCCAGCGGCAGAGTTTCACCACCTGCATCGCCCACGAACAATTCAGGTCCGGCCACGGCAGCCGTGAGTAGGGCACCCACGGATTATTAATCGCGTCATCAAGGACTCCCACGCAATGGGGGACGCAGCCGCTGGGCAATTGCTCGGCGGCAAACAGCTCCAACTCGGCCCGGTCCAGTTCCGGGAAGAAGTCCACCGTGAACACGTGCGAAGCCATGCGCTGGTCCATCGTGCCGAGGTTCCCGTTCTGGTTCACCGGCGACTCCTGCACCGTGAACATTCCGTCCTCGGTTAGGACGGTGTTCGCGACCGTCGGAAAGGCGCAATTGATGAGAAAGAGCCGCAGCCAAAAGGGCAGGTTCGAATTCTCGATTGGCAACTGCCAGGCCGTCGTTTGTTGCAGCAAGGAATCGGATTGCCCGTCCACGTAGGCCCCAACGCCGGCGGCGCTCTGAAACCAGTTGCAGTAGTAATGACCATTGTCCACCACCGGGCCAAGACTGCTGACGGGAACGAAGGCCAGCGCCGTCCCTTGTTCCTCCACCGTGACTTGCAACGCGGCAATGCTCCACCAGTAGAAGTCGTCCCAGCCCAAATCCGTCAACCGCAAGTATCGTCCCTGGCTGGGCTGCAAGGGCACGGTGAATTGGCTGCCGCTCCCGAGGGCGGCCACGACCTGGGCGGAGGTCATCGTAGCGACCGTCGTCCAATTCGATTGGTCGGTGGAAATGTCCACCTGGATGCCGCGGGGGTAATCGGTCGTGTAAGAGCCCTGGTCAAGCAGCACTTGCGTCGGCGTCCACAGTTGCCCCAGGTCCAGGGGGACGTTGAACCCGGTCTGCTGCGGACAGCCCGTGCCCCAGCGGGAAGTGGTATTGGTCGGATTGGAAGAGGCCAGCACCAGCCCTTGAACGCTCTGCAACTGCGTCATCTGGTGGGGCATATACCACGCCACGTAAAAGTGAACGTCTCGCGACTGCCCCGGCGCCAGAGCGAACTCGGCCGCAACGGCGCCCGCGGGCTGCGCCGCCGAGTTGGTGGCCGTGAGCGTTCCGTTGGTGCTGAATCCCTGCCAGAAAGAGGGTGTGCTGGCCGAGGCGTCCCAGTTCGTGCAGGTCGTGATGGTCAGGCCCGCGCTCGCGCGCACCCCGACAAAGTATTCCCCGACCACATTTTGGCGTTGTTGGCCCGGATAATTCTGGGTGGTGGTGAAGCGCAGGCCGGTTAGCCCGTTGGTGCTCAAGGGTGTCTGCGAGTTTCCGGCTACGCTGTTCCAATTCGTCTTGTTGTCACTCGCGCCGAGGCCGCCGAAGCCGAGCAGATTCGGCCAGGCCAACAACACCGTGGCACTGACCGTCTGGCTGCCGCTGTTCGTCACCGTGTAGGTCAGGCAGGCGATGGGCAGCGCGGAGTCTTTGATGTCGTGAGGGATCAGCGGCGCAAAGGCGTTGACGGAGACCTGGACGGGCAGACTCACGTCCGTGAATTGAATGTTGGCCTGCGGAAACCACCCTTGCATCTGGGCGTGCGCCACATTCCTCACCACGCCCTGGTACTCGTTGCCGCTGCTCAAGCGCAGCATTCTGGCCACCGGCGGGCTGGCCCCGGCCTGCGCGCAGATGGCGGCGAACGCCCCCTGGCACCAGCCATAAGGTGCGTTCCAGTTGTTATTGATGGTGAAGTTGCCAAAAGAACCGTCGCTCAGCAGCTCGATCTTGCCCGTGCCAATGCCGCCTAGGGGAACCCCGTGCTGCCATTGCTGGTCCGTTATCGTGCCCGTGTTCGGGTCAAACGCAGCGGCGAGAGCGCCCTGGCCGGACGCCGAGTGCAGGACCGCGGCCAGCAGGACCGCCGGCCACGCCTCACGCCGGCAGCCCTTGAGTCTGCGGCGCGGTAAGCCCGCTGGTGTGTTGCTTGAACGGAACGCAAAAGTCATGGTCTGGGCGCTTTTTCAGTGCTTGTCCGCATACTGGCCCCGCGAGTCCATCCGGCGCAACTCATACGTTTGTACGTCCTATGGCGCCGGTAAACGGCCAGTCCGGCGCACTTCAGTCTTTTGGGGTGGAGTTTCCGGCTTTTAATCCTAATCTTGCTCTTGCTCTTAATCCGAATGAATCGCTGCTTCGATCACGAGAAACTGGAAGCTTAAAGTGAATGCATGAGCAGACGCAGGTCAAACGCACAAACCCGCAAGCCGGCGGCCCCGCGCCCCGCCGGCTGGAGAATCTGGCGCCTGCGCCTGATGGTGCTCATGGGCGTGCCGGCAGTCTTCTTCGGGCTGCTGGAACTGGGCTTGCGACTGGTGGGCTTTGGTCATCCGACCGCTTTTCTTCTGAGGTCTGCCAATCATGGGCAGGCCACCTTCGTGCAGAATAACCAGTTCGGCTGGCGCTTTTTCGGGCCGCGCATGTCGCGGCTGCCGCATCCCATTTCCATTTTGCGCGACAAACCGGCCGGCACGATCCGCGTCTTCGTCTTCGGCGAGTCCGCGGCGTACGGGGATCCGCAGCCGCGCTTCGGGCTGCCGCGCGTGCTGGAGGCGATGCTGAGCCTGCGTCATCCCGGGGTAAAGTTCGAGGTCGTCAATGCCGCCATGACCGGCATCAATTCCCATGCCCTGGTGCCCATCGCGCGCGATTGCTCCCGCTCCGGCGGCGACATTTGGGTTATTTATATGGGCAACAACGAAGTGGTCGGCCCCTTCGGCGCCGGCGGCATCTTCGGCGCGCAGACTCCGCCCTTGCCGCTCATTCGCGCCAGCCTGGCCCTCAAGAGCACGCGCACCGGCCAGTTGCTCGATTGGCTGCGCCAGACTTTGCAACGGACGCCGACGGCCAAGAGTGAATGGGGCGGCATGAGGATGTTTCTCGACCAAAAGGTGCGCGCCGCCGACCCGCGCATGGACGCGGTCTATCGTAACTTCCAAAGCAACCTGGCAGACATGATTCGCGCCGGCCGCGACACGGGCGCTGGAGTGGTCGTCAGCACGGTGGCCGTCAACCTGAGAGACTGCGCCCCCTTCGCTTCGCTCTACCGCGCGAATCTGCCCGACGTCCGACTGAAGGAGTGGGAAGGTCTCTTCTTCGCACCGGGCATCGAGGCGCAGCAGGCCGGAAACTGGCGCAAGGCGGAGGAACTTTTCCGCCAGGCGGCGCGGATTGACGACAGCTTCGCCGAACTCCGTTTCCGCCTGGGGCAATGCGCGCTGGCCCTCGGCGAGGTTGGCGAAGCGCGAAACCAATTCGCCGCCGCCCGCGACCTGGATGCCTTGCGCTTTCGCTGCGACACGCGGCTCAACGACTTGATCCGGCAGGCCGCGACGAATGGCCAGGCGGCTGGCATCCTGCTCGCGGACGCAGAACGCGCCCTGGCCGCGGCCAGCCCTGACGGCCTCCCTGGGGCGGAGTTGTTTTATGAACATGTCCATCTCACATTCGAGGGCAATTACGTTTTGGCCCGCGCCATCGCCGAACAGGTTGAAAAACTCCTGCCACAGACTGTGCCCGCTTCCACCCGCCCGTGGCCGGAAATGGCCGATTGCGCGCGCCGGCTGGGGCGCACCGAGCGCGACGGGCAGTTAGCCTTGTCGGAAATCCTGGGGCGGTTGACGGATGCGCCGTTCACTCTGCAAAGCAATCACGGCGACCAGCAGCGCCGGCTGACGGGGTTGGCGCGCAAAATCCCGCCGGCGGACTCCCCCGGCTCCTTGCGTGAGGCCCGCGCGGCTTGCGAGGCCGCTATTGTGGAGTGGCCCGACGATGCGCTGCTTTATCAGCAACTGGCCGAGCTGAAGCAGGCGGAAACCGACTACGCCGGAGCCGTCGCGGCGGCCAACCGCTCCCTGAATTTGCTGCCGAGCAACCAGGAATGCTGGTTGCTCCTCGGGCTGGCGCTGGCGCAGGAAGAAAAATTCACGGAGGCCGCCGCCGCGTTCCGGCAGGTTTTCGCGTTGGACCCGCAGGCCGTGTGGGGACGGCACAACCTGGCGCTTTGTCTTGATAAACTGGGGCGCCGCGACCAGGCCATCCGCCAATTCAAGCGCGCGCTGGCGATCAAGCCTCAATTCGGGACGGCCTGGCTGGGCCTCGGCCAGTTGTATGAAGACATGGGCCGCAAGGACGAGGCGGCTGAATGTTTTCTCAGCGCGCTGACCAACCGCTTGAACACCGCCGACTATCTGGCCACGCTGGCCCGCGTTTGTCTGAGCCGCCATTGGTTTGAGGCCGCGGTGACCAACTACGCCGACGCCATTGAATTAAGCCCGTCCGACCCCGCGTTGCTCATGGAGGCGGGGCAGTCGCTGGCGGCGCTGGGCCGCCATGTCGAGGCGGCGCAACGTTATGCCGAGGCCATCCAGCTCGAGCCCGACCAGGCGCAACCGCATTTCCAGCTTGGAGTCGAGCTGGGCACGCTCGAAAAGCCGGCCGAAGCCGAGCAGGAATTCCGCGAGGCCCTGCGCCTCAGGCCCGACTCGGTCCAGGCGCGGCTGAACCTGGGAATTGCCCTCTACAAACAGGGCAAACTGGATGAGGCCCTCAAGTATTTCGAGGAAGTGCTCGAGCGCAGTCCCACCAACGCCCTGGCCTTGCAGTATGCCCGGGAGTTGCGGAGCAAAACATCCCGCCCAACCGCGAAATAGCGAGCAAGTTCGGGCCCACTGCATCATACAAACGTATGAGTTGAATCGTGGCGGGTTATTCGCTAAATTCTCATTTACGATTCGAAACACGCAACCAATCAACTCAAATAAAGCCGTATGAAAAGAATGCTCGTTTGCCTTGGCGCAGTGGCTCTGGCCGCTGCTTTCACCTCGTCGGTTTCGGCGCAACCCGCCGGCACCGTAATCATCACTGACCCGGAAGACACGAACCTGGTGATGCAGGTGGGGACCTATGTGATATCGGAGTACTATGGCGCGAACAACGGCCAGCTCTCGATCAACAGCCAGGTCTTCACCAATAATAGTTCCCGGCTGGGCGGCAGCCCTTACACCCAAGACCTGCCGTACTTCGGCGCCACTCAGGATGACACCAACCTGGCGCTGATCTCCTACAACAATGTGTTTGCCGGCTCCTTTGATTTCACCGTGCCCACCGTCACCGGGCACAGCTACGTGCTGGAACTCCTTTTCCACGACAATGCCTGGGTCAACACCGGCCAACGGGTGTTTAGTGTCAGCATCGGTCCGTTGGGCAACACGACCTTGGCTGCCACCCTGGACCTCGCCGCCTTGGGCGCCGGGGCAAATCAAAACGCGGACGTGTTGTTGCGCTACGTCCTTGATAATTCCAGCGGCAGCCCGCTGGAGATTAAATTGCACGCCAGCGTGAACAACTCGTTGATCAACGCCCTGGCCCTGCTGGACGTGTCGGACCCGAGCATCCCGCCGCAGTTGTTCGTCGGGCCGGCCTCTCAAACCCGTTATGCCGGCTCGCAAGCGGCCTTCTCCTGCGTCGTCGCGGGTCCCTCCCTCGCTTACCAATGGCAGGCCGGCGCCGTCGCCTCCAGCTCCTACACCAACCTCGCCGACGGCTACTCCGGCGTCTCCGGCTCTCTGACCCCGACGCTGACCGTGAACCCTCTCACCACGAACAACCAGGCCGACTACGTGGTGACGGTGACCAACTCGGCCGGTTCGGTCACCAGCGCTCCCCCCGCCACACTCACCGTCACCTACGTCCCCGGCATGTCCATCATCGCCGGACCGCAGGATCCCAACCTGCTCCTCACCGGCAACTTCCTCTTCGCCGAGTACTACGGCGCCAACAATGGGCCGCTGTCCATTGGCGGCCTGATCTTCACCAACGACAACGCCCGGCTGGAGCCCGCCAACACGGCGACGGAAAACCTGCCCAATTTCGGCGCCACCGCGGACGACCAGAACCTGGCCCTGATTTCCGAAAGCGATCTCTATAGCGATTCCGGCTTCCTTTTTACCCTCCCGACCGTCACCGGACGCAGCTACGTACTCCAACTCCTGTTTCACGACAATGCCTATGCCACGATCGGCCAGCGCCTCTTCAACATCAACGCCGGCCCGGTGTCCCCCGGTGTGCAGCCCTGGGTCCAAAACCTCGATCTCGTTGATGCGGGCGCTTACCAAACCCAGCCCTACGACGTTCTCCTGACTCTCGATGTGCCCAGCAGCAACGGCAGCGGCTTCGCAATTCAACTCGTTCCCGCCGTTGATAATCCAATGCTCAGCGCCATGACCTTCCAGGACGTGTCGGGCGCGCCCGTGCCGCCTTTGATCACCGGGCAGTCAACTTCGACGAATCTTTTCGTCGGGCGCACTGCGGTCTTGAGCGTCGTGGCCGCGGGCACGCCTCTTAATTACCAATGGCAGTCCTCACCGACCGGCCTGAACACTTTCACCAACATCACCGACGGCGGCAACCAGTGGGGCTCGGCCACGGCGACCTTGACCATCACGAATATCACGCTGGCCCAGAGCAAGGATTACCAGGTCGTGGTCAGCAACCCTGCCGGGACCAACACCAGCACCCTGGCGACCGTCACCGTCCTGCCGATCGTCACCCCCATCACCGCGGGGGCCAACTATCCCTATGCCATCAAAACCAACAACGCCGTTGACTATTGGCAGTTGAACGAACCCTCCGGCTCGCCGATGGTGTATGATTATGGCACGCTGGGGGACGATGGCGCCGCCGGAGCCGGGGCTTTCCTTGGGCAGCCTGGCCCGCAACCTCCCGACTTCCCCGGCTTTGGGAACGCGAACTCGGCCCTGGGAACCGTCAATTCGAATGCCCCAACCGTGGTGGCGTCGGCGCAGAATCTGAACACCAATACGGTGACGCTGCTCGCCTGGCTCTATCCCACCAACACCCAGGGCGCGGGCGCCGGCGTCATGCTCTCCCGCCTGGGCAGCACTGGCCCGGCCACCGGCCTTGCTTACGGCATCACCCTTCAATCCTTCAACGATTACTCCTTGAGGTACTTCTGGAACGGCGTTTCCGCTGATTCGGGCTTGCAGGTGCCTCAGAACCAGTGGTCTCTGGTGGGCCTGGTGGTGACCTCTACCAATGCTACCATCTATGTCGTCAATGCGAGCGGCATGAGTTCGTGGACCACTCTGGCCAGCAACGCCGCCTGTCCGTTCAGCAGTCCTTTCCTCATTGGCAACGACACCGCTGACACCGCGGGCGGGCGCGTCTTCGCCGGGTCCATAGACGAAGTCGCCGTCTTCAGCTATGCCCTGACCCAAAACCAACTCTCGGTCCTCTTCGCCATCGCCACGGGCATCTCGGTGCTTCCGCCCACGGCCTCCGCCCCGCCGGCGCTCACGATCACCAATGCGGGCGCCAATGTAGTCCTCACCAGCGGCATCGGCGGCGTCCCGACCCCAACCGCCCAATGGATGAAGCGGCCCCTCGGCCTGACTGGCCCTTACGCCAATGTCGTTAATGGCAGCGGCATCTCCGGCGCCCAGACCGCCGTCCTGACGATCAACGGCGTTTCCGCCGCCAACATGGGCGACTACGTCCTCGCCGTCTCGAACATTGACGGCACGGCCACCAGCTCGGTGGGCCGGCTGCTCGTCATCCAGCCCAATAATTCTCCGGCCCTGATCGGCCAGTGGCTGACCGGCAGCCAGACCTTTGCCGACCAATCCGGGTACTTCAACAACGACAACAACCCTCAAGTGCATACCGGCGTCGCGGTGGGTTCGCCCACGTGGGTTTCGGGCGATGTGCCTCCTAACTTCAATGCCCTGGGCTCCTCCCTCTCCGTTAACGGCTCCTCCTCCGCCGTCATTATCACCAACACCAAAGTCGGCGACCTGGATTACCGCCTGGACTACGACAACAACATCACCAACACCTTCACCATTGCCTTCTGGGCCAAGAATTACCCGACCGGCAACTGGAATCCCTGGGTCACCAAGAACGGTGAGTCCACCCACGGCTGGCAGTTCCGGGTCCTCGGCGCTAGCGGTTATAGAACCAACATCCCGACCTTCACCTTGCAAGGCACCGGAGTCGCTGTGGACAACGGCAACGTCGGCTCCGCTATAACTATCCCCGCCCAGGGCGTCTGGCATCACTACTGCGGCACCTTGGATTGCGTGAACAGCCACCTGGCCCATCTCTATGTGGACGGCGTGGATCGGGTCAACATGGGCGAGGAACTGCTCGGGGTGACGGCGGCCAATGTGTACCACATGATCATTGGGGCGAAGGAAAACCCCGGTATCGGGAATTGGTTCAATGGCTCATTCTACGACGTGCGCCTCTACAATTACGCGGTATCGCCCGGCGAAGTCCAGGCCATGATGACTCCGGGCTCTCAAGCTACGACCGGGGTGTATTTCAATACGACTAACTCCACTCCCCTTGGGCTGTCCGTCGGCTTCAGCGTCGTCATTCCCATCGGCGCCAATGCCTCCGCGCCGTTCACCATCTGGATCACCAACAATTCGCCCAACGTCTGCTACTTCCAGGGCTATGCCGGCAATGTCTTGCAGGTCGTATTTGCCGTAGGCGATCCGACCACCAAGTCGTACGTCCTCGACACCATCGGCACCGGCGCGATCGTGCTCACGGCGTCGGACCCCAACAGCTACACCCCGATCATCGGCACGGCGCCCGCGGTCATTACGCCGGCCATCATCGGCCACTGGCTCACCGGAGGGCAGAACCTGAGCGACACCGCGAACTACGTGGGCCAGTACGTCCATGACGGCTACGCCTCCTCCGGCACCAGCATTGGCACCGCCACCGCCCATTATGCCAACGATGCCCCCGCGGCTTTCCTCACCCCCAACCCCTCGCTGTACTGCCTGGACCTGACCGCCAACAATTATGCCGTGACGATCAGCAACAGCAGCACTTTGGTCACTGGCAGCACTCCGGACGCTAACTATCAGCCGACCTTCGATGACAAGATTGCCAATGCCTTTAGCGTCACCTTCTGGGCCAAAGGACCCATCGGCTCGTGGAATCCCTGGGTCTCGAAACAGGGGGATGTCTCCGGCGCGCACGGGTGGAGCGTCCGCCAGCACGGCGGCGACTCCTACCCTAGCTTCACGCTGCGGGATACCCCCGACAACCCCAACGCGGACCCGGCCAACAGCGCGAACCTCGTTAACGCCTTTGGCAGCCCAACCTTCCAAACCTCTTGGCACCATTTTGCCGCCACTTATGACGGCCAGGCCGGCGTGCGAAAACTCTACATTGACGGCCAAATGAGCGCCAGCTCTCCCCAGGACTATGGCCCGATGGGCGTGGCCTACGCCAGCTACCTGACCCTGGGCGGCGTGGATAACTGCAGCGCCGACTTGACCGCTGCCGGCAACAGCTCTCCCAACATAGGTAGTTATTTCGTCGGCAAGCTGTTTGATGTGCGTATGTATAACTACCCTCTCGGTCTCAGCGAGATTCAGGCCATCATGGCTCCGGCCAATGCCGCCGCCTTCACCGCCGCCGCCGATACACCGGCCCTCACTGTGGGCGACACCGGCACAATCAGCTTCTCGCTGCCCGCCGGCGCCAATGCCTCCCAGTCCATTAC
This sequence comes from Verrucomicrobiota bacterium, assembly GCA_050011195.1. Taxonomy (GTDB): domain Bacteria; phylum Verrucomicrobiota; class Verrucomicrobiia; order Limisphaerales; family UBA8199; genus PALSA-1440. The sequence continues at coordinate 5,335 of JBEKJO010000006.1, read as the reverse complement.
GGTCACGGTGAACAATGGGAACCCGAGCGCCCTCAGCATCGTCGGCGCTCCCCCCAGTCCCTTCACTCTCACCTTCCCTGCCGGGGCTTATCCCACGGAAAAATTGCCGGTCACGGGCCTCAGCCAGGGCGCGGCCACCATCACCGTTTCCGCCCCCGGCTTTACCTCCGCCTCCGCCACGGTCAATGTTTACGCCAAGCAATTGGTCGGACACTGGATCGTCGGCGCCCAGAGCCTGGCCGAAGTCTCCGGGTTTATGCCGGCGGGCACGCATGACGGCTTCGCCACGGGCACCCCCTCCTCCCTTGCCTACGCTACCGGCACCGGCAATGTGCCGACGGGATTCAAGGGCTATTCCATCTTGTTTAACCAGAGCTATGCGGTGCGGATCATGAATTCGAGCGCGGTGATCCCGGCCCAACCGAACAGCGCCGGTTACCAACCGACCTTCGATGATCTCCTTAACAACCACATGACCATAGCCTTCTGGCTCAAGGCCACTACCGGTGCCCAGGCCAACAACTCTACCGCCTTCGTCTCCAAATGCGGCACCACATACGAGATTGGTTACCAAGTCAGGCGCAACGGCAGCACCGCCGACGCGGACTTCACCATTCGGCAGGACTCCTGGCACGGTTTTGACGAAGATACTAGCGGCGCCATTACGGTCATGGATGGTAACTGGCATCATGTCGCCGCCGTTTATGACGGTGCCGCCGGCACCCGTCAGGTTTACGTGGACGGTGCCCTGGATTCGGGCATCAATCTGGTCGGAGACTTCGGTCCCTACACCATGGCCCGAAACCACTACTTGGACATTGGCTCGGACGAACAGAACATCGTCTCGGCCCCGGCCTCGGGCAACAACGGCTACCTCAGTGGCAATATGTACGACGTGCGCATCTACAACTATGCGCTCTCGCAGAGTGCCGTACAGGCCTTGACGGTTCCCTCGGCGCCAACGCTCACCATCCAGCAGATATCGGCTACCCAGGTCCAGCTCTCCTGGTCCACTTCTTATGGCGGCTACAGCGTGCTAACCAGTTCCTCGGTGACCGGCCCTTGGGGCGCTGCCAGCCTGACCGTGACGTCCCAAAACGGGCAGTTCGTTGCCACTGATACCATTGGCGCCGGCGACAAGTTCTACCTGCTCACAGGCCCAGGCGAGTAGATTCGAGGTTCGGGGGGTGAACGGCGCGTGCCGCCATCCGTACTGGCGGGTGGCGGCACGTTGCCAGGCCAACGGTTGTCCTTAGCAGTCCGGTTTATGAAGACCATCAAGACTCTGCTTCTTTCCGCGGCCATGCTGCCGCTGTGCCCGGTCGTGGCCGGCGCCCAAGCGCAAACTTACGACTTTATCACCATTGCCGGGCTGGCCCAAGTTGAGGGCGACACCGACGGCACGAACAGCAGCGTCCGGTTCACGCTGCCCGGTGGCGTGGCCCTGGACCCCGGGGGCAATGTGTATGTGGCCGACACTTCGAACTTCGTGATTCGCAAGCTCAGGCCGGCGGGGGCCAATTGGGTGTCGAGCACCATTGCCGGCACGGCGCCCCTCAGCGGCTCCACCGACGGCACCAACGGCGCGGTGCGGTTTAACAAGCCTTACGGGCTGGCCGTGGACAGCAAGACCAACATCTACGTGGCGGACAGCAACAACGACACGATTCGCCAGCTCACGCTGGCGGGGACCAATTGGGTATCGAGCACCATCGCCGGGTTGGCCCTGTCGCCGGGCAGCGCGGATGGCACTGATAACGCCATACGGTTTAAGACTCCCTATGGCGTAGCCGTGGACACCAATGGCAATGTGTACGTGGCGGACAGCGGAAACGACACCATCCGCCTGCTCACCCCCTCGGGGAGCGACTGGATTTCCAGCACCATTGCCGGGCAGGCCCTGACCCCCGGCACCAATGATGGCACCGATAACGCCGCGCTATTTAGCGGTCCCTATGGCGTGGCCGTGGACACCAATGGCAACGTTTATGTGGCGGACACCGGCAACAACACCATCCGCATGCTCACCCCCTCGGGGAGCGACTGGATTTCCAGCACCATTGCCGGGACGGCCGGCACTATCGGCAGCGCCGATGGCACCAACGGCGCCATTAGCTTCAAATCTCCGCAGGGCATCGCGGTGGACGCCGCCGGCAATGTGTACGTCGGCGACACCGGAAACGACACCATTCGCAAACTGACCCCCTCAGGCGCGAACTGGGTATCCAGCACCATCGGAGGCTCCGCCGGCAGTACCGGCAGTTCAAATGGCATCGGCAGCGCCGCCCGGTTTTACAGCCCGTGGGGCGTGGCGGTGGACAGCTCCGGGAACGTGTATGTGGCCGACTGGCGCAACTCGATCATTCGCGAAAGCATGCCCCCGGGCGCGCCGGTGTTTCAAAGCGCGACCAGCAGCAACAGCGTGCTCACCCTCACCTGGAGCGCCACTCCCGGCAAGACCTATCAAGTGCAATACTTGACCAATCTGGCACAGACCAACTGGAACAATCTGACCAACTCTGCCGTCGCTGGCAACTCGACGATGTCGGCGACGGATTCGCTCCGGGCCAGTAGCCGGCGCTTTTACCGCGTCGTCCAACTGCCCTAGCCCCGGCCATCACTCGTGCTGCCCGGACCCAATACCGGGTGTTTCTTATTTGATGACATAGGCGCAGTTTTATGGCATCAGAGAAGGCATAATGCCGCATGAACTCGAATCAGACCGAACCAGCCCCCTCCTGCTGCCGGTAGATGGGCGCAACCCGACATTGCCCTCCGGAGTGCGCCCGAGAGTGGGGCCACTCCTTGTCATTCTATGGGGCCTCAGCTTGATTCCGGCCGCAGCCACGCCCCCGGCGGGCTATTATCTGGTCTGGGGCGACGAATTCAACGGAACATCGCTGGATACCACCAAGTGGGATTACTGGGTGGACAACCGGACCTGGGGCGAGGCGTACAACGACGGGGCCGTCGCCGTCACCGTCACCAACGGCCACCTGGTGATTACGACCAAAACTATCAGCGGCACGACTTACACCGCGATGGTGGCCTCCGACAACCACTTCCGCCCCCGCTACGGCTATTACGAGGCCAGCATCGAATGGGGGGACTACAGCGGCATGTGGTCGGCCTTCTGGTTGCGCTCGCCGACGATGGGCACCTACTTGGACGACTCGTTCGTCTCGGGCGGGGAATTCGACGTGTGCGAACACCGCTATGTGGGCATCTACGGCACCAACATCTCGAACATCGTCTCGGACAACATCCACTGGAACGGCTACGGTTCGCAGGAGCAAAGCACCGGCAGCCCCAACGTCGGCTCGGGCCTGGCCAACGGCTTCCACACTTACTCGCTGTGGTGGACCTACGACTCGTATGACTTTGGCATTGACGGCTCCACCGTCTGGCAGACCGGCAGCGATGGCTCTCCGCCCACGCCGCCGTTTGGCAGCGGCGTGTATATAATCTTGAGCAGCCAGGTCGAGTGCGACAGCGGGACCTGCTGGGCCGGTTCCATTCCTTCGGGCGGCTACCCCACCGGCACCAACCAATTGATCGTGGACTACTTCCACTACTACGCGCCGACCAATATCCTCTTCTGGACCGGCGCCAGTTCGGCTTATTGGACGAACTCCGCGAACTGGGTGGCCAATATGCCGCCGCTCACGGGGAGCGACCTGACCTTTTCCTATTTGAGCAGCAATTTAGGCAGCGTTCTGGGCCGAGACTACACGGTTGACGGATTGATTTTTCTGGGCATGACCAACAGCGCTTCGATTAACGGCACGAATACGCTCACGCTGGGTGCCGGTGGCATTGACATGGTGGCGGCGGACAACAACGTCACGCTTAACGCACCCATGAACCTGGCCGCGAATCAACGATGGACGGTCGGCCGCAATAACCCCGGCAACGTCCTGGCCGTCAACGCGAGCCTGGCGGGTGCGGCGACCCTGACCAAAGCCGGCTACGGCACTTTGATTTTGAACGGCACCAACAGCTTTTCCGGCGTCTTGAACGTGGACACGGGCAGCAGCATCACTAACGACGGCATTTTGACCATCACCCGTTCCGCCGCCATCGCCAACGTGGCCTCGCCGATTTCTATCCGCAACACCGGCACGGGCGTTTCCACGCTGCAATTATCGAACAGCGTCACCATTCCCCAAACCGTCAGCCTGGCCGGGCGCAACACCAACGTGGCTGCCATCGAAGCTCTTTCGGGCGCCGGCAATACGCTGGCCGGCGGGCTCACTCTGGCCGGGGGCGGCTCGTATTACGCGCTCCAGTGTGACGCCGGCACGCTCAACCTGGGCGGAACGATTTGCGCTGGCAGCACAGGCACTGGCGCGCGCACGCTCACGCTGCAGGGCAATGGCAATTTTTCCATTTCCGGCTCGATCCAAAACGGCAGCGCCTCGGCGCTCAGTGTTGTGAAGACCAGCTCCGGCACGCTGACGCTTTCGGGCGTGAACACTTACAGCGGCGCCACTACCAACTTGGCCGGCACCTTGTTCATCAATGGCTCGCTCGCCGGCCCGTTGGTGGTCAACAGCGGGACCCTCGCTGGCACCGGGGCAGTGGCCGGGGACACCACGATTCAGGGCGGCGAACTTTCTCCGGGCAGCGCCATTGTCAATTCCATCGGCACACTTTCCTTCGGCGGCAGCCTCACGCTCGGGCCGTACATCCTGACGCTCATGGAACTCAACGCGGCGGCGCAAACCAATGACCAATTGAACGTGGCGGGCACGCTGAACTGTGGCGGAACGTTGTATGTGGGGAACCTGGCGGGAACACTCGCGCCCGGCCAGGGCTTTAAGCTCTTCAATGCCGGCAGTTGTGCCGGAAGCTTTTCCTCGCTGATTCTTCCGTCGCTGGATGCCGGACTGGCATGGAATACCGATGGTTTAACGAATGGCATTTTGTCCGTCGTCGCCCTTCCACAAACGCTTTCAATCACGAACCTTGGCGGCAGCCAGTTGCAGTTGAATTGGGCCTATGGAACTTTGCAATGCGCCACAAACGTCGCCGGGCCTTACAGCGACCTACCCGGAGCCACCGCGCCTTATACGATCCCGACTACCAACGCGCAGCAGTTTTATCGCATCGGACAATGACAGCCTGCGTGCTTGAATCGCTGCCGTCGTCCTGCTGTCCTGGCGTCGGGCATCACTCGCGCGCATCCGGCTCAAGCACGGCAACCGCCGCACTCGCTGGGGCGCCGGCGTGGACACCAACATCGAACTCGCCTCCGTACGGCCCGTGCTCAACGCGTCTTATTCAGAACAGCGTGTAGATAAACGGCGTCAGGCCGGAACTGCTGGAGAGGAAA
>JBEKJO010000005.1:0-76450 GCA_050011195.1 Verrucomicrobiota bacterium | reverse complement strand
GCCATGCAAAATCCTCAAATTCCTTAGGAAAACCACAGTTCGATACTTGCTACCGGTAGGCAATAAAACCACGAAAACCCCTGCTTTATTGGGCTTTTTGAAAAATGGTCGGGGAAGTCAGGCTAGCACAAACACCTTCGCGGGGCGTGATGCTGCCGTTACATCACGGTCAGCTTCCTAACGAGCGGCTGCACCAAGTCCCAAATGGCAGCTTGAATTTTGGCGACATCTCCCGATGCGTCAAACTGCCGCACCCGTTGCGGTTCGGCGGCGGCGATGGCCTGGTAGCCTTGGGCTACCCGCGCAAAGAAACTTTGGTCCGCCTCCTCCATCCGGTCCCGCTTGAAGAGTTGGGGGAGGGTGGGCTGGCGGGCCAGGCGGCGGGCCTCGCTTACATCGTGGGGGACGACAAAGAGCAAAGTCAAATCCGGCCGGGTATCACCGACGGCCACCTCAATGATGCTTTTCACCATCGGCAAATCCAATTGCCGCCCATAGCCCTGGTAAGCCGTGGTGGAGTCGTAGAAGCGGTCGCACAAGACAATCTCCCCGGCGGCGAGGGCCGGGCGTATGACCTCCCGGACCAATTGCGCGCGGCTGGCGTTCATGAGGAGCAGCTCGGCTTCCGGGGTCATCGCGTGGTTGGCCGGGCTGTGCTTGAGCGTGTGGCGGATTTCCTCCCCGATGGGAGTGCCGCCCGGCTCGCGCAGGGTGCGCACTCGGTGGCCCATCGACCGCAGACGGTCTGCGAGCAAAGAAATCTGCGTCGTCTTCCCGCTGCCTTCCGTGCCCTCAAAGGTGATGAATGGAACTTTCATTTCACAAGTGGCTTGGCCTTCTGACCCTGCGGCGTGTCCTCCACGACCCAGCCTTTGGCCTTTAACTGGTCGCGAATCACGTCGGCGAGCTTGAAGTTCTTCGCGGCACGAGCCTGCATTCTTTGCATTAAGAGAGGCTTGATCTCGGCTGGCGCCTCCTGCTCTCCGCCGACGTCGACAAGATACCCGCAAGGCACAACGCCTGGCCGCTCTTTCATCCGCAAAGGAGTTGTTGGAGTGAGGTTCAAGCCCAAGACTTCGTCCAAGCTTTTCCAGGTCCCGAATGCAATGGCCGCTTGTTCCTTAGACATCTTTCCCTCCGAGATGGAGCGGTTCAGCCCGCGAACCCACTGGAACACAACGCTCCAGGCCTTGGATATATTCAAATCGTCATCCAGGGCATCCGAGAACTGGTCAAGCAAAGCCTTGTCTGGGGTGACAAAGATTTGGGCTGACGTTTCATCCAAAAACTCAAGGAGCTTAGTCAGGCATTCATTGATGCGCGCCAGCGACGTCCGCGCGGCCTGCAAGCCTTCCAGCGTGAAATTAAACGTCTCCCGGTAGTGTGCCGTGAGCAGTGCATAGCGGATTTCGGGGCCTCTGAAGTCCTTGGCCAGCAAGTCGCGCAGAGTGAAGAAGTTGCCGAGCGACTTGCTCATCTTCTTGCCTTCGACGAGCAGGTGCGCGCCATGCAGCCAGTATTTGACGAAAGGCCGCCCAGCCGGCTGAAGCCCTGCGCCCTCGCTCTGCGCGATTTCATCCTCGTGATGCGGGAACATCAGGTCTTCGCCGCCCAAGTGCAGGTCGAAACTCGGCCCGAGCAGCTTCATGCTCATGGCGCTGCACTCGATGTGCCAGCCGGGCCGGCCTTCGCCCCACGGGCTGGGCCAGAACACCGCGCCGTCCTCCGGCGCGTGCGCCTTCCAGAGCGCGAAGTCGGCGACGGCCTCCTTCGCATACTCATCGCTGCGCACGCGCTCGCCCACCCGCATCTCATCAAAGTTGAGGTTCACCAACTGTCCATACCGGGAGCCGCCGCCGCGGTATTTCTCGATGCTGAAATAGACCGAGCCGTCCGGGGTCTGGTAGGCCAGTCCGCGCGCCAGCAGCTTCTCGATCAACGAAATGATCTCCGCCATGTGCTCGGTCGCGCGCGGCGTCTGCTCCGGCAATCGGCAGTTCAGCCTCTTCAAGTCCTCGAAAAAGGCCGCCTCGAACTGGCCGGTGAATTCCCGGAGCGGCGTCCCGATCTCGCGGACCCGTTTGATGATCTTGTCGTCCACGTCCGTGATGTTCATCACCTGCGTAACGGTGTAGCCTTTGAAGTCCAGGTAGCGGCGCACCAGATCGCCGAAGATGAAGGTGCGCCAATTGCCGATGTGCGCGAAGTCATAAACCGTCGGCCCGCAGCAGTACAGGCCAACCGTCTTCCCGGCGGGGTCCAGCGGGACGAATTCCTGCACCGAGCGCGACAGCGTGTTGAACAGCCTTAAACCCATACTCGAATGCGCTGAAGATTAAGGGCGAGCCGGGGAAAGAAAAGGCTAAAGTCCGGCAAAGGGGTCATGTGGGGCGCTTGTGGGGACCACCACCGAAGGCGACTGGGCCGGAGTGCGCCCGTCCCCAGCACACGCCACATTGGGCTTGCCAGACGGCGGGGGCGTGCGAAAATGAAGGTGTATTCGTTATTAATTACACAGTTCGAGCAAGCTTGGCAGATTATAGCCGCATGAATGAATTCCAGCCCGGGGGGCTTCATTGAGCCGCCCCTTTCCTTCTCGTTCGTATTATTCCCGGGAACCCTTGCATCGCCGAAACGGGAAGATCCGTGCCCGCGAAGTGCGGGTGCTGGACGAGACCAAGCGGCAGCTCGGCGTGATGTCGCTCAACGAGGCCTTGCGGCTGGCCATGAGCAAGGGGCTGGACCTGGTGGAGATCGCGCCCAACGCGACGCCGTCGGTGTGCCGGATCGTGGATTACGGCAAGTTCATGTACGAGGAGGCCAAGAAGGGCAAGGACTCACAAGGCCGCCAGTCGGCGAGCAAAATGAAGGAGATTCAGCTCTCGCCGACGATTGATCCGCACGATTTCGCGATCAAACTGGGTCATGCCCTCGACTTCCTGTGCGAGGACATGAAGGTCCGGGTCAAGCTGCGCTTTCGCGGGCGGCAGAAGGCACACACGGAATTCGGCTTTGAGGTCGTCAACCGTTTCATCAAAGAAGCCGCCGCGTGGGGCCAGGCGGATTCGCCGCCGAAGATGGTGGGCGACCGTGACCTGAACGTCGTGCTCAGCCCGCTGCCGCGCAACAAGCGCGCCAAGAATCCCCGACAGGCGGAGACAACGGAGCCACCCCAATCGCCGGAGCCGCCACAACCGCCGCCTGCGCCGGTTTCAGGTTCTTAATTGTCACGAGCTTCGCGGATGGCCCCCACCGGGAGGGCGAGCGTCCCCGCGAGCCCCATATTCTGGAGATGTTTGGGCTCGCGGGGACGCTCGCCCTCCCATTTACTTACCCTTGGGCTTCACTTGGAGGGTGGACACGACCTCGCGCACGCCGTCGGTCTCCATCGCCAGCAAAATCGCTTTGCCGATATGCTCGTTGGAGGTCACAAAGCCTGACAGGGTGACCACCCCGGCGGTGGTGTTGACCGAGATGTTGAGCGCCGAGAGATCGCGGCTGGCAAGGAGCTTGGCTTTGATGGCGCCCGTGACGCGGGCGTCGGCGGTGGCGTCGGCCATGGCCTGACCGGCCGCGCGCGCCTCGCGGCGGACAACCCGCCCAGTGCGGGCCAGCTCGTCCTTGATGTCCTCGGAGCGCAAGTGGAGCACGCGCAGTGTATCCTGAGCCGCGTCCCGGGTAGTTTTGGCGGCGTTTTCGACCTTCTGCTCGGCGGACCGCATACGGGGATCGTCCCGGTAAATGCTATAGAACCAAACCGCCGCACCCCCGAAGGCGATGCCCAATACCAGCGCCAGAAATGTTCTCATGTGCAGACAGGGTTACTCATTATGCGGTATCTGGATGGTGCTGCCGCCGATGAATTCGCGGATCACGGCGTCCCCGGGGATGATGTTGTAGCTCCGGACCTGTTCCTTGCCCAGGGCCTCGACCGATTCCAGCAGATGCTGCACCCGGTCATAGCGGATGCGGGCATCCAGGAAGCCGGCATAGGATTGAAAATCCTCGGCGCGGGGCAGGTAACCTTCCGGGCCGCAGAAGAACGGCTTGAGGGCCGGCAGGTCGAACGGGAATCCGCCGTTAACGACGTGATCGGCCAAACCGCTCAAGGGGATGATGCTGAACAGTTCGCCGGAGCGGACGTAATGCCAGTGCAGGATGGTGAGCAGCGGGCTGTGGTTGCGGTGCTGCGCGTCGCGCAACATTCGCCGCAGCAAACGCACGTCGGTGAAATGCGTGCGCCGCCCGCTGCTGCCGTCGCCTTCGTAGAGGACGTTCTGAGTCTCGATGTAGAGGCGGAACTGGGACGAGGCCGGGATGCCTTCGGTGATGGGCGGGTACAGCCCATGCAGGCAATCGAGCAGGAGAATCTGGTCCGGCTCCAGCTTAATGGATTTGGTGGCGGTGCGGCGGCCTTCCTTGAAACTGTAGATCGGTTTCTCAATCGTTTCCCCGGCCAGCAAGCCGGCGAGGTGACGGTTGAGCAACTGAATGTCCAGCGCTTCGGGGGTTTCGTAGTTGCGGTCGTTGATCCAATCGGTGGGATGCTCGACCAGCGACCAGAAGTAGTCGTCGAGATTGAGCATCAGAAAGCGCAAGCCCTCCTTCTGGAGGCGTTCGGTGAGCTTGACGGTGGTGGTAGTCTTGCCCGAAGAACTCGGGCCGCTGACCCACATCATGCGCAGCTTGTCGCCGGCGTTGAGGCGTCGCATGACCTTCTGCGCACCCTCATCGAGTGAACTCTCGTAAAGGGCGAGCGATTCGTCCACCAGCGGTTTGATCTTCCCGCTGCGGACGATTTCATTGAGCCCGGCGACCGTGTCGCAGCCGTGCTGCCGGTTCCAGGCCAGCGTCTGGTCCATCTGCGCTCGCGGAAAGCCGTTGCCGACAAAGTTATCGGCGGTAATGGCCCCCTCCCGCAGCCAATGCCGGCCCCAGCGATAGCATTCATAGGCGTCGGCGGTGTTCTGGAAGCCGTAACTGCGCAGGGCGTGGAGCACTTCGTCCTGAATCATCTCGATGGTCGGCGGGAAATTGGAAATCAGGTGGTGCGGGTCGGAATTGAGGCAGACCACCACCGCATCGGCCAGAAACTCGGCGATCTTGTCGTCAGTCCCGTGGGCCTGGAAGATCGTCTCGTTGACGCCGGGCACGAGGTCCTGCTGGAAGCCGCCAATGGACGCCGCCGCGTGGAAAATGGCCCGCCGGATGCGGGTGTCATCGAACTTCACCAACGCGCGATTGCGCTTCTGGACCTTAACAATGCGGTTCTGGACTGCCATGTGGTTCCACTATACATGAGAGCCTGCGGCTGACAATGCAGTTCGTGAGCGAGAGCCTTTCTTTGTGAGGCGGCCTCGTGACGTTTCGCCGTGGGACTGTTCTAAACTGTTAATGAGCATCGGAAGTGAGAAGAAAAGTGAACCTTTTGCCGCGCTGGCGTTATTAATGGGCAAAGTGAACTGCAGAATTAGGAACATATTATGAAGACTCTGAAATCAATCTCCTTATCATTGCTCATCGTGGCGGGAGCCTTGGCGGGCGCCAGCGGGCAGCCATCCCCCACGAACATCAACCCGGCGCTGCTTTACTACCAGGCATTTCTTATGGCGCCGGAGCCTTTGCCGCAGGCCGAATGGGACTACCTGTCGTCGAAGGAAGGCCGGACCCGGAAGCTGCCGGATCGATTCGCGAGCATCGTCGCTGGCTATGATAACCAGTTCAAAATGGTGCGGCTGGCGGCACACAGCGCCGTGCTCTGTGATTGGGGTGCGGACGAGAGCGCAGGTCCAGGGATGCTTTTACCCCAGTTGGCTCGTGCCAAGGCGGTGGTTGTGGCGGCGAGGCTGCGGGTCGTGTGGGAATTGCAGCATGGCCGCCAGACCGACGCGCGCGATGATTTGCTGGCGTCGCTCACGCTGGCAAGAAATCTGCCTCGGGATGGCACGATGATTTCCGTGCTGGTCCAAATCGCCATGGAGGCCATCGCCTGCAACATCGTGGCGGAGAACTTCGGCCAGTTCTCACCGGAGACTCTGAAGGAGTTGGCGGACGGCCTGGAAGCGCTGCCGGCGCGCGGCACGGTGGCCTCCGCCATCACGGCGGGAGCGGGCCGCAGCAGCGATTGGGTGTTGCACAAAGTTCTGGAGCTGCGGAAGGAGTATCCGGGCGACGACACCAAGGTGATGGCGGGTGTTCGGGAACTGTTCGCCAGCATGGAGGGCGCGGAGGAGGGTCAGACTAACCAGGCTCGGCTAAGCCTTCGGGAGCAAGTATTGAAAGCAGCCGGAGGAACGAGTGATGGGTTGATCAACCTTCTGCAAGTGCGAAAGCAGTTCTACCAAAGGTTCGCGGTGGTCGCGGCACTCCCCTACGCAGAGTATGAGAGCCGGGTGAAACAGTTCAAGGCGGAGATTGACGTTGAGCTTGAGAAGTCACCCAACCCGCTGGTCTCGTTGGACCTCCCTGCCTGGGACCGCAGCCGCGAGAAGGAATTCAAGGGACAGGTGTTCGTGGCGATGGTGCGCGCCGCCGTGGAATACAAGCTGCACGGCGAACCGGGGTTGCAGAGCGTGACCGACCCGTGCGGCCAGGGCCCCTTTGCCTTCCGGCGCTTTGTTTTCAAGGGCGTGGACCGCGGGTTTGAACTCAAGTCCGCGTTTGATGCAGGTGGATTCAAACAGGTGCTGATCTTCGTTGAGAAAGAGGGGCCGCCGTTTCTGGTAGATGGACCACATGCGGGGCAGGCGCGCTCGAAACCGTAAGATGTTGACCCTGAATCCAGCGCTCGTGGAAATCGCCCCCTCAGAGACGCGCAGTTTGCTTGAGCAGGCCCGGGCGGGGGATGCCGAAGCGTTCGGAGAGGTTTGCCGCGTGTATGAGACGCGGCTGCTGCGACAGGCGATGGCGCTATGCGCCCAGGCGAGCTTGGCCGAGGACCTGGCTCAGGACACGCTGGTTGAAGCCTGGAAGTGCCTCCGCCGCTACAACGGGCAATGCCAGTTTTTTACCTGGCTCTGCGCCATTCTGCTGAATCGCTACCGGAACACGGTAAGGCAGAAGAGCCCCCTGCCTTTCTCCTCCTTCCCGGAACAGGACCGGCACCAGTTCGAGGATAGCTTCGGTCGGCTGGCCGATCCCAATTCCTTGCCGGATGAAACGGCGCAACGGCGCGAACGAGCCGCCCTGGTGCGAACCTGCATCGAGGCGTTGCCCGCCAAGCAGCAGCAGGTCATTTACCTGCGGTTCTACGTGGACCATTCGCTGGGGGGCATCGCCGCGGCCCTGGGCTGCTCCGTGGGAACGGTGAAATCCCGTCTCTTCCACGCCCTGGAAAAGCTCCGAGCCATGAATGTCCTGAGCGAGCAATGGGGGAATCTCAAAGAGAAAGTTGGAGTTCTATGAAGCCTTGTTCAAGAAACCGGAAGCCGCTGGCCTGGCTGGCGCTGGGCGAGTTGGATGCCCGCAGGGCAGGGGAGCTCCGCGCGCACATCCAAACCTGCGACGGCTGCCGCCGCTACCTGGAGGAAATCTCAGCCGTTACGGAAAGGCTGGCCGCGGCGGAGATGACGCCGGACATTCAGGCGTCCGAATCCTTCCACCAGAGATTGGCCGGCAGACTGGAGCAACCGGTCTCTCTGTGGGAAAGCCTGGCCGCGCCGCTTGCGGCAGCCCGGCTGAACTGGCGCGTCGCTCTCCCGGTGCTTGGCGCCGCCGCGCTGGTGGTCGTGACACTCTCCATCGTCGTGCGCCGGCCGGGTGTTTCCCCGCCGGCTCCAGCCGGTATCCAGGCTGTTTCGCGGTCGGCGCCAGAGAGTGATCTGCCGCCAACCATCGCCAACTACCAAAGGGTGGCTAATCGCTCGCTCGACGAGTTGGACGAACTGTTGACCAGGCAGGGCAACCGGCACCCGTCACCGGCTCCAATCTACACCGCCTCGACGATGTTTGCGTCGGCCAACGCGGCGGATTGAAAGGGAGTGGCGCAAATCGCAAATACAGCACAAGCCCCCGCCGCGCAAACCCATCCAGCACAACCTAAGGGTTCCCACTACCAGCACGGGAGGGCAAAGGTCGGGAGCCTTAGAACAATGATCGGGTCGTTGAGTTTCACCGCGTAAGGCACTCTGACGGGACCGGCACTTGCCGGCTGGTCGGGCACGTCGTCCGGCTCAACCCAGACCCAGGTTCCGCTTGCGCCTGATTCATCGTCGGGTGCGACGATTGATCCGCTGGGCGCGGGCGCGGGCGTCGCCAGCGTTGTCGGCGGGGCACTCGCCCGATCCGTTGTATGGAGGCTGGCGGCGAGGGCGGCCTGGACGGAGGGTGGCAACGGGGGCGGGGCCGAAACCGGCATGGGCCGCTGCCCGGAAATCAATTCCCGGTCGTGCCGCATCATCGCGTTGATGACCTGCGGGGAGGCGCCCAGGTTCTTCAAGGAGATGATTTGATCCGCGCTCAGATTGAACGTGCCCGCCGAGTTGATATACGACAAGACCACCGCCTCCCCAACCCCCGCCTGCGTGAGCCGCTCGATCTCATAAAACCAGGGGGAGAGATAGCGGTTGGACGACAGCGATTCGACGCCGGCGTTGCCGGGCACAGCCGGTGCCGCTGTTGCAGGCTGTGGGGCCGCTTGGGGGGGTGTTCCCGGCTCCACGGATGCCGCAGCCGCCGGCGAAGGAGCCGCTGCGCCGGTTTTCTCTGATGAAACAGCCGTCGGCGAGGGGTTAAGACCGTTCTGGGCAAAGCCAGAGGCAACCGCCCCGCCCGTCAGTACCATCCCTAAAACCCAGCCGAGTGATGTCCGCGTTTTCATATAACCTCATAAGCTGTTAATGGTTTTGATCTATCGCGCTTGCGCGCATAATATTCGACTCCCGGCGCTGCCCCGGTATTCATCGGTTGATGCGTCCGCCTCCGTCCACCTTCTCGCGGGCGGCTGGACTGGCCGCCAGGGGTGTACTGGAACGCTTTCTCCGCTTGGCCGGGCCGGCGGGGGGTGAGCCAATTTTCTCTGAAGCCCGGCTGGCAGATTGTCGAAATTAGGGGCTTGCAAGTCTGGTTGGCCCGTATTATAAGAAGTTGTGACCTGTCCACTCACATCGCTATGCAGTTAACACTCCCCAACCCTTATGAATATCGTCTTGCAGAATCTGTTGAAGCTCCAGGCGCTGGAATTTGGCGAAACCGCCGAGAAGAGCGTTGAAGCGCGAGCTGCCGAATTGCGGGGCCTCATACCGCAACCCATCGTCGGCCACTATGACCGTCTCCGTGTCCGGGGCAAAAAGGGGGTCGCGGTCGTGCGCAACCAGGTTTGCACCGGTTGCCACATGCACGTGCCCATCGGTCAGATCACGGTGCTCATGCGCGGCGAGGACATCCAACTCTGCGAGAGCTGCGGCCGTTACCTCTACCTGCCGGACCCGGCGGAGACCGAGGCCCTGGCCCGCGCAGAGGCGGCCAAGGCTGCGGCGAAGCCGGCGGCCAAGCCCCGGAAACGCCGGGCTCTGGCGCACGCTATCTGAGCGGGCTCCTGTCCGGCCCTGGAAGAGACAAGCTGAAGCTTCAAGTCCACGCTGAAGGTGACAGCCGACGCGGCTTCTCAGGCTTGACAGCCCAATAAGCTCGCGGTGCCAGGGACTTTGGATTCCGGTTCGGCCCATTTCCCGTGTTCCCGAATGAGGTCCACCAGGCGGTCCACGGCTTCCGCCTCGGGAATGTTGAACTTCACGGGTGTCTTGCCGACGTAGAGGTTGATCTTGCCCGGCGCGCCGCCGACGTAGCCGAAATCCGCATCCGCCATTTCGCCCGGCCCATTCACGATGCAGCCCATGATCGCAATCTTCACCCCCTTGAGATGCTCGGTGCGCGCTTTGATGCGGCCAGTGACAACTTGGAGGTTGAAGAGCGTGCGGCCGCACGAGGGGCAGGCGACGTAATCGGTCTTGAACGAGCGGCAGCCCGCGGCTTGCAGGATATTATAAGCCAGCCGCAAAGATTGTCCCGCCCCCGCCTCGCCGCGAATCAGAATCGCATCTCCGATTCCGTCTGCCAACAATGAGCCGATGACGACCGAGGCGCGGAGCAAAGCGATTTTCGGCTCCAGCGGCGCCAGGCCGAACCCAAGGCAGTCCTTGAGCAGAAGGGGGTTGCTTCGGCCCAGCCGTTTCAACTGCGCTGCCAGCAAACGGAACGCCGCAATGGCAGGCAAGGGGGTGCCGTCCTTAACGGTCACCAGTTGGGTGTCGCAATTCAACTCGAAGTCCCGGGTTGGATCGACTTCATAGACATTCAGGTCTTCATAGACGGCCTCCGGCTTCACATCCGCCTTCGGGCCAAGCTTGGGTGCGACCTTGTCCCAGGTGGCGCGCGTCACCACCACGCGCACAGTCTGTTCGCCCCCGCATTGCACGCCCTCAGCGAGTTCTATTTCGGGCGTGGGCCGGCGTGTGTAGGTGAAGGGATCAAAGGGCCAGGCGGCTGAGAAGTCCGAAGTCCGAAGTCCGAGGTCCGACGTGAGGGAGGGGACTTGCGCCAGCAAATCGCGGCAGACTTCGATCTCGCGCGGTGAATCTTCCGTGAGAGAAACCCGAATCGTGTCACCCAGCCCGTCGCACAAGAGCGAGCCGATGCCGATCGCGCTCTTGATGCGTCCGTCCTCGCCCTCGCCCGCTTCGGTTACACCCAGGTGGATCGGGTAATTCCAATCCGGCCCCTCCTGCTCCAGCCGCGCGACGAGCAACCGATAGCACTGGATCATGATCTTCGGGTTGCTCGACTTCATGGAGAACTTGAAGTTGTGGAAGTCATGCCGGCGGGCGATGCGGGCAAACTCCAGCGCGCTCTCGACCATGCCGAGCGGGGAGTCCCCGAAGCGGTTCATGATGCGGTCGCTCAGCGACCCATGGTTGGCGCCGATGCGCAAGGCGCGGCCGAGTTCCCGGCACAGCTCCAGCAGCGGGGTGAACTTCTCCTCGAGGCGCGCCAGTTCGGCTGCATATTGCTCGTCTGAGTATTCCTTGATGGCGAACTTCTTGGAGTCGGCGTAATTGCCCGGGTTGATGCGGACCATTTCCACCCATCGGGCGGCTTCCAGGGCGGCCTCCGGCTTGAAGTGGATGTCGGCCACAATCGGCACGAGGCAGCCGCGCGCGCGCAGTTCGGCCACAATGTTCTTCAAGTTGGCGGCGTCCTTCACCGTCGGGGCCGTGATGCGCACGATCTGGCAGCCGGCGGCCACCAGTTCCAGCGTTTGCTTCACGCACTCCACGGTGTCCATGGTGTCGCACGTGATCATGGACTGCATCACCACGGGATGGTCGCTGCCGATGATCACCCCTCCTCGCCGGGGGTCGCCGATAATCACTTCGCGGGTGCGGCGGCGGTGCAGGAAGTAAGGCGATTCGCAGTACCGGAGCATGTTCAACGCCCACGGGCCGGCGCGCTATCCTGCTTCTCGAGCGTGCCGGCGGGGGCGCTTTCCTGCTTCTCGATGGTGACCTCTTCCTTGAACATGGAGCGGAACCGCGAGAACCGCTTCGCGTCGTAGAAGGAGAGATAGAGCATGAAACCGAAAATCAAAACGAAAAACACCATGGTGGTGTATTCCACCAGGCGATTCGGCAGCGGCCGGCCGAACAGACGTTCGAACAGCGCCATAACGATGTGCCCGCCGTCCAGCACAGGGAACGGGAAGAGGTTAATGAAGGCCAGGTTGATGTTGAGCAGCACCATAAAGCTCAACGCCAGCCGCCAATCCGTATTCACGGAGGCGGCCAGCAGCGTCAGGATGCCCGGCGGGCCGACCATGTCCTTCACCCCGACGCCGGTTTGCTTCGAGTGAATCATGGCCGTGAAGAGGCCGACCATGCGCTCCACGACCTGGCTGACCTGGACCCAGGGCGGGATGTGTTCGACCCGGTAAACCGGGTTGCCCGGGCCGACGTCAACGCCAATACGGCCGACGTTGGCGCTGGTGTCCAGGCGCGGGGTGACTTTGAGGGTCTTCCGCCGGCCGTCGCGCTTGACCACGATGTCCTTCGTCTCGCCGGGGCATTTCTGGAGGAGCTTGATGAACTGATCGGTGCCGTGCAGCGGGACCTGGGCGAACATGAGGATTTCATCACCTTCCTTCAGCCCAGCCGCTTCCGCCGGGCTGTTGGGGGTGACCCCTTTGATGACCGGGTGGTCGCGGGGGTCGAGATTGAGAATCTTGAGGCCGGCGGCCTCGCTCGCGACGGTCGTCAGTTCATAGGTGTTGGTGAACTTCCCGGGGCGCGCAATGACGACCGCCAGGTTGGTGCTGCGCGCCAGAACGGTCGTTTCCTGAATGTCTTGCCACGAGGTAATAGGCTTGCCATCCACGGACCGGATCTCGTCACCCGGCTGGATGCCAAGTTTCGCTTCCGGCGAGTCCGGGTCAACGTAGCCGATGATGGGCGGGTTGACCGGGGTGGGAATCCCCACCCCCCATAGCAGGAAGGCGATGGCCACGCCAAAAAGCACGTTCATCATCGGCCCGGCAAAAGCGACCAGGATTTTTGACCAGGGCGAAGCGGCAGGCAGTGGCTCGGCGGACTCCGCCGCCTTGCCCTCCAGAGCGTCCGACGTGACCATCTGGGGGAGCTTGACGAAGCCCCCGGCTGGAATCCAGCGCCAGGACCATTCCACGCCATCGCGCATCCAACTCACGATCTTCGGCCCGAACCCAATCGAGAAGCCCTCGATCTTCAAGCCGCGCCGCAACGCCATCCAGTAGTGTCCATATTCATGGACAAAAACGGCGGCACCGAAGAGCAGGATGACCGCGACGACCACATAGACAATGTTCAAGAGCCACATATTTGGTTGGGAGAACTTAGCCGGACTGGGCGTTTATTCCAGTTAATTGTTGGAGGCCCGGTCGGCCGGGGCACAGCTTCAAAGGCATTCGGGCAGCGTCAGCCCCTGGCCGCTTCGGCCCGCGCCCAGGCGTCGGCTTCGAGAATCTGCGGCAAGGTGGGGTGCGGTACGGGCTGGTGGCGCTCCATGGTGCGGCGGACCACGGCGGATATGTCCGGGAAGCTGATCTGCCGGTTCACAAAGGCTTCGACGGCGACCTCATTGGCTGCGTTTAGCACCGCCGGCAACGTGCCGCCCACTTCCCCGGCCCGGCGCGCGAGTTCCAAAGCCGGGAACCGGTCCGGGTCAGGCTCCTCAAACGTCAGCGCGCCCAGTTTCGCCAAATTGGTTTGCACGCGTTGGCTGGGCGCCCGGTCGGGGTAGGTCAGGGCATATTGAATCGGCAGGCACATGTCCGGCGTCGAAAGCTGCGCCAGCATCGAGCCATCGACAAACTCAACCATTGAATGCACGACGCTTTGAGGATGGACCACCACCGACACGCGGCCCATCTCGACATCAAACAGCCAGCGCGCTTCGATCATCTCCAGCCCTTTGTTGAAGAGCGTCGCCGAATCAATGGTGATCTTCCGGCCCATGACCCAGGAAGGATGTTGCAAGGCGCGCTCGACGGTGATGGCCGCAAACTCCCCTTTGGGCGTAGTGCGAAAAGGCCCTCCCGAGGCCGTCAGCCAAAGCCGGCGCACGGACCCGGCGGGTTTGCCGTCCAGACACTGGAATATCGCCGAGTGCTCGCTATCGACGGCCAGCACATTCACGCCCTGCCGGCATGCTTCGCGCATGACGATTTCGCCCGCCATGACGAGAATTTCCTTGGAAGCCACGGCAATATCTTTGCCCGCGCGAATGGCGGCCAGGGCCGGTTGCAGACCGGCCGTGCCCACGATGGCAATGAGTACAATATCCGCCCCGGGCAGCGTGGCGAGCTTCACCAGGCCTTCGGCGCCCGAATGAACCTCTGTGGTCGTGCCGAGCGTATCACGCAATTCCCGGGCCTTCGCCGGGTCGGTAATGGAAACGGCCTCGGGCCGGTGCTTGCGGGTTTGTTCCAGGAGCAGCTCCACATTGTTGCCCGCAGCCAGCCCGAGCAGACGGATTTTATCCGGTAGGTCCTCGGCCACCTTGATGGTACTGGTGCCGATGGAGCCGGTGCTGCCGAGGAGAACGACGTTACGCATTTACGATTTACGATTTATGAGGCTGTTGGAGGTTCGGTGGAGGCCCGGGTGGTTTTGGCTGAGGCCACGACTATGGAGAGGAGTTCGTTGCCTTCTTGCATCAGGCGGTTGAGACGTGCACTCTTGACCAGGTTGTTTTCCACCAGCAACTCCATCCAGAAAAGCGATTCGTCACACTCTTCCTCAACGATGCGGAGCTTGTTGAGAAAGTCTGCGGTCGATTTCGCACGGCAGACCGCCCGATAATTGGCCCCGACCGAAGTCCCGCTACGAAGGAGTTGAGTGCCCAGTGTCCGCGCTACCCATTTATCCGGCAGCGCCTCGCACAGCTTCACAATGCGCTTCGCGTATGTCTTCGTCCGTGCCTTCATCTCATCGCGTGTCATAATCTGGCGTCCGTTGTCTCGGCAGCCGCGTAAATCGTAAATCGTGAGTCGTAAATCCCACTACGGCGCCGTGAGCACATGCCTTAGATAGAGATACATAATGGGTGCATTAAACAACAGGCTGTCCAGCAAGTCGAGCATGCCTCCGATCCCGGGGAAGACCCGGCCTGAATCCTTCGCCCCGGCTTCACGCTTGAAGAGGGATTCGATCAGATCCCCGACTACGGCACAAATGCCCAGGAGCACCCCCAGGATGACCGCGTGCATCCAATTCATGCCGGGCATCTTCCGCCCCAGGAAATGCGCGAAGAGCAGGCTCGCCAGCGTCGAGACCAGGATCGCCCCCCCAACGCCTTCCCAGGTCTTGCCCGGGCTGATGCGCGGGATCATCTTATGCCGCCCGATCAGCGACCCCACGGCGTAAGCGCCGGTGTCGCTGAACTTCGTGATGACCACAAAGTAGAGCAGGTAGTAGCGTCCTGCGAGGCCGGGATAAAAGAAGAAATTGATCTTCTGGATGAAGTTCAGCAGCCAGGGCACGTACATCAACCCGAAGAGCGTCGTCGAAATGGCCAGCAGGCCCACGGTGTTGCTGCGCGAGAAGAACTGGCATAGGCATAACCCCAGCACGAAGAGAATCAGGAAACTCGTTTCAAAGTCGTTGACGCGCGCCGGGGAGCCGGAGGTTCCTAACTGCCCCGTCAGGTTCAAAAACGTCCCCGTCATCAACAGCACGCCGCCCAAAATCCCCCACCCTTTGAAGCAAACCAAGCCCCGCCTGGCCACCAGCCCGTAAAACTCCGCCAGCCCCGCTGCCGCCAACAGAACCATGACCAAGAGGAAACCGTAGTCCGACACCAGCCGGTGGCGCGAAAACAACGCCGTCAGGACGATCGTCCAGAGCACCACAAAGCTGGCCAACCGGCGCAAGAAGATTTTGGCCTTCGATAGGGGCGACGGCGTTGACCCGGCTGCATCAGGCATGGCGGGGAGAAGGTAGCGAGCGGGGAAGCGATGTCGAGAGGATTCAGAATCTACGATTTACGATTTACGTATGGCATCCTCTGCGCGCGTAAATCGTAAATCGTAAATCGCAAATCATAAGGCGCCGAACCGCCGGTGCCGGCGATTGTATTCTTCGAGCGCCGCATAGAGCTGCGGCTTGCGAAAGTCCGGCCACAAGGTTGGCGTCACCACCAGTTCGGTGTAGGAAATCTGCCACAAGAGGAAATTGCTCACCCGCATCTCCCCGCTGGTCCGGATCAGCACATCCGGATCGGGCAGGTTGCGCGTATAGAGGTGCTGGGCAAAGACTTGTTCCGTGATGTCAGGCGGGTCGAGTTCGCCGGCCTTCACCTTCTTGGCGATGCCGCGGACGGCGTCCACGATTTCGGTGCGCCCGCCATAGCTGAGGGCCATGATCAACGTCAGCCCGTTGTTCTTGGAAAGGGTGGCGATGGACTTTCTCAGGTGCTCCTGCACCAGCTCCGGCAGGCGATACACCTGGCCAATGATTTCGAGGCGAACGTTGTTCTTGTTCAACTCGGGCGTCTCGGTCTTGAGGTAGTGCACCAGGTACTTCATCAGGGCATCGACCTCCTCCTTGGGCCGGTTCCAGTTCTCCACTGAAAACGCATAGAGGGTGAGATACTTGATGCCCAGTTCGCCCGCGGTGCGAATGATGACGCGCGCCGATTCGGCCCCCGCGCGATGGCCCTCGATGCGCGGCAGGTGCCGCTGCCTGGCCCACCGGCCATTGCCGTCCATAATGATGGCCACATGCCGCGGCAGCGAAGCCTGGGCTTCGGGACTGAGATGGGCGGCCTGAGCGCTCATTCAAATCATGATCGTCTGTTCGCGTCCCGGGCCGACGGAAGCGATGGCCAGCTTCGCTTCGCTCAACTCGGCCAGGGCCTTAAGATAAGAACGGGTTTTGGCCGGGAGATCCTTCCAGTTGCGGGCGCCGTGGGTGGGCGTCCGCCAGCCGGGGAACTCGGCGTAGATGGGCACGCAGCGGTACAGCGCTTCGATGTCGTTCGGCACATAATCGTAGCGTTTTGCGCCATCGCGATAGCCGGTGCCGACTTTGATGGTCTCAACTGAATCCAAACCATCAACGTTCGTCACGGCCAGCTCGTCGATGCCGTTGACCATGCAGGCGTGGCGCGTGGCGACGGAGTCGAACCAGCCACAACGTCGCGGCCGGCCGGTGGTCGCGCCGAACTCGCGGCCCAGGGCGTGAAGCATGTCGGCGATCTCGGCGTTCTCGGTGGGGAGCGGACCCTCGCCGACGCGGGTGGTGTAGGCTTTCATCACACCGACGACGCGGTCCATGCGATGAGGGGGGATGCCGGACCCGGTGCAGGCGCCGCCGGCGGTGGTATTGGAAGAGGTCACAAAGGGATAGGTGCCGTGATCGATGTCGAGGAAGGTCCCTTGCGCGCCCTCGAACAGGAGGTCATCGCCGCGCCGCACGGCCTGGTGCAGCAGGGTGACGGTGTTGGCGACGAAGGGCTTGAGGTAGTCGCCCGCGGCGCGATATTCGGCATGGACCTTCTGGAACGAAAGAGGTTGGGCGCCGAAGGCTTTGAGGATTTCGTTGTTCTCTTTGATTTTGGATTCGAGTTGCGCCTGGAAGCGGGCGGGGTTGATCAGATCAATCACGCGCAATCCCGTGCGAGCCGCCTTGTCGCCGTAAGCCGGGCCGATGCCGCGCTTGGTGGTGCCGATCTTATTCTTGCCCTTGAAGCTCTCGCGCTGGGCATCGAGTTCGCGGTGATAGGGAAAGACCAGGTGCGCCGTTTCGCTGAGGAAGAGGTTGCGGTCAATCCGGATGCCGAGCTGGCGCAGGCCCTCGATTTCCTGGACGAGGCCCACGGGATCAACCACGACGCCGTTGCCGATGACGCAGAGCTTGTTCTTGCGCAGAATGCCGGAGGGAACCAGGTGCAGGATGTATTTCTGTCCTTTGATGTGAACGGTGTGGCCGGCGTTGTTGCCGCCTTGAGTGCGCACCACGACGTCCGCCTGCTCGGTGAGGACGTCAATAATCTTGCCTTTGCCTTCATCGCCCCATTGGGCGCCGACGAGGATCGTATTCGCCATAAATTCAACAAAAATCCCCGAACACGAATTCGGGGACAAAAGCGCCTAACTCTTGCGCGCAGAAACTAAGAAGGCGCTCCACCCCTGTCAATGACGGATAATGGCTTCCGATTTACGATTTACGATTTACGATTTACGAGGCTGGGGCGGCCCGGTGGACCCGGGGAGGACCGTGTGGTCCAGAAGGCGCGAAACCATTGTTTATCGTCCATCGGAAGGCTGGACACCCCGGGCGCATTTTGAAAGACTCCTGCCGGTGAAACAAGCGATCGTGACTTTGGATATGGAGGGGGTGCTGACTCCCGAGGTTTGGATTGCCGTGGCCGAGAAGACGGGCATCAAAGAGCTGCGCCGCACCACGCGCGACGAGCCGGACTACGACAAGCTAATGCGCGGCCGGCTGAAGATTCTCGACCAGCACGGCCTCAAGCTGTCCGACATCCAACAGGTGATTGGCACGCTGCGCCCGCTGGCGGGGGCGACGGAGTTTCTCGATGAACTGCGCTCGCTGGTGCAAGTCATCATCCTGTCGGACACGTTCGAGCAGTTCGCCACCCCACTGCTGCGGCAGCTCGGCTGGCCCACGCTGCTGTGCCATCGGCTGGTGGTCGAAAAGGACCGCATTGTGGATTATAAGCTGCGCGTCCCCGAACAAAAGCAACGGGCGGTGGCGGCCTTCAAGCTCCTCAACTACTACGTCATCTCCGGCGGCGATTCCTTTAATGATACGGCCATGCTGAGCGAGGCGCACGTCGGTTTCCTGTTCCGCGCGCCGGAGAATGTGAAGAAGCAATTCCCGCAGTTCAAGGCGGTCGAGGACTACCCCGACTTGATGAAGCTGATCAAAGGGGCGATGGGCTGAACGGAAGTCGGAGGGGCGGAGAGCCGGGCGCTTCTGACCATTGGCCGAATTATCTGTGTACCGAGGTAACCAACACCATGGCGAAGCCGAACCAGATCGAGTTGCAGACAGGCGAGAGGATTCCCATTCTGTATGAGGATCGCTCGGTGCTGGCGATTGACAAGCCGCGAGGCTGGATGCTGGCGCCGGTTTCGTGGCACAATACGGGCCGCAACTTGCAGGCGGCGCTGATGTCGTCCATCGCGGCCCGGGATTTCTGGGCGCGGTCGCGGAACCTGAAGTATCTGCGCTTCGTCCACCGCCTGGACGCGGATACGAGCGGTATTTTGCTGCTGGCCAAGAGTCCGGGTGCCGTGGATACCTTTGGCAGTTTGTTCGAGAGCCGCAACATGGAGAAAGTCTATCTGGCGGTCGTCCGCGGTGCGCCCAAACAGAGCGAATGGACGTGTCGGCGGAAACTCGCGCCGGACCCGAGTGCGAGGGGAACCATGAAAGTGGATGCGCGACACGGCAAGGAGGCGGAGACGCATTTTCGGGTGCTCCAAAGCGATGGGAAGACTACGCTGGTTGAGGCGCGTCCAGTGACAGGGCGGACACACCAAATCCGGGTCCATCTCGCCGAGTCGGGCCACCCGGTGGTCGGGGACGGGCTTTACGGGCCTGAACCTGGTAAGGACGCGTTCCACCGCGTCCCATTCATTCCGGGCAAAGTCAGGGACGCGGTGGAACGCGTCCTTACCATCCCCGAAGCAAGGTTCAGGGAGAGCGCGTTGGGCTTGCGAGCGGTGGGGCTGGCTTACGTGGATCCGTTCACGCGCCGACGGGTGGAAATCTGTGCCCCGCTGGAAGGATTTGTGCGCGAGTATGGATTCGACCTCCCGAGGCTTTGAGCAGGGACGTTACTGCTGAACCGCCTGAGAGAAGCGCCAGAATGAACGAGAATGATGCATGAGTATGGATCGGGACGTATTTGAGACGAGTGTTGCAGAGAGCGCTCACGTGGCCGGGACGGAACTGGTGCTGTTTAGGCGTTCTCCGATCCACGGGACCGGCGGATTTGCGAAGACGGCTATTCGCGGGGGCACGCGCATCCTCGAATACCAGGGCGAAAGGATCAGCAAGGGCGAGGCGTTGCGCCGGTGCGAGCAGAACAATGCATTCATCTTCGCGCTGAACGACGAGCAGGACCTCGACGGCAATGTGGCGTGGAACCCGGCGCGGTTTATCAACCACAGTTGCGCGTCCAATTCCGAGGCCGAGAAGGACGACGACCGCATCTGGCTTATTGCGACACGCGATGTCCGGGCAGGCGAGGAAATCACCTTTAACTACGGTTACGATCTGGAGGATTACAAAGATCACCCGTGCCGCTGCGATTCGCCGAACTGCGTCGGCTACATCGTGGCCGAGGCATTCTTCGAGCACGTGCTCAGTGGTAGAGCAGGAAGCGCTTAACCTGGAATTCTCATACCTCGCACAAACCCCCGACAGGGTGTAGCCGCCGACGGCAGTCGGCGCCATCTTGCGGGACTGAGAATCAGCGCCGACTGCCGTCGGCGGCTACACGCTATGAGATTTCCCGGCTAAAATTGAGCTTGCCAGATTGCTCGGGGGCAGGAGCTTATGGCGGATATGCGCGTTGAGTTTGAGAATGAGACGGCGTCAATTGTGCGCGCCGGCCTGGTTCTGAACCCCGGGTTCCAGTTCCTGGGGCAGGGGGCGAGGCGGTTTCGTGCCTTGGTCCTTCTGCTGATGGCGGCGGCTCTGCTGACAATTCGGGGCGCGACTGGGGCGGCGAGCGTCGCCGGGGGCAATCGCTGCGCGTTTGTCGGCATCACCCACTTCTCCGGCTTTTCAAAGGGCGCCGGGACCCTGACTAACGAAACGGTCCTCACCTCACCTGAAATTGCGGCCCCGATTGACTGGGATGAATTGATTGTCTCGTGGAACGTGCCGCTCGGGGTGCATCTGAAGGTGGAAGCCCGCGCGATCTATCCCGGTCACGCCACGCGGTATTACACGATGGGCTTTTGGTCGGACGATCCGACGCGGTTTCCGCGGGAAAGCGTGCGGCGGCAAAGGGATGAGGACGGTTCGGTCAAGACCGACACGCTCGTGCTGAGCAACGTTGCCCGCAAGGTGCAGCTCTGGATCACCGCGGGGGGCGCCGGCGATCAACAGATGCTCAAGTTTCTCGGGCTTTCGTTCTGCAACAGCACCGTGCCGGCGACCGCTTTGGAGCCGAACCGCGCCGCCTGGGGCAAAGTGCTGGAGGTCCCGGAGCGTCGCCAGGCCGAGTATGAGGGGGGCGGCGGCTGGTGCAGCCCGACCTCGCTCTCGATGGTCCTGGCGTACTGGGGCGCGCAGTTGCATCGCCCGGAACTGGACCACACCGTTCCCGAAACGGCCGAGGCCATTGCCGATGGCCTCCGCGCCGACACCGGCAACTGGCCGTTCAACACCGCCTACGCCGGAAGCTACCCCGGAATGCGGGCCTACGTGACCCGCCTGGGAGACATTTCCGAGCTGGAAGATTGGATTGCGGCGGGCATCCCGGTGATTCTTTCAGTGTCCTCCTATCTCACGAACGACCGGACGAGCGGGCCGGACAACGGGCATCTCATTGTGTGCGTCGGCTTCACGGACAAGGGCGACGTGGTGGTGAACAATCCCGGGGTGTCGGTCAGAAGGAATGTGCGCGCCCGGCAGGTTTATGCGCGGGAGAAAGTCGCCAAGGCCTGGAAGAAATCCAAGAACGCGGTCTATCTCGTCTATCCTGAATCGGCTACGGTTCCCACCGACCGCTTCGGTCATTGGGACCGTGTAGAGTGAGGGTCGAGCATTCTACAGCCCGGACAAGGGCCAGCCGCCGTCCGCCACGCCCGCCCGCCTGCACAAGCCGCGAAACGGCCCGCGCCCGCATCATGTCAATTTCCTGCGTCAATTGTTGACCGGGCCAATCCGAGAGCGCACAATAGCAGCACATGGTACGAACGCTGTTCAACGAAGAGTTTCACGTCGCCGACAAGTTCTCTGCGGATGAACGGCTCGTGTTGGCGTGCGGCGATTCGTCGGCCCTGGCGAAAGAACTTCCTGCCGGCTTCTTCTCGCTGATCGTCACGTCGCCGCCTTACAACATCGGCAAAGAATACGAGAACCGGCTCTCGCTTAAACAGTACCTCGCTCAACAGAAGCCCCTGCTGGCCGAACTGGTTCGTGTGCTCAGAACCGATGGGAGCATTTGCTGGCAGGTGGGCAACTACGTGGAAAACGCCGAGGTGTTCCCACTGGACGTCTACTACTACGATATCTTCAAGGCTCTTGGACTGCAATTGCGCAATCGCATCATCTGGCACTTTGAGCGCGGCCTGCATTGCAGCCAGCGGTTCTCCGGGCGCTACGAGACAATCCTTTGGTTTACCAAGAGCGACGACTACCAATTCCACCTTGATCCGGTGCGCGTGCCTGCGAAGTATCCGGGCAAGCTCCATTTCAAAGGCGAGAAGAGGGGATTGCCTTCTGGGAATCCGCTCGGGAAAAATCCATCGGACGTCTGGACGATTCTGGCCGAAGACTGGAAGAACAGCGTGTGGAACATTCCCAACGTAAAAGCGAATCACCCCGAAAAAACCGAGCACCCTTGCCAATTCCCCGTCGAGCTTGTGGAGCGATGCGTCCTCGCACTAACAAGCAAAGATGAGTGGATTTACGACCCATACTGCGGGGTCGGTTCAGCACTCATAGCGGCAGCCAAGCATGAACGTCGTGCGCTTGGTTGTGACCGCGAGCTGGCTTACCTGAACACGGCCCGCGAAAGACTCCTGAAGCTGGGCGAGGGGACGCTCAAACTGCGGCCCCTCGGGAAAGCTGTTTACACACCAACCGGTCGCGAGAAGGTGGCGCAACGCCCTGCTGCCTGGGACAAGGAAAGGACTCTTTTATGATCGTTGCGGGTGAGTACTCTTTCAATAGAGGCTCGACCTTCGTCGCGAAGCGCTTTCAGCCTTTGCTGGACGACGTGTATAAAGCGATCGCAGGAGTTGACAGCTCCATTTACAAAACGAAGAAGAGCGAAGAGAAGACGATGAGGGGGCGGAGGCTCTACAGCCCAAAGGCGCTCAACAAGGCATTCAAGCGCGAGTTTCTGGATCTGGGTTGGGCCAACTGTAATCCTCCATCCGCTATCCTCGTTGCTTTCGGCTTTCCCGCGCTGCGTCAGGGCAGGTGGGTGTGGCCCATGAGGAAGCGGTCGCACTCGCGGGCGGCGCCGCGGCCTTCGTTGAAGGCCCAGACGACCAGGCTTTGGCCGCGGCGGCAGTCGCCGGCAGCGAAGACGCCTTTGAGATTGGTGGAATACTTCTCGAACTCGGCTTTGACGTTGGTGCGCGGGTCGCGGTGGACGCCAAGGTCGTCGAGCAAAGGCTGTTCGGGACCGAGAAAGCCCATAGCCAACAGGACGAGCTGAGCGGGGCGGACCTGTTCGGTCCCCGGCACTTCTTTGGGCAGGAACCGGCCTTTCTCGTTGCGCTCCCACTGGACCTGGACGGTGAGAACCTCCTTCACCCAGCCTTGGTCGTCGCCGATAAACTTGCTGGCGGTGGTGAGATAGACGCGGGGGTCGGCGCCGAACTTCGCGGCGGCTTCTTCCTGACCGTAGTCCAGGCGATAGACCTTGGGCCACTCCGGCCACGGGTTGTCACCGGCGCGGTCGAGGGGCGGGCGCGGGAGGATTTCCACCTGGACGAGGCTCTGGCAGCCGTGGCGGAGGGAGGTGCCGACGCAATCGGTGCCGGTGTCGCCGCCGCCGATGACCATGACGTCCTTGCCTTCGGCGGAGATGAAATTCCCGTTCTGGCTGCTGTCCAGCAGGCGGCGGGTGTTGTGGGTCAGGAAGTCCATGGCGAAGTGGATGCCCTTCAGGGTGCGGCCTTCGACGGGCAGATCGCGCGGCTTGGTAGCGCCGGTGCACAGGACGACGGCATCAAACTCTTTGAGCAGCTTCTTCGCCGGATAGTTAACGCCGACCTCGGTGTTGGTGACGAACTTGTTGCCCTCGGCTTCCATCTGAGCGACGCGCGGGAGCACGATCTTTTGCTTGTCGAGCTTCATGTTGGGGATGCCGTACATGAGCAAGCCGCCGGGGCGGTCCGCGCGCTCGAAGACGGTGACCCAGTGGCCGGCCTTGTTAAGCTGGGCGGCGGCGCAGAGGCCCGCTGGTCCAGAGCCAACGACGGCGACTTTCCTGCCGGTGCGGACTTTGGGCGGGTCGGGCATGACCCAGCCTTCGGCCCAGGCGCGGTCAATAATGGCGCATTCGAGGTTTTTGATGGTGACGGGCGGGGCGTTGATGCCGAGGACGCAGGAGCCTTCGCAGGGGGCCGGGCAGACGCGCCCCGTGAAGTCGGGGAAATTATTGGTCTTGTGGAGGCGGTCGAGGGCTTCTTTCCACAGACCGCGATAGACGAGGTCATTCCACTCGGGGATGAGGTTGTGGATGGGGCAACCAGAAGCCATGCCGCTGAGCAGGGTGCCGGTGTGGCAGAACGGGACGCCGCAATCCATGCAGCGGGCAGCCTGCTCGCGGAGCTTGCCCTGCTCCATGTGCAAGTGGAACTCGTTCCAATCGCGGATGCGCTCGAGAGCCGAGCGGTCCAGCGGCAACTCGCGCAGGTATTCGATGAAGCCAGTAGGTTTGCCCATAATTCCGGATCACCCGCCGCCGATGCGGGCGGCGTCGCGGGCGTTCTCCTCAAAGGCGGCCATGATGGCTTCCTCGCCGCTCAGGCCGGATTCCTGCACGCGTTTCAAGGACTGCAAGACGCGCTGGTAGTCCTTCGGCATGACCTTGACGAACTTGGGCACGACTTGCCGCCAGTTCGCGAGCAGCCTGGCCGCGAGAGCGCTCTGCGTGTAAGCCTGGTGGCGCTGGATCATCTTCCACACCAGTTCGATTTCGTCCGCATCTTCCAGCTTCTCCAGGCCGACCATCTGGAGGTTGCAGCGGCGCGCGAAATCACCCGCCTCGTCGAGCACATAAGCGACACCCCCGGACATGCCGGCCGCGAAATTGCGTCCGGTCGGCCCGAGCACGACCACCCGGCCGCCGGTCATGTATTCGCAGCCGTGATCCCCGACGGATTCCACCACGGCATCGGCGCCGCTGTTGCGCACACAGAAGCGTTCACCGGCCATGCCGCGGATATAGGCCTCACCGCTGGTGGCGCCGTAAAGGGCCACGTTGCCGACGATGATGTTCTCCTCCGGGACAAAGGTGGAGTGCGCCGGCGGGAAGATAATGAGTTTGCCGCCCGACAAGCCCTTGCCGAGGTAATCGTTGGAGTCGCCTTCCAGGAAGAAGGTCATTCCCTTGGGTATAAACGCGCCAAAGCTCTGCCCCGCGCTGCCGGTGAAATGGATCTCGATGGTGTCCTCGGGCAACCCCTCGGCGCCCCACCGCCGGGTGATTTCGCTGCCGACAATGGTGCCGACGACACGGTGGACGTTGCGGATGGGCAGGAAGGCCAGCACCTTCTCCTTGCGCTCGATCGCGGGGGCGCAGAGCTTGCGCAGGACGGTGTTGTCCAGCGCCCGTTCGAGGCCGTGCTCCTGCGGAATCTGGCAGAAACGGCCCACGCCCGTCGGGACTTGAGGCTGGTGAAGAATCTGGCTGAAGTCCAGACCCCGGGCTTTCCAGTGGTCCACGGCCTTCTTGACTTCGAGGCGGTCGGCGCGGCCAATCATCTTGTTCATCTGGCGGAACCCGAGCTGCGCCATCAACTCGCGCACTTCCCCGGCGATCATGCGCATGAAGTTGACGACGTGCTCCGGCTCGCCCGCGAAGAGTTTGCGCAGCTCCGGGTCCTGGGTGGCGACGCCGACCGGGCAGGTGTTGAGGTGGCAGACGCGCATCATGATGCAGCCCATCGCCACCAGCGGCGCGGTGGCAAACCCGAATTCCTCGGCCCCGAGCAGGGCGGCGATGACCACGTCGCGGCCGGTCTTCAACTGGCCGTCGGCCTCGACGATAATGCGCGAGCGCAGGTTATTGAGCACGAGGGTCTGGTGCGTCTCGGCCAAACCGAGTTCCCACGGGATGCCGGCGTGCTTGATGCCGGTTTGCGGGGAGGCGCCCGTGCCACCGTCGTACCCGCTAATGAGCACGACGTCAGCGTGCGCCTTGGCGACGCCCGCGGCGACGGTGCCGACGCCAATCTCGGACACGAGCTTGACGCTGATGCGCGCGTGATGGTTCGCGTTCTTCAGGTCGTGGATTAACTCGGCCAGGTCTTCGATTGAGTAAATGTCATGGTGCGGGGGCGGCGAGATCAGGCCGACGCCAGGCGTCGAGTAGCGGACTTTGGCGATCCAGGGATAGACTTTCTGGCCGGGCAACTGGCCGCCTTCGCCCGGCTTGGCGCCCTGGGCCATCTTGATTTGGAGTTCTTTGGCGTTGACCAGATAGAGGCTGGTGACGCCGAAGCGGCCGGAAGCGACCTGTTTGATGGCGCTGTTCTTCGAGTCACCATTCGGCAATGGGACATAGCGTTCGGGGTCTTCGCCGCCCTCACCGGTGTTGCTCTTGCCGCCAATGCGGTTCATGGCGATGGCGAGCGTCTCGTGCGCCTCCTGACTGATGGAGCCGTAGCTCATGGCGCCCGACTTGAAACGCTTCATGATGCTCTCGACCGACTCAACTTCTTCGAGGGGAACGGGCTTGACCTTCTTGAAGTCGAGCAGGCCGCGCAACGTGCACCAGTTCCGGCCCTGCTCATTGACCAGGGCGGAATACTCTTTGAAAATCTGGTAGCTGCCGGTGCGCACCGCCGTCTGCAGCTTGTGGATGCTCTGCGGGTTAAACAAGTGGTACTCCCCGTCCTCGCGCCACTGGTATTGGCCACCGGCGTCAAGCAAATGGCCGTTGACGGCACGGTCCGGGAAGGCGCGCTGGTGCCGGAGAAGGACTTCCTGCGCAATGACCTCAATCCCCACGCCTTCAACGCGCGAGGGCGTGCCCGTGAAGTGCTTGTCAATGAACGACTGTTTCAAACCGACCGCTTCGAATATCTGCGCGCCCCAATAGCTTTGGATGGTCGAGATGCCCATCTTCGAGAGCACCTTCACCACGCCCTTCATCGCGGCCTTGAGGTAATTCTTGCAGGCGGTTTTGTGATCCATGCCCGTTAAAAGCCCCTGCCGCAGCATATCGTCGAGCGTCTCGAAAGCGAGGTATGGGTTGATGGCGCCGCAGCCATAGCCGATAAGGAGCGAGTATTGATGGACTTCGCGCGGCTCTCCGGATTCGAGCACCAGCCCCACGCGAGTGCGGGTGCCTTCGCGGATGAGGTGGTGATGCAGACCTGCGACCGCAAGCAGCGACGGGATCGGTGCCCAGTCCTTGTTCACGCCACGGTCCGACAGCACAACCACGTTGATGCCGTCCTTGACGGCTTGGTTGACCTTGGCGCACAAGTCGTCCATCGCCTGCTCCAGACCGGGCGCGCCGGCGGCGACCTTGAACAGGATCGGAAGGGTGATGGATTTGAAGCCCGGCAGGTCAATGTGCTTGAGCTTGGCGAACTCCTCGTTGGTGAGGATGGGGGACTTGAGTTCGATGAGCCGGGCGTGTTCAGGTGAGGGCTTGAGCAGGTTGCGCTCCGAGCCAATGGCCGTCTCGGTGGACGTGATGATCTCCTCGCGGATGCAGTCAATCGGCGGATTGGTAACCTGCGCGAAGAGTTGTTTGAAGTAGCTGGAGAGCGGCTGCGGCTTGTTGGACAAAACGGCCAACGGGGTGTCAGTGCCCATCGAGCCTACGGCTTCGGCGCCGTCGCGGGCCATGGGGAGCATGAGAATGCGCAAGTCTTCAAAGGTGTAACCAAAGGCAAGCTGGCGCTGGAGCACGGTTTCGTGGTCCGGCTCCGGCAGGATGCCGGGGGCGGGAACGTCCGCCAGCCGGATCAGGTTCTGGTCCAGCCAGTCGCGATAAGGATGGGCGGTGGCGATCTGGCGCTTGATTTCCTCGTCCGCGACGATGCGGCCCTGTTCGGTATCGACGAGGAACAGGCGGCCGGGCTGAAGGCGGCCTTTTTGCAGCACGCGGTCGGCGGGCACCTCGAGCACGCCCACTTCACTGGCCATGATGACCAGGTCGTCCTTGGTGACGTAGAAGCGCGAGGGGCGCAGGCCGTTGCGGTCCAGCACCGCGCCAATCTGCCGGCCGTCCGTGAAGGCAATGGAAGCCGGGCCGTCCCAAGGCTCCATTAGGCACGAGTGATACTCGTAAAAGGCCTTCTTCTCGGCGCTCATGCTCTCGTGCCGGGTCCACGGCTCGGGGATCATCATCATCATGGCGTGCGGAAGCGAACGGCCCGCCAGGACGAGCAGCTCCAGGCAATTGTCGAACATCGCCGAGTCGCTGCCATCAGTGCAGATCACGGGCAGGACCTTCTTAAGGTCATCGCCGAAAAGGTCGGACTCGAACATGGCCTGGCGAGCATGCATCCAGTTGATGTTGCCGCGCAGCGTGTTGATCTCGCCATTGTGGGCCAGGTAGCGATAAGGGTGGGCGCGGTTCCAGCTCGGGAAAGTATTGGTGCTGAACCGCGAATGCACCAGCGCCAGCGCGGATGCCATCGCCGGGTGCGACAGGTCGGGGTAATACTGGCCGAGCTGCTCCGTGAGCAACATGCCTTTATAAACGACCGTCTTGTACGAGAGGCTGGACACGTAGAAGAAGTCGCCTCCCGCGACCTTCCCCGAGTAACGGATGGCATTCTCCGCGCGCTTGCGGATGACGTAGAGCTTGCGCTCGAAGGCGAGGTCATCCGCGAGCTTCGCGTTGCGAGCGAGGAACACCTGCCGCATGAGCGGCTCAGAGGCCAGGGCCGTGGCCCCGAGGGTGACGTTGCTGGCTGGGATGGTGCGCCAGCCCAGAACCGGCTGGCCTTCCTCAACTGCGATGCCCTCGAAAATCTTCTCACATTCGCCGCGCTGGGCCGCGTCCTGCGGCAAAAACACCATCCCAACCCCGTACTCGCCAGCGGAAGGCAAAGTGACCCGCGCCTCGCGGGCGACCAGCTTGAGGAACTCGTGCGGCGGCTGGATCAGAATGCCCGCGCCGTCCCCCGTGTTCGCCTCGCACCCGCACGCCCCCCGGTGATTCAGATTCAGCAGCACCTGCAACGCCTGCTGAATAATCGCATGAGACTTCCGCCCCTTGATGTTCACCACGAACCCCACGCCGCACGCCTCGTGCTCGAACCGCGGGTCGTACAGACCCTGCTTGGCCGGTGGGCCGGTCCGCTGCGCCTGACCGCGATTACCTTTGCTGTCTGCTCTGATCGTCATTTCCGCGAGATCGGGATCTCCACGCTAATCTTAACTAAATTCAGCAAGTATTGACTCAAATTCACGCGGCATGCAATAACTCGTTTGAACTAAATGCAGCAAAAGCTGGCGTGGCGAATCAAATCACGATACCTGTGACTTAAAGGGGAAAAGGGGTGTGGGGGGAAGAGGCTCTCCCTGAAGCCGACCCGATCCGTATCAGTTGATCGGCCCGAAGTGGAACAACTGGGCGCCGTGAGGCGGCAGGTCCAGGTAGAGACCCTGGTTCTGCAGGTCATCCCCGGAGCGTTTGTGACATTCCTGGCCCAGCAGGTCTCTCATCTTCCAGTTGTGTGCCGCCAGATGCTCGACACTCAGCGGTGCGTAACATTGACCACGATGAGGCGCGAGGTTCACAGCCACCAGATCGAACTCCGGCGCCCGCCTTTGCCATTGCACGATGACAAAATTCCGCGCGGTGGGGTTGTCCGGCCACGCCTCGCGCGGTTTGCGCAATTCACCTCTCCCCTGGCCCACCGCTGTGGTCGGCAGCGTCGTCAACAGTTGCTCGTAGAGCTTCTCTATATCCGCCTGGGTTGATTCCGCGGCGCGGCGCGCCAGTTGAACTGGAATCTTGAGGTGTGCCCCGGAAAGCTGGCCGTCGTGCAAAAAGCGCATGCCGGGTAACCCCAGCATGAGCAAGGCCGCTGCGCGGTGCTCGGCCGGCGACAGAATGGAAGCGATGCGCGGCTCGTCGTGATTTTCGAGGAAGTGGGCGCCCCCGGCGACGGCTTCCGCGGTCATCCCGAGCAAATGACGTTGGACTCCCGCCGCATCGCGGGATACCAGGCCGTCATACAACGTTTTGTCGTAAGTGTAATCGAACCCGAGTGCCAGGAGTCGTGCCTCCAACCCCCAGTAAGCCTCCGCGAGGAACAAGAATCCGGAGTGCGCTTCTTTGACCGCGGGAATCGCCGAAGCCCAGAACTCGGGGGGTGGTGATGGGTGACTGGTGACTGGTGACTGGTGACTGGTGATGTGGGATGGGTGGTCCACGGGGGGGAACTGCTCCCAGGTTTTGGCGAAGACATCGTTGAGCACCAGCATCGCCATGTCGCAACGGACGCCGTCACAGCGCGTGGCGATTGACTCAAGCAATTGCGCCATCACTGCCCGGGTGGCGGCGCGGCGGTAATCCAATTGGACGGTATCCGCCCAGGGCGCAAAGTAAGGGTCTTTGCCGTGGGCCGGCCAGCGAAGTCCGGCGCGGGTTCGCTGCGGGAATGTTCCAGGGGCTTCTCTGAGGCTCTGCACGAACAAATCAGGCCGCTCCCGGACCCACGGATGATCCAAACCCACATGGTTTGGCACAAAGTCCAGCACCAGCTTCAACCCATGCTCGTGGAGCTTCCGGCGAAACTCCCCCAGGCCGGCCTCGCCTCCCAGCGCGGGCGGAACCTGGTAATCGCCAATCGCGTAGGGCGAGCCGGCCACATCCGCCTCCTGCCAACCCGGCAAGACCTGGTCGTATGCCTTACGCAGTTCGGGCTGCTTCAAAGCCTCCGCGCGCGCGCGGGGGCCAGTCGTCCAAACCCCCATGAGCCAGACGTGCGTGAACCCGAGTTTCTGCCATCCAGCGAGTTCGGCCTCGGGAACAGTGGCGAGCGTGATGCCGGTGCCGCTCTTTTCCGAGAGAGCGCGCAACCAGCACCGCGTATTGACCTCGTAGAGCAGCGGATGGGACATGGGGGAAGTGCTGCGTGAAACGTGATGCGTGATCCGTGAAACGTGCTGCGGGATATTGTTCAGGAGCCTTTCAACTGTTCAACACCTTGAGCGCTTTCGTCGGGTTGGAGACGCGCAGGATCAGCAGCCCCTTTTTCGCCGCCGGCGGCGTGGCGCAGTAACAGTACTCGATATTGATCTTGGCAGCGGCGAGCTTATGGGCGATGCGCGCCAATTCACCCGGCTTATTGCTGCCTTCGACCATTAACACGTCATCTTCGACCATCAGCGTGCTATGCTCCTCGAAGAGGTGCAGCGCTCGCCGGTAGTCGCTCACCACCATGCGAATGACACTGTGGTCCACCGTATCGCTTGTAGTGATGGCGTAGATGTTGATGTTGGCCTCAGCGAAGGCGTCCGCTACGCGCGCCAGCGTGCCGGGCCGGTTATCCAGGAAGATTGCGAGTTGTTTTGTGATTTGCATAAGTCAATTGCCAGTTTGAAGTCGGGGATGCCGATTAAGTTCCACACCCGCACCATACTCGATTCCGTCATAGTTGCCAATCGGAAATCGGAAGAAAGTTGGGGCGGGCGGCGGAGCAGGGGGAGAGAGAGGGGAAAACGGGGTGTTGAAGCACTGGAGTGATGGCAGCAAGGACAAACGGCGTTTATCTCGATCACTCCAATACTCCATCACTCCATCGCTCCGTCGCCACCGCTCCGTTTCTTCTACCCCCCCCACTCCCGTGTATGCTAACGTCCCACCATGGCTCTCGACGCTACTGCCCGCCGCCGCTGGTTCGGCGCCCTGGTTCTGCTGGCTGCACTGGGGATGCTCATTGGCGGCGAGACGGTCCTGAAAGAGAAGCTGGGAGGCCTGGGATTTATGCTTTACTGGCTGGTTTGCTTCGTCTTTACCGGCGTGGCCATCCTGTTTGCGTTTCTGGATGCCCGGGCGCTCCAGCGCCAAACCCGCCGGGAACAGCATGATCTGTTTGAAACCACCCTGAAGGAAATCCAAACCGAGGCCAAAGCCAGGCCCCGCCGCCCCGACCGCAGACGCGGAGGGTCCTAGCCCGGATTGCCTCGGAACACATCGGCCGGGAAACGGAGCCGGCAGCCGCAATCCGAATGGGGAATTTGGAATCATAATGCTGAGAATTCCGCAAGCAAATAACTTCGCGTCAGACGCATTTCTTTGTTGATTTGCCGCGCCTTTTAGGTTCAACTGGTGTCGAGCGTGAGAGTATGAATCCGGTTGGCATCACCGCGTTACCACAAGAGCTCTCTCAGAGTCAGCGAATCGCCCTGCTCAGTTTGCTGGCCGACGAGGATCCGCTCGTTTACCGGACGGTGCGGGAAAAGCTTCTTTCCTGCGGCCCGCCGGCTGCCGAGTGGCTCCGGCCACACACCATGAGCAACGACCCCGCGTTGCGCCGCCGCGCGCGGCAGATTGTGCTCCACTTCGACCGGCAAGCCGCGGACGACCATTTCCTTGCCTTTTGCCTCAGGCACGGCGAGGAATTCGACCTCGAACAGGGCGCTTGGCTCTTCGCGCAGACGCAATACCCGCTGATCAACGTCGAAGCCTATCAAGCCGTGCTGGACGCTTACGCCAACGAACTGCGGGGCCGGTTTGCCGCCAGCGCCGAACCGCAACCCATCCTGACCGCCATCAACCAATACCTCTTCGGCGAACTCGGTTTCGTCGGCAACGAAGCGAACTATTACGACCCGGAAAACAGTTACTTGAACCGCGTCATCGACCAGCGGACCGGCAACCCCATCAACCTGTGTCTGCTCTACCTTTTGCTGGCACGGCGGCTGCGGCTTCCCATCGCCGGCATCGGGCTGCCAGGCCACTTCATTTGCCGCTACCAATCCACCGCGGCTGAGATCTACCTCGACCCTTTCAATCGCGGGAAACTCCTCACCAAGGCCGATTGCGTTCAGTACCTGATCAATGCGAACTGCAGCCTGCGCGACGATTACCTGACGCCGGTCAGTGCGCGCCGGTTCCTTCTGCGCGTTTGCAGCAATCTCCATCAGGTTTATCAACGCCTGGAACTTGCGGTGGAAACGATGCGGCTGCAGCGGTACCTGGTCGCCCTGGCCCGCTAGTTGAGGCATCTTATCCCTGTGCGACGGATACTCAATCTGCTGGGCGCCGCCTGGTTCTGCGTGGCCGGTCTTTCCGCCGGCGCCGCCCACACGCAGGCGCGGCTGGTTCTGGCCGCGGAAACGGCGCGGCCAGGCGACACAGTGCTCGCGGGTGTGCAACTCCAAATGGACCCGGGCTGGCATACCTACTGGCGGAACCCGGGCGCGTCGGGCATGGCGTCGAAAATCGCGTGGCAACTGCCGGCGGGCGTCACGGCGGGCGCCATCCAGTGGCCGGTCCCCGAGAAGCTCCCGGACGAAGACCTCACCACTTACATCTATACGAACGAGGTCGTCCTGCTCGTGCCGCTCAAACTCGCAGCCGATTTGCGCCCCGGACCGCTCGACCTGAAAGCCAGCGTCTCATGGCTGGAGTGCGAGGCGCTCTGCGTTCCCGGCAAGGCCAGCGTGCAAACGACGCTCAATATCGGCGCCGA
Source organism: Verrucomicrobiota bacterium (assembly GCA_050011195.1). Lineage (GTDB taxonomy): Bacteria > Verrucomicrobiota > Verrucomicrobiia > Limisphaerales > UBA8199 > PALSA-1440. Next base: position 43,368 of record JBEKJO010000005.1, on the reverse strand, counting down.
GACAAAGCCTTCCCAGGACGCCGCCCTGATCCGGGCCTGGCAATTGAAGCTCCCGAAAAGCGGCGACGGCTTGTTGGCCCGCGCGCGGTGGGACCACTCCGCCGCCGCCAACTCCCGCCCGCTGATCCTGGAATGGAACTCCGCCACCGCCGCCACCAACGCGGACTTCTTCCCCGACTCCAGCGAGGATTTCGAGGTGCAGCCGGCCACCCAGATCGCCTCAGCCGGCCCGGGGACAATCCGCCTGAGCAAGGAGGTCAGGAAGCTCAAGGGCGGCTGGCCGCGCCAAATCTCCGGTCTTCTCGTTCAGCAGTCCGGCCCCGCGCGCCTGGCCTATGAAGTCAGCCTGCCCATCCTCTATTCAACGGCCGTTGCGGGCGAGATGCTCAGCCAAACCCCTCCGCCAGTCATCATTGCTCCCCCGCTTTGGAAGATGCTGCTCTATGCTTTCCTTGGCGGGCTGATTTTGAACGTGATGCCGTGCGTGCTGCCGGTCATCGCCTTGAAGATTCTCGGCTTCGTGGGGCAGGCCAGGGATGAACCGCGCCAGGTCCGCAAACTGGGCTTGATCTACGCGCTCGGCGTGCTGGTCTCGTTCCTCGTGCTGGCGGCTCTGGTAATCGGCGTCAAGGCCGCAGGGCACCAAGCCGGCTGGGGGATGCAGTTTGGCAACCCACAGTTTCTCGTTCTGCTCACCGCGCTGGTGACCCTCGTGGCGCTGAATCTGTTTGGCCTCTTCGAAATCAACCCGGGCGCACGCGTCCTGGGTGCCGCCGGAACTTTGGCGTCGAAACAAGGCTCCGCGGGTGCGTTCTTCAATGGCGTGCTCGCCACCATCCTGGCCACGCCTTGCACCGCCCCCTTCCTCGGCGCTGCCCTCGGCTTTGCCTTCACCCAAACCGCCGGCATCATCGTGCTGATGTTCGTGGTCGTGGGACTGGGGCTCGCCTCCCCTTACGTCATCTTAAGCTGGCAGCCGGCGTGGTTAAAGTTCCTGCCCAAGCCCGGCGCCTGGATGGAGCGATTCAAGGTCGCGATGGGCTTCCCGATGCTGGCCACGGCGGTGTGGCTGTTCAGCCTCATTCCGTTGCATTATGGCAAGCGTTCGTTGTGGCTCGGCCTCTTCCTCGTCATTCTCGCGCTCGCGGCCTGGATTTACGGCGAGTTCGTTCAACGCGGACGGACGCATCGTGGACTGGGGATGGCCGCGGCTTTGGTCCTCCTCGTCGGCGGTTTCCTTTACGCTGTGGAAGGCCAGTTGCGCTGGCGCTCGCCGGTCCCCGACACCTTCCCGGCAGGCTCTCTCAAAGAAAGTCCCGACGGCATTGACTGGCAGCGCTGGAGCCTGGGGGCGCTGGCCCAGGCGCGCGCCCAGGGCCGTCCCGTGTTCGTTGATTTCACCGCCGATTGGTGCCTGACCTGCCAGGCGAATAAGAGAATTGCCATCGACATCCCTTCCGTCCGCGCGAAGCTCAAGCAGACCAACGCCGTCGCGCTGCTGGGCGATTACACGCGCTTGCCCGACGACATCACCACCGAGCTGAACCGCTTTGGCCGCGCCGGCGTGCCGCTCGTTTTGGTTTATCCGAAGAACCCCGGTGAGCCGCCCGTGGTTCTGCCCGAAGCCTTGACGCCCCGCATCGTCCTGGACGCCCTCGAGCGCGCCGCGCGGTAGAACAATCTGCGGTCTCCCATTTGCAAAGATCGCCGACCTATGCTTCTTTGTAGGCGGAACACATAAGTTTAATCAAATACTAAGAGAAGATATTATGAAACGTGCAATTATCCTCCTGAGCCTGTTCGGAGTCGTCGGTGCCGCGCTGGCCGCGGCGGAAATCGGCAAACCCGCGCCCGAGTTTACTGCCACCGACATCAACGGCCAAACCCATAAACTGAGCGATTACCAGGGCAAGATCGTCGTGCTCGAATCCTACAACCTCGACTGCCCGTACTGCCATAACCAGTACCGGAGCGGAGCGATGCAGGAACTGCAGCACGATCTGGCCGCCAAGGGCGTCGTGTGGCTCCTCGTGAACTCCGTCTCGCCGAAACACCCCAGCCACCGGAGCGCCGAGGCAGCCAAGAAGGAATGGGCCAGCGAAAAGATCAACGCCACCGCCTGGCTCGATGACAGCTCGGGCGACGTTGGGAAGGCATACGGAATGAGAACCACGCCGCACATGTTCGTCATTGACGCGAGCGGGGTCCTGGTTTACCAGGGTGCCATTGACGACCGGCCAGCGCCGGACGGCGACCCCCGCACCGCCCGCAACTATGTGCGTGAAGCCGTTCAGAGATTGCAGGCCGGAGACAAACTGGCGGTGTCGCAGACCAAACCCTACGGCTGCGGCGTGAAATACGGCAGTTAAGCCAAACATTTCATACCAAGTGCGGCTTGCAACTGCACCATTCGATGCCGTCGTCTCTCCCTCTCCCCATCGGATGGGGAGAGGGCTGGGGTGAGGGGTCCACGCGGCCTTGGAATAGTGCGTTTTCGAACCGGAGATGGCATCACACCCGCGAGGCCGCCAGCCTGGTGCCTGTCTCAACCGACGAGACCTCAGAGCGGTGCTGCCGGGACGGGTTCGGGCCGCTTCACTCGTTTATGCCCCAGTGGAGGGCGTAATAGCGGTCGTCACCCCTCTCAAGGATTTCAGGCGGCGCCTGGGTTGTCGTAGGGGCGGGTTCCGGGTTGCTTTCCGAGGCCAGGGCGACCGATTCCACTGGCGGGTTCGGCTCCTGCGTTTCCGGCGGAGCAACGGGTTGTGGGGCGAACTTTCGCTTCATAGGCATAGGACTAGCAACTTGGTGGATTGAATTGTTTACATCGTCAAAGACACTCCGTAATAATACTGACCCGCGGGCGGTTCCGCTATGGGGTGAACACCCCATATACGGATTGCATTGGCCGCAATTCTCATTGACCCAACGCCGGGCGCTTTTGCTACGGTCATCCCAAACCCGTCAGTGGTCTCGCCCGCAACCGGTCCCGCTTTTGAACGATGCCGACCGCCCGTCGCGGTCGGCATAACCGAAAATAGTTATGCCAAATTCGAAGCCCAGTCTAACTTCGGACCCTGGAGAGCGACCCAATCAGGATTTCAAATACCGCTGGCTTGCCCGCTATGCCGCCGCGGTGGCGGCGGCGGGCGGCGGCCTTCTGCTGCGCCTGGGGCTGACGGCGCTCGTGGGCGAAGGGCTGCCCACGTATATCACCTTCTATCCCGCCGTTATGGTCGTAGCTCTGCTCGGGGGATTCTGGCCGGGCCTGGTGGCCACCGTAACGGCGGCGCTGGTCGTGGACTACTGGCTGCTCCCTCCGCTCGGCCGGTTCGAGATCACAAATCCCGTGGATGCCGTTGGCATGGCTTTCTTCTGCAGCATGGGCCTCTTCATAAGCGTGGTGGCCGAACTCTACCGCCGCGCGCGGCTGAAGGCGGCGGCTTACGACAAGGAACTCGCGCTGCGGGAGACCCGGCGGCAGAACGAGTTTCTAGCCAGTGTCATCGAGCGCTCATCGCAGGCTTTCGCCGTAGGGTATCCGGATGGTCGTTTGGGGCTGATCAACCGGGCCTTCGAGCAACTGACCGGCTACAGCGGCGAGGAGCTGCGGAGCAGGGACTGGGCCAGCACCCTCACGCCCCCCGAATGGCGCGAGATTGAGCGGCAGAAACTGGAGGAACTGCACGCGACCGGCCAGCCGGTCCACTATGAGAAGGAATACCTCAGGAAAGACGGCTCACGCGTGCCCATCGAACTGCTCGTTCACCTGGCGCGGGATGCGAAGGGCAAGCCGGAATACTATTACTCCTTCCTCACGGACATCAGCGAGCGCAAACAGGCGGAAAAGGCCGTTTACCAGTTGAACGCGGAACTGCGGCAGCGCGTCGCCGAACTCCAGGCCGCCAACCAAGAAGTTCAGGCCTCCCGCCAGGCTGCCCTGAGCCTGGCGGAAGACGCCATCCGGGCGCGCCAGCAAACCGAGCAGGCCAGCGCCGACTTGCGCAGCTCGGCCGAGCAGCGGCGCCTGGCGCTGGAGGCCGCCGACCTCGGCGCTTGGGACTACCACTTCCAGACCGGCGAGGTGTTTTGGGACGAGCGCTGCCGGCAGATGTGGGGCATCCCGGAAGCCGAGAAGATCGACTACGCCCGGGCCATTGCCGCCATTGACCCCGAGGATCGGGCGGCGGTGGACGAGGCGGTCCAGCAAGCCCTCACCGGCAAAAGCGGAGGCGTTTATCACCGCGAGTTCCGCGTCATTTGGCCCGATGGCTCGGTGCACTGGATCGCCTCCCACGGGCGTGTGTACTTCCAGGGCGATGGCGACCAGCGCCGCGCCGTTCGCTTCATCGGCGTCAACCTCGAGGTCACGGCGGAAAAGCAAGCTCAGGCGGCCCTTCTGCAGACCGCCGAGGAACTCGAACGCTCCAATCGCGACCTGGAACAATTCGCTTACGTCGCGTCGCACGATTTGCAGGAGCCGCTGCGGGCCATTGGCGGTTACGTCAAGCTGCTCCAGAATCGCTTCCCGGACAAGCTGGATGCCAAAGCACAGGACTACATTGCGGGCGCCTGCGAGGGCGCCACCCGCATGGAGCAGCTCATTACCGATTTGCTGGCCTACTCGCGCGTCGGCACGCGCGGCGGCCATTTCACCCCCGCCGATCTGGAGACCGTGCTGGCGCAGGCCTTGGGCAACCTGGAGGCCGGTATCAAGTCCGCCCAAGCGACGGTCACCCACGACCCGTTGCCCGCCTTGTCTGTGGATGCCACCCAGGTGATGCAGCTTTTTCAGAATCTCATCGGCAACGCCCTCAAGTTCCGCAGCGAGAGCCCGCCGCAAATCCATATCGGCGTCCGGCCCGAGGAAGGCCGCTGGGTCCTCTGGGTGCGGGACAATGGCATCGGCATAGAGGCAGAGTATTTCGGGCGCATTTTCCAGGTCTTCCAGCGGTTGCACACGCGCAAGCAGTATCCCGGCACCGGCATCGGGCTGGCCGTGTGCAAGAAGATCGTCGAACGCCACGGCGGCACCATTTGGGTCGAGTCCCAGCCCGGCCACGGCTCGACGTTTTTCTTTTCCATGCCCAAATGAGCGCGATAGTTCTTGGCATCGGTTCAGCCGCCTGCTACGATCTCTTCATGCCGGGCTATGTTGGCAAACTTCTGTTCCCGCGGGCCTCGCCAGGCGCACGGCGCCGCAAGCTGCGCGCCCTTCGTTGGTGGGCGGTGGCCGTTGTCTTTATCGTCGCCGCAGTTGTTGGTCTGCTTTACGCGGCTTATCAGCAGGCACGGCACTAGCGCGCGGCGATTGAGATGAGATGGACCTTTATAAAGGAGCAAAGCGTATGAGCGAAGACCAGGGGCGGCCCATTGAAATCCTGTTGGTGGAAGACAGCCCCAGCGATACCGAGCTGACCGTCGAGGCGCTGAAGGATTTCAAGGTGCGTAATCATGTGAGCATCGTCGAAGATGGCGTGCAGGCGATGCGGTTTCTCCGCCGCCAGGGCCCGTATGCCCAGGCCCCGCGGCCCGATTTGATCATGCTGGACCTGAACCTGCCGCGCAAAGACGGACGGGAAGTGCTGGCCGAAATCAAGGGAGACGATGACCTGAAGACCATCCCGATCGTGGTGTTGACCACTTCGCGGGCCGAGCAGGACATCTTGCGCGCTTACCAGCTCAACGCCAACTGTTGCATCAACAAGCCGGTCGATTTTAGCCAGTTCCTGGACGTGGTGCGGTCCATCGAATCGTTCTGGCTCTTTGTGGTGACGCTGCCGCCCGCGCCGAAAACCAGTGGCAATTAAGCCTGGACCATGAAAGCGGCGGCGGTCAGAGTTCTGCTGGTGGAAGACAGTTTTTCCGACGCCGTGCTTTTGCAGGAGTCGCTGGCTCAACCCGGGCTGGGTGGATTTGACTTCACGCATGTCGAATGCTGGGCGGAGGCCGTCCAGTGCTTGCGCCAGAAACAGTTCGAGGTGCTGCTGCTCGATTTGTCACTGCCGGACATCACCGGTCGGGACACGTTTCTGCGCGCCCGGGCCGAGGCACCCCACCTGCCCATTGTCGTGCTGACCGGGGAGACCAATGAAGCGGTGGGCCTGGAAGCCGTCCGCCACGGAATCCAGGATTACCTGATCAAAGGCCAGGCTTATGGCCGCCAGACCGCCAGGGCCATTCGCTACGCCATCGAGCGCAAGCAAGCCGAAGAAACCCTCAAGCGGACCGAGGAGGCTTTGCGCTCGAGCGAGCGGCAGTTGCGCGAGTGGAACTCGGAGTTGGAACGCCGCGTCGCCGAGCGCACCGCGTCGCTCGAAGAGACGATCAGCGACCTGGAAGACTTTTCGCACAGCATCACGCACGACTTGCGGGCGCCGCTCCGGGCCATCCGTTCCTTTGCGCAGATTCTGGGCGAGGAGTGCCTGGCGTGCGGCCGGTCCAGGGCGCAGGAACATATTGAGCGCATCACCAGCGCCGCCGCGCGCATGGACAAGCTGATCCAGGACGTGCTCCAATACAGCCGCTTGGCGCGCAGCGAACTGAAGCTCGTGCCGGTGGACGTGCAAGGGCTGCTGCGCAGCATCATCGAAACCTATCCCGCCTTTCAGCCGCCGCACGTGGAGATTCAGATCGAAGGGCCGTTGCCGCGCCTGCTGGGGAACGAGGCCGCCTTGACGCAGTGTTTCTCCAATCTGCTGGGCAACGCCATCAAGTTCGTCGCCCCCGGCACCCGGCCACAGGTGCGCGTGTGGGCCGAGCGGGTGGGAAATCCGAAGGCCGAAATCCGAAACCCGAAGGAAGGGCGAAGGCCGAAATCCGAAGAGAGGCACGAGCCGTTGCCCGCCGAGACCGACCAATTACCAGTCACTAATTGCCAGTCGCCGGCCACGCAACACGCAACACGCAACACGCCGCAGCCTCCCGCACTTCACTCCTTCAACCCTCAAGGCTCAACCCTCAACCACATGGTCCGTCTGTGGTTCGCCGACAATGGCGTCGGCATCCCGAAGGAAGCGCAGGAGCGCATTTTCAAGATGTTCCAGCGTCTGGACAAGAGTTGCGACGGAACCGGCGTGGGGCTGACTGTGGTGCGCAAGGCCGTCGAGAAGATGGGCGGCCGAATGGGGCTGGAATCCGAGCCGGGCCGCGGCAGCCGCTTCTGGGTCGAGTTAAAGGGGGCGGCGGACCAACCAGGATGACCTCAATCGCCATCCTCTACGTGGAAGACGAGGAGACGGACGTGATGTTGCTCCAGCATGTGCTGACGAAGGCGGGCATCGGGAATTCGCTCCGGACGGTGAAGGACGGGAAGGCGGCGAAGGACTACCTGGCAGGCGACGGGCCGTTCGCCGACCGGAGGTTGCATCCGCTGCCGGGCCTGGTGCTGCTGGACCTGAACCTGCCGTACTGGTCCGGGTTCGAGGTGCTGGAGTGGATTCGGCAAGAGCCGCAGCTCCGGCGACTGCCGGTGGTGATCTTCACTTCCTCCAGCCGGCCCGATGACATCGCCCGGGCCTACGACGCCGGCGCCAATGCCTACCTGGTCAAGCCCAATGCGCTGGCCGATCTCTCGACCCTGGCCCTGGCCCTGCGCGACTTCTGGCTCATCCACAACCGACTGCCCACTACCTTGGGCGTCCCGCCCTCGGTCCCTCCTGTTGCTTGAGAGTGAGCGGGCGCGCCGGCCCCGCTCGAGTGGCGGATCATTTGGCGCTGCCGCGCGCCTGAAGCACGGAGGGAGCGCTCAATTCGCCGTTGCGGTTAACCGCCGAGACCGCCACGACCTCCGGCAGCGCGCCATTCCAAACACGCGAAGTTTTGGCTGCGACTAGAATCTCCTCTGTCCACTCGCCGCTGGCTCGTGTTTGCAGCAGCCAGAGCCAGGCCTTGCCCGGGCCGTTCGCTGCCCAACTGATTTCCAGTTGGGACGCCCGGTCACCTTGGGCGACTGTCAGCTTTGGTTTCCCGGGCTGTGCGCGGCCAAGCCAGGGCGAAGAGGGCATCAGCGCCGGCTGCTGATACAGTTCCCGTTCCAAGAGCTCATCAAAGGCGCCGTCCCGCATGAGGCTTTTCATGTTCCAGTGAATGTGGCCGTTCGCGCCGGTCTGAGTTCGGGTCAAACGGATCTGGTTGACGATCTCCTGGGGTTGCCATCCGTGCCGGTCCTGCGACCGGCTGCTGACCTTGGTCGAGTCCAGCCCCGGGCAAAGGTTCCGGCCCTTGGTGTTTTGCTCGGCCCACCAGCGGAGCAGCACGGGGAAGCTTTGGTCCGGCGGGTCAATGGCCCAATAAAGCTGCGGCGCGAAGTAATCGACCCACCCGTTGGCGAGCCATTTGCGCGAGTCGGCGTAAAGCTCCGCGAAGGCGTCGAAGCCCTTGATCTGCGGCGGGTTGCCGGGACGCCAAATGCCGAACGGGCTGATGCCAAACTTCACCCAGGGCTTCGCCGCCTTGATGGATTTATAGACGCGCTCGATGAACCGGTTGACGTTCTCACGCCGCCAATCGTCGCGGCTCAACTTTCCGCCCGCGCCAAAGCGGCGCCAACTTGCGTCATCCGGGAAATCCAACTCCTTGCCCGCCGCGCCCTTTTCCTTGTAGGGATAAAAATAATCGTCGAAGTGGATGCCATCCACATCGTATCGGTGCACCACGTCCATGATGACACTGAGCGAGTAGTCCTGCACCGCTCTTTCGCCGGGATCGAGCCAGAGATATTTTCCGTACTGCCGCACCAGTTGGGGGCGCGTTTTGCTGACGTGGTTGGGAGCGGCTGGGGATCCGGCGGCGAGCAGGCGCGCGCGGTAAGGATTGAACCAGGCGTGCAGCTCCAAACCGCGTTTGTGCGCTTCCTCGACGGCGAAGTCCAGCGGGTCATAAAACGGCTCCGGCGGCTGGCCCATCGTGCTGGTGAGATACTCGGACCAGGGCTCGATCCTGGAGGCATACAAAGCGTCGCAGGCCGGCCTGACCTGGAAGATTATGGCGTTCAACTTGAGTTGGGCGGCGCGATCCAGAATCGCCAACAACTCGGCTTGCTGTTCCTGCGTGCTTAGCGTCTTCCGGGAAGGCCAGTCAATGTTCCCGACCGTGGCGACCCAGGCGGCGCGGAATTCCCGGAGCGGTGCCGGCGGAACGACGTTGGAGGGTTGGTAGTTGGCAGCCGGTGACGCGAATGCCGCGCCGATGGCCGCCAGCGTGACGCCGAGCCAGCGGAGGGTGCGGATGAAGATGAGTCTCGCTCGATGCGGCTGGGGCTTGCCTGTCATTCGCCAGAGGCCGCAACGCGAGCGGAGGCTGTTTAAGCTCATAAAGTCACTTGTTCGGAGGCAGACTATGAGCCAACGGGGGCAATATCGAGAGTAAAATCTATTGAACTGAACCGCTTCGCGGAAAGTTGGGAACGTTCGTGCGCCGACTCTCTGGGGCGTCGGGAGCATCCGCTATCTGCGCCCGTCTCTCAGGTCCGATTGCTCCACTCAGTGCTTTTGAATAAAGGCGGCGGCCGAGAGTTTCCGCGTGTTGACGGCATTGGTCAGCACGGTATTGAGGGCGGCCTGTTGGTCGGCGGTGAGAAAACTGGCGGCTTGCTGCTCGATGCGTTGGTTGCTCGCGGCCACCTGATCGAGAAAGCTGTCAATGTCCGCCTGGGACCCCGAAAAGGCCTTGTCCGGAGCGCCAAGGATGCCCTGCGTTAACTCCGCCGGCTCGGCCTTTACCACTTGGAGCAAACTTGCGCTTTGCTCATTATTGAGCGGGTTCTCCCCGAGTTGACTATTCAGGAGGCTGATGGTGGTCCGGGCCGGGATTTCATCGCTGTACTCCTTGTATCGGGCATAGCCCGCCTCGCCCAACAACGCCTGCAATTGGCTGCCTGAATCGCTGGATGGCTCGGCGGGGGCCTGCTCCGGAGCCCCCTGCGCCGGGGCCAGGTATTTGGCCAAATAGGTCGAAGCCTTGTTAACGGATATCTGGAGGAACTGGTCCGTCTGCTCCGGTGTCAGTTTCAGTTCCTTAAACAGGTCGGCGTACATGGACCTGAACTTTTCCACTTGTGCCTGCCGGATGTATTCCCTCATCGCGGGATCGCTCATCATTTTGGCCAGCCCGCTGGCCGGCGCGGCTTTGGCGTCGTTCGTAGCGGCCCGCTGACGCAGCACTCCCACCTGACCCCGCAATTTCAGCAGTTCCGTCGCGCTTGGGCCGGATTTCAGACGGGCGTTTTCCTCCTTCAACGCGGCCAGTTGCTGGGCCGCCTGCTTGTGTTCCTGCTCTAATTGCTGGAGTTGCGCCGCCAAGGGCGCTCGTTCCTGTTGGAGCGTCTGGATCTGGGCACGCAGTTGCGAACTTTGGTGGACGGCATAAACGCCGGTGCCGGCCGCGAGCGCGAGCGCCGCGGCGACGATGGTTTTCTGTAATGTGGTCATGGCGATAGTTTTTGTTGCGGCAATGAAGGTTGAAACGTGGAGAGTGCTGCCGGCCACGGCAGCGGTGGAGATAGTGGCGGCAAAACCGGCGGGCGCCGACTGGACGGCGTTGGCGGAAACAACGGCGGCCAGCGCCGACGCAGTGGTGGTGATGCCGCGCCGGGCCAGTTTCCCACGCAACTTCTCCAACGCCCGTTCCACGCGCATGCGTGCGCCATTTTCGGTTAAATTCAATCCCGTGCCCACCTCGTTGAGAGTCTTGTTTTGAAAGAAGCGGAGCAGGATGGCATGGCGGTCCTGGTCGCTCAGTTCGTGCAGTGCGTCCTCGATCACCGGACTGAGCTGGCTCCAATCCGCGGGCGGGGTGTCGTCGTGAAGGAGTTCATTCATCGTATTGGCCTCCTGCTCGCGGGCCGTGCGTCGTTGTTCCGTGCGATTCATCCGCAACGCCATCTGCCGGGTCGTGGTGTAAAGCCAGCCCACCAGTGCGGGATGCCGGGCCAGGCGTTTCGCCTGACGGGCGACCTCCGTGAAGACCTGCTGCGTCACATCCTGGGCCGAATGAACATCGCCGTTCACCAACCGCAGCGCTGCTGAATAGACCAGATCGACATGCCGCCGAGTCAATTCGGCGAAGGCAGCCTCCGACCTCGCGGCGGCATACTGGCTTAGCAGTTCGGCATCTTCGGTCATCATGTCTCATAGAGTAATGCCCGTCGCCGGAAAAACCGCACAAGAAAAGCACCTTGGGCGAACTCGGTTTGTCGCAAACTGCTGCAGAAGACATCATGGGGGTTCGGAGGCAGATTATGGGGCCAATGGGGGCGATATCGAGGGCAAAATAATTGCAAATAGTTGTTGCCAAACCAGGGCGGTTTGCGCTAAAAATGACGATGGTAGATTAGATTATAGAATTTTAGCAGCGGTTAGCGGCACAATACAAATCTCGGTTCCTCACCAATTAGTTGTGCTCCGATGATAACCGTGCCCTGTATATTGTGGTTTTTCCACTTTACTAAACGGGGCGGGTTTGGTTGTTTTAAGCAAGATCATGTATCTGAAGAACTTAACTGTTTTAGGATTCAAGTCCTTTGCGGATAAAACTGCGCTGAACTTTCAGCCCGGCGTTACCGCCATCGTCGGCCCCAACGGGTGCGGCAAGTCGAATGTGTCGGACGCAATCCGTTGGGTGCTGGGCGAGCAATCGGCCAAGGCCCTGCGCGGCGGCGAGATGGCGGACGTGATTTTTAACGGCACGGATGGCCGCAAGCCCCTGGGCATGGCGGAGGTTTCCTTGACGATTGGCGGGGTGGACGGGGACCACCTGACGGCAGCGGGGGTCGAGATGGCCTATAACGAGGTGACTGTGACGCGCCGGGTGTTCCGCGACGGCGGCAGCGAGTACTTCATCAACAAGACGCCCTGCCGGCTGAAAGACATCCAGCAACTGTTCATGGGGACCGGTGTGGGCCGCGCCAGCTACAGCATCATGGCGCAGGGCAACATCACCCAGATCCTCTCCAGCAAGCCGGAAGACCGCCGCATGATCTTCGAAGAGGCCGCCGGGATCACCAAGTACAAGACGCAAAAGAAAGAGGCGCTGCGCAAACTCGAATACACCGAGCAGAATCTGCTGCGCGTCGCCGACCTGGTCCGCGAGGTGAAACGCCAGATCGGCTCGCTCCAACGCCAGGCCGGCAAGGCGCGCCGCTACAAGCAGCTTTCCGCTGAACTGCAACATCTCGATACCCAGTTCGCCCGCCATCAATTCGACCAATTGCAGGCGGAGATTGCCGAGCGGCAGACGGCCGCCGACAACCTCCGCAACGAGCTCGAGACCAGCTCCGCCGCCGTGCTGCGCTGCGAGGACGAGATTACCCATCTGCGGGAACGACTTTCAGAACTGGAACACGAGATCGGCGAGCGGCAGCATCGCGGGCTGGAGTTGAAGGGCGAGATTGACCGGCACGAGAGCCGCATTCATTTCAATGAGGAGCGGTTGCGCGAGTTCGCGACGCAAAACACCAAAGCCATGGCGGATTTGACGCAGGCCGAGGAGCGGCGCCGGGCGGCGGGGCAGGACCTGGCCACCGTCAGCGGGCATTTGACCGCCTCCGAGAAGGCCCTGGAACAGCACCGGGAAACACTCGCCGCGAGGCAGGACGCGCTGCGGCAAGTGGAAGAGGAGCTGCGGCAGCAGCAAGAGGCCCTGCGCCAGGCCCAGGCCGAGGCTTTCGCCACCGCGCAGGACTTGACGCGCGTGCGCAACGAGATCACCGCGCTCGATTTGCAGAAGCAGGGCAACGTGGTGCGATTGGAGAAGCTGTCCGCCGAGAAAATCCAACTGGAAGAGGAGCGGACGCGCCTGGAAGCCCGGCTGCGTGAGTTCGTGGCCAATGTCACGGCCGAGAAGCTCAGCGCGCAAACGCAGCGCGGCACCGTGGAAGGACGGCAAAAGCGGCTGCGCGAACTCCAGGAGGAATTGGAGGGCGCCGCCCGAGCGCAGGACCAGGCCCTGGAGCAACAGGCCGGGAAGCGTTCCCGGCTGAGCGTGCTGGAACAATTGCAGGCCGACCACGAGGGGTTCAACGTCGGCCCGCTCGCCGCGCTCAAGCAGTCGCAGCACGTGCTGGGGTCGCTGGCGGACAAGATTCGCGTGCCGGATCAATACGTGACGGCCATCGAGACGGCCCTGGGCCATCACCTGCAACTGGTGTTGACGGAGCAGCCGGAGTCCGCCCGCCAGATTCTGGCTGACCTCAACGCCAACAAGACCGGCCGAGCGAGCATCGCGCCGCTGGCGTTCGTCAGAGACGGCCACGGGGAGGGCGGTTCGCGCGAGGGCAGCGCCAAGCTCCAATCACCAGTTACCGATCACCCGTCACCGGCTGCCAATTCCCAAACTCCGCTCGCCGCTCCCGAACTGAATGGCGCGCCCGTGGCCGCGCTGGCGGTCGTTGAGAGCGAGGCCTCCATTCGCCCGCTGATGGAGCGCCTGCTCGGCAGCACGCGAATTGTACGGGACTTGGATGCGGCGACCGCGGCGTGGCAAGAGAGCAAAGGCGCTTTTCACTACGTCACAGTGGGGGGTGAGTTGCTGAGCTGCCACGGCATTTACACCGGCGGCTGCAGCAACGGGAATGGCGACGGCAAAGCGCCGGCTTCAATTCTGGGCCGGAAAAACCAGATCGCTGACTTGCGGTCGGCCCTGGCCGGCTTGCAGGAAGAAGTGGCCGAAATTAGCCGCCGCAAAGGCGCCCTGCAAAGCGAGCAGACCGAACTTGAGGCCGGGTTGCAGCAGGCGCAGGTTGAACTGCGCGCGCAGGAAGTGGCCATCGCCACGCATGAAGGCGAGTTCAACGCGCTCCACAATTCCCAGCGGCTGCTGCACCAGAAGATTGATACGGTTGTTTATGAGATTCAAAGCCTGGCCGCGCAGGAACAGGAAGGGTTGCAAAAGCGCGCCGGGCTGGCAGCCCGGGCCGATGAGTGCGAAACGCGCGAACGGGCCTGCCAGTCGCAGGTCGCGGAATTGACCGTCCAGTTGGAGGGCCTGCGCCAGCAACGCGACGCGGCCAACGCCGGGCTGACCGACAGCCGGGTGGCGCTGGCGGCGGAAGAGCAGATGTGCGCTTCGTTCCAGCAGCAGCGGCAGTCGCTGGACCAGCGCATCCGCGAACTGACGCAAGTCATCGAGCAGCGGCGCGGCGAGCTTTCCTCCTTCGTTGGCCGCAAGGAGCAGGCCGAGTCGGAGATCATCGAATCGCGCGGGTTGATTGAGAAGCTCCAGCACGACCGGGAACAGGTCAATGCGCAGACCGCCGAACTGGCCGCGCAAAAGCAGGCGCAGGACGAGGACGTCGCTGCGCGCGAGGAAGGTTTGCGGGAGCAGCGCCGGTGTTTGACTGAATTGCAGGAGAAGCGCGGGGCGCTGGAAGTGGAACTGGCGCAGAAGAATATGTCGGCGCAGAACCTGCGGGAGCGGGTCCAGCAGAAATACCACGTCAGCCTCGACAGCATTCGCAGCGAGTGCATTACCATTACCTATGCCGACGAAGGCCCGGCGAGAATACACGTAATGACGCCCGAGGAAATGGCGGCCGCCGGCGCCGCCACCGATTGGAGCGCCGTCGCCCAGCAAGTCGAAGCCTTGCAGCAGCGCATCGAAGAGATAGGGCCGGTGAACCTCGTCGCCATCGAGGAATACGAAGAAACCGAGCAGCGCTACCAGTTCCTCAGCAAGCAGCACGACGACCTGGTCCAGGCCAAGGCGCAGTTGCTCGAAGTCATCAACCGCATCAACGTCCAGACCCGCGAGATGTTCCGGGACACCTTCGACAAGATCCGGGAGAGCTTCCGGGCGATGTTCACCGAAGTCTTTGACGGCGGCAAAGCTGACCTGGTGCTGATGGACGAGAACGACCTGCTCGAAAGCGGCATTGACATTGTGGCGCGCCCGCCCGGCAAGCAGTTGCAAACCATTTCGCTCCTGTCCGGCGGCGAGCAGACAATGACCGCCGTGGCGCTGCTATTCTCGATTTACCAGGTCAAGCCCAGCCCGTTCTGCGTGCTCGACGAGTTGGACGCCCCCCTGGACGAATCCAACATCAACCGCTTTATCCGCGTCTTGCAGCGTTTCCTGGCGCGCTCGCAGTTCATCATCATCACGCACAACAAGCGCACCATCGGCATGGCGGACGTGCTCTACGGCATTACCATGCAGGAGCACGGCGTGAGCAAGATCGTCAGCGTGAAATTCCACAAGGCCAACGAGGCGGTGACCGGCCAGCCGACGGCTTCGCTGGAGACACCGACGGCCATGCCACTCGTCGAGGCGGAGGAAGACGCCCCGCACCAGCGCGACGAGACGCTGGAAATTGTGATGGCGAAGTAGCCGCTGCGAAACGGACGCTCCGTTCTTGCCGCCCAATCCACTCCGACCATAACACCCCCACGCTACGATTATGTCACTGGTCCCGCAACGGCATTGATACAGGCCACTTCTCAAACGCTTTCTCACGCTGTCCCCAGCTGCAACTGCAGACGGTGAAGGAGTTGATGGAAGGGAGCCGACTGATCCACCGGTCAGGGCGTGCTGGAGGCACTACGCGCAATGGCGGGCATAGGCCGCGGCACGTGTTGCATGCGGAAAAAGCCGACGCCATTCGTAATGAAAACGTATTGCGAATTGGTCACGTTAGTCGGGGTGAATAATCCCCCATTCCAATTCCCCCACGTTCTGCCAAGGTCCGGCTTGAATTGAATCTGATAATTGTCATAGGGAGCCAGGCTTGCGGAATCCAACCGCATCCCCGGCACCACCGTTGGCGACACGGCGGCGGCTGGCGGCTGGGCGATTTCAACCGTTGGCGTGTTGGTGTAGCCGATGCCAGCATCGGTGATAGTGATGTTCGTCACCATGCCACCAGAGAGGTTCGCAACTGCGGTGGCATTGCTGCCGCCACCGCCAACGATGATGACTGCTGGACTCTTGACGTAGCCGGAACCGCCGCTAGTCAGTGTCGCGTGGACGACAAACCCATAGTCCAGCACTGCTGTGGCGAAGGCCTGGGCCGGCGCCGGACTGAGCGCCAGCCGGTAATTTCCGCTGCCCGCCACTCCCGCAACCATTTGCGTGTAGAGGGCATTTGTGGCCGTGAAGCTGACTGGCTGGTTTGACCAATACCAGGCCACCGACTGCTGCAATTGATAAACGCGGCCAACGGTGAGATTGGAAAAGGCAAGGAACGACATAGGTGCGAGGCTCAAGACCGGATTGAAAATAAACGGCGGGTCGATGACGATGACCGGCGGGTTCGTGTAACCAATTCCGGCATCGGTAATCGTGATGCCGACCACGACACCGTTGCTAACCACAGCGACTGCCTGTGCCCCATTGCCGCCACCGCCGATAAATCGAACCAGCGGCGTGTTGGTATAGCCGTAGCCGCCATCGGTAACGATGGCAGCCACAACAAACCCATCCACCAGGGTTGCGGTGGCTGTCGCCGGGCGCGGAGGGGGCGGTGGTGGTGTCCCGACCACAACGGTCACGGCATCGGCTGGCACATATTGCGGCAGAAAGCCGCTGGGGCATGGCGCATATTCCGGCCCAACGCCGCAGGGGTATAACCAAAGATTAACCGTGCAACCGGAGGCTTGGGCGTTAGCCACTTGCGCAGCGCTGAACTCGGCAAGATCGTTGCCATCATTCCAAACATCGTAACCCAGCGTCCAATTCGAGGCCGACGCAAGATGGTCGCCCCCGACTTCCCATTGAAACGCAAAAATGATGTAATAAACTCCCGGCGTTGCCGGGGCGGTCACCGATACCTGTGCCTGTTGCGCCGAAGCGCCGGTGACAATCCAATCGTTGATCAACTGCCAACTATTGCTGGCCTCCCCCCAGGAAGGAGTGTAGATTAGCGGCGCGACATCCTCGCTGACGCCATAATTGAGGGCCTCCAGATTGACCGCGCCGCTGAGGGTCGCGCCCGGTAAAACACTCAAGGTCTTGTTGGCTGCCGAGAGGGAGGCGAAGGCCCCGCTTCCGGACACAATTTGCAGGGTTCCATATTGTCCACTACCTTGTCCAGTGTAGGGGTTCATGGGAATGGGCTGCCCGACGTTCGTCACCGAGAGCGGCGCCACCGCGCTGGTCACGCAGCCAAATCCATTGGTGACTACGACGTAGTAAAGACCGAAATCGTTCGTGCTCAGATTTGTGATGGTGAGCGTCGAAGTCTCCGCGCCGCTGATCCTTCCGCCGTTGGCAAGGCTGGTCAGGTTCCCCCACCATTGATAACTCACCGGCCCCGAACCGGAAGCATCTACGTAAAAAGTGGCGGTGCTTCCGGCAACAGCAGTCTGGCTCTGCGGTTGGGTTAAGATGACGGGATCGGCTTGAACAAGAAAGACCCCAAGAAAGAACAATGTGCCGCTGCACATCCACCGACGGCGACAAGGGGAGGGAAGGACATTGGGTTTCATAACGGGAATCAGTTCCTTTTGAAAGGTGTTTTCACGCCACATATTGATACTCCAAGGTGTATTCAGCATCGCGAGTGCCAGCGCCGATTCTGGCCCAAAATCCGCCTTTGGGCGCGCGCCGGCCTCTGGTTTGGCGTGACGCTCACTCATTTTGCGTGACAATGACGCATGGGAACCGCAGCCCAACCCGTTCGGCCCAACCGCGTGCAAGCCAAGCGCGCCTTTCCCGGGCGACCGGGAGAGAACAATTGCCTTTGGGAGCCGGACGAGAACGCCCTCGGTCCGGGCGACCCGGGGGCCTTTGAGTGCAACGATGGCGCCAATTACCCCCGGGTGAGCAATGGGGAGGGCATCGGGCTATTGCACAGCAAAAAGGGGGGAGCGATTGTCGCGCTGGCCGGCCATGTCATCTTTATCACCCGGCAGCAGTTCGACGAGGACTCGCTTACCGCTGCGGGAGCCGGGCCTGGACCCGGTGGCAAGACGTATCTGTGGTGGGCGCCGCTGATCGCCAATGGGGGCCGATGATGCTGAGGGTGAGAGGGGCTATTCCTGCAATTGGGCGTTCTCGATCATCTTCATGCCGTTGCGCTCGACGACTTTACCTTTGAGGGTGACGGTCTGGGCGGCTTTATCGGCGAGTTCCTTATTCATCGGCTGGTGGTCGCCGACGATCAGGTAGAGCTGGTTGTCGGCAGTGAGGAGGCCAACCGGGCCGCCATTCTCGATGCACTTTTTGGCGCAGCCTTTGTGTTTCTCGCCTTTGGCGCCGTGGTCGAGGTAGCACATCAGGTCCACGACCTCGCCTTTAATGGTCTGGGTTTGTGCGGCGGCCTTCTCCTCGGCTCCCGAAGTGAGCGTTGGCAGCGCCAGGCTTGCGCCGAGCGCCAAGGTCACGATAGATGTCTTCAATATCATTCCATTTTTCATTGTCTGTCCTTTCCTCTGTTTATGGTCAGAGCTAGTCGTAGTCATAATACACCGTATTCTCGCAATTGCGAGTCCTGCTGCGGGATCAGGGGGGCGATGGGGCTACTGCGGCGGGCTTTCGGGCGCGATAAAAGAAGTAGATGGGGGCGCCGATGAGCACGAGGACGGTGCCGAGGGCGGAGTTGATCAGGCCGGGTTTTCCAGCCGCGACAGCCGTGTGGTAGCCGGCGACGTCGTTATAGACTGTGAACACGAGGTAGAGCAGGGCGAAGAGGATGAAGAGCCAGGGGACGAGCGGATAGCCGGGGACTTTGTATGGGCGCGGCGCGTCGGGTTGCTTCCGGCGGAGGACAAACACGCCGTAGGCACCGACGGCGTAAAAGGCCCAGCTCACAAAGATCAGGGTGTCGGTGAGGGTGTCGAAGGTGCCGCTGCAGAGGAGGAGGGCGCTCCAGATTCCCTGGACGACGAGCGAGGCGGCCGGGGTGTGGAAGCGGGGGTGGACTTGGCCGAGGCGGCGCGGGAAGACGTTCCTGCGGGCCATCGAGAAATAGACCCGGGCGCTGGCGAGGATGATGGAATTGGCGATGCCGAAGGTGGAGATCATCACCGCGGCGGCGATGCAGCGTCCGCCGCCGGTGAAACATCGCTCGGCGACGTCGGCGGCGACGAGTTTGGAACGGGCCATCTGGTCAATGGGCAGCACATAGGCGTAGGCGACGTTCATGAGGAGGTAAGTGGCGGTGACGATCAACATGCCCCAGAGCAGGCCGAGGGGGATGTTGCGCTGGGGCTGCTTCACTTCGCCGGCGATGTAGGTGAGCTTGTTCCAGCCGTCGTAGGTCCAGAAGGCGCCCTGGAGGGCGGCGGCGATGCCGGCAATCAGGGCGAGTCCAGTCAGATGGATGTGCGTACTGGGGGTGGTGAGGTTGGCGACGGCGCCGCCGGTGGGCAACAGGAACGCGCCGAGGGCCAGCAGCAGCATGGCGGCGACTTTGGCCACGGTGAAGATGTTTTGCACGAGGCCGCCGAAGCGGACGCCGACACAGTTAACAGCGGTAAGGAAAAGGATCAAGGCCGCCGCCAGGCCCTTGGTCCCGATCTCTTTGAGCGGCGAAACGTCGCCCACAAAGGGCACGTGCAGGGACCACCCGGCCAGGCCCGCCGGGAACTCAGGCAACTTGACGAACTGGGTCGCGTATTCGGCGAAGACGTAAGCAACGGCGGCGATGGAGCCGCATTGCATGACGGCAAAGGTGGCCCAGCCGTAGAGAAACGCGAAGAAAGGCCCATACATCCGCTCGAAATAGACATACTGGCCGCCGGTCTCGGGAATCAGACTGGCGATTTCCGCGTTGGTGAGGGCGCCGAAAAGGGTGAGCAGACCCGCGAGGACCCAGACGCCAAGGAGGAGTTCGGGTGAACCGACTTGCGCGGCCATGACGCCGGGCTTGCGGAAGATGCCGGAGCCAATGACGCCGCCTACTACCATCATGATGGTCGTGAAGAGGCCGAGGGAGGGCAGCAGGCCGGCGCTGAGGGAACGCGGGGGCGGCGGGGTGCTGGAGGAGGTCATTCAGATTTGAGCGACCCTAGCAGCTTTACCGCCGCGGCGACGAGCATTTCGCCGGCGCCGGGCTTGACACGGGCATTGGTGACTTCGTAGCTGCCCTCGCCGAAGGCCTTGAGCGTCGGGACGTAGCTTGGGCGGTCGTTGCAGATGGAAATCACCAGCGTGTGCGGAAACGGCGAGGCGCGCTTGATTGCCAATCCCAGCTCGACGAAGATTTCGCAGGGCAAACAAACTATCGCCGTGCCGGCGTCCAGGCGAAACACCTGCACTTCCATCGGCCAGGTCGGGCCGCGATTGGCGAGGTCCAGGGTCCTCACCGCCGCCACCTTGGCAAGGAAAGGGATGTTGGTATCGCCAAGCTTCTCGAGGATCGCGCGGGCATCAGAGACTTGCCCCGGGGTGACCTCCTGCAAGGGTACCTGCAACGTCGTGCTCCGAACGGCCAGCGCCGGCTGGTGGATCACCGGCATATCAGACGAGGCCATGAGAACCGCCTTTCCGAGCGTGCTGCCGAGATGTTCGGCCACCGCAAACCCGCTCGTCGTGTTCTTACGAGTAACGTCGATGTGGTTGATGTCGCCGCAGGTGCCCAGGCCGAAGGCCGAGATGAAATCCCTGCCGAAGGCCGCCTGTAACGTCTGTTCCAGGTAATACTCGTAATCCGCGCTATAGAGCGTCCCGCCAACCGTATCCGAGTGCATCGCGAAGACGGTCAACCCCGCTAACGGCTGCTTCGTTTGCACGTCGCGCGCCAGCAGAATCCCCACGTCCGGGTCACTTGGCCCGGCCGGTCTCACGATGTTCGGGTTGAGCTGGCCCGGATTAAAGACGACCTTGCCATTCTTCATCCAATACCGGCGATTGAAGGCCAGCCCTGGCTGAGTCGCGATGCCGGCTTGCAGTTGCGCCGGCCGGAGGTTCGCCTGCGCGGCGGCGAGCACTTTCACCAGCCGCTCGATCAGAAACGCCGGGTAATCAAGTTTCTCCTGCGGGTCATGCGCATACTTCTGCTCGGCGACCTCGTGGAAAAAATCCCGCAGCGCCCCCTCAAATAGCGGCCCGGTATGACTGTGCGTGGCGCAGATGACGATGTTGGTCAGGGGGATGCCCGTCCGCTGGCTCGCCTGCGCGCGCGCTTTCGTCGTGATGTCGAGCGGAATGCCTAGCAGGTCACAGGAAACAAGGGCGATTTGGGCCTCCTCCTGTCGCAGCACGATCGCTTTGGCGTGGAGCGGATCATGCGTGCCGGTTGCGAGGCGCTCGTTGAAGTAACCGGCCATCCGGCTGCCCAGTGGCGTCGTGATATCAACCTCCGCCGCGCCCACCTGGAGTGATTCGGCGGGGGATGCGGGCCGGCTTAGGTGCGCGCACCCGGCCAGCAGCCACAAGCCGGCCAGGGCGGGGAGAATCCAAGTTCGCGCGACGTTATTCATGCTCGGATACGGAAACGATTAGCCACTGGCGGCCCGCTTTCAAGGCAATTCGGCGGGAGGGGGCGTCGGCACGGGGGAAGAATCCACGAAATTGAGTAAAAGAGAAGGGCCCGGAGCACGTCTCAGCTCTCCGGGCCATCTCTTACTAACAGATATGTTGTCGTATGTGTTTGTCAGTATCTGTTTACCTCCAAATCAGGGGACGGTCTTGACGGTGGGATCGCTCCAGGGGCCGGGGCCGGCCGCGCCGATGCCCCGCACGCGCACCCAGACCTTCGCGCCGCTCGCGAAACTGTTCACGGTTGCCTTCGATTTGGTCACCGTGCCCTTGTAAATCCAACCGGCGGGCGTCATGGGATCGGGGCTGGCCTCGAGCTCGTAACTCCTGACGCCGCGCACCGGTTTCCAGGCGGCCTTGAGGGTGCCGTCGGCCGGGCCAGCCCTGAGCACCAGGTTCGTCACCTGCGCCGGAGTCCCCACCGGGGTCGAACGCGCCCGCACGCGGAAGCCGGTGGTCTCGATCTTGTCGGGAGCGCCGCAAGTGACGGCTTGCACGGTGTCGGCTTCGGTTCGCAACCCATAGCAGAGGGCCTTGATGGCCTCGTCGCGCCCGTTCTTCCTCATGCGCAGCACGTCCTTCTCCGCCTCGTAAGCATTGACGCCGGTTTCCGCGGTGGTGATGAGGTCCTGCAAGGCCGAGAGAGTAGGGTGGGGAGCCGGCACGTTGTCGTTGCCCTTCAATGCGGTGTGGACATTCTTGGCGAACTGGATCAGCTCGGCATCCGTCATGGTGGTCAGACCGGTTACGATCAAGGGCATATTGTTTGGTGCTGGTTGAGCTTAGTTCGATCTTTCTTATCCCCGCACAACTTCGTGTCCGGGCCATTAAACACGGTTCCAGACCCAGCACCACCCATGCCAAGCTCGTCGCGCGGCGCGAATTCTGGGGATGCCCGCCCCGTGCGCGGGTGAAGAATGTCCGCTTTCGAGACAAGTCACCGCCTTCTCGACTCAATTCCGGGCAACGGCCAACTCAAAGCGGAAGCGCCCTGACTAAATCTTGGGTAAACTGAATCAAGTCCGCCCCAGACCTGACTCAATCCGCCCTAAACTCAGTCAAACCCGGCTCCGTCTCAGTTGAGCACACCGGGAACTGAATTGAATCCGGCCTTGTCTTGACTCAGCTCGCCCGACCTTTAATCAATAACGCCGTCAAACTAATCAAGTTCGCCCGGCTCTGAATTAGGCTCCGCCCGTTAAAGCCTGAGATTCCACTCATCCAGCGCATATTTCTCGCGGGCGAGGAGAGTGATTTGGTCGAAGGGGATTGGGTCCAGCGGCGCGGTGGCGTTCCAGGTTTTGCTGAGGGCGGCTTTGATCGCGTGGTCGGGGACGTTGAGATTGATCAGGAATTCGGAATGAGAGCGGTTGATGCGATAGTCCGGCTGGCGGGAGGGCAGGGGCAGAACCTTTTCGAGCAGCCCGAGGTCGAGGTGCAGCAGAAAGGAGCCGTGAAAGAGGAGGAAACGCCGCCGGCGGCGTTGGGCGTTGCCGGCGAACTTGAGGCCGCCAATGGCGAGGTCGGTTTGCCCCCGCGCTTCGACGGGCGCCAGGAGGAGCCCGGCCAGGGCGTCGCGGTGGCGCTGGAGAATGAACTGGTTAGTCGCGGGGATGCTGTGGAACGGGCCGGAGTTGTCGATGCGCAAAATGAGGGAGTAATTGAGCACGCCCGGTCCCTGGAGAACGGTCCCGCCGCCGGTGCAGCGGCGCAGGACGGGGATGGTGAGTTGCCGGCAGTAGGAGAGGTTGACTTCGCGCGCAGCTTTATTGGAGTAACCCAAGACGACGAAGTATTGCGGGAGCGCCCACAGGCGCAGGAGTTCGTCGCTCCCGCCGCCTTCGCAGAGGTCGAGCAGCGCTTCGTCGCAGGCGAGGTTCTCCTCGGGCGTCGGCAGCGTGAGGTCGCAGAGTTTCATGTGCTATACTATTTCGCTGACATCTGGCCGACCGTCCTGTCTAATGCGGCGCCCCTTGGGGCGTTTGACGCGCGGCCAGTGAGAGTTTAAGTAATTAGTTCCCGAGATACAAAGTGAAACTGCCCAGAAAAGAACAGAAGCATTTACCGCCCGAGTTGCACGTGCTGCCGGAGCCGGAACAGACCGAGGAAGAGAAATGGCTGGAGTCGCTGGAAACAGTGCTCGAGTTCGCGCTGAAGGACAAAGGGCCGCAGAAGACGGCGCGCTTCCTGGACGGCCTGACGGAACGGCTGCACGCGCGCGGCGTCGAGGTGCCGCGCATGGTCAGCACGCCCTATATCAACACCATCCCCGCCGATAGACAAGCGCCGTTCCCCGGGGATTGGGAAATGGAGCGGCGCCTCAAGAGTTATGTCCGCTGGAACGCGATGGCGATGGTGGTCAACGCCAACCGCGAGCACAGCGGCCTGGGCGGACATATCTCGACCTACGCCTCGTCGGCGACGTTGTGCGAGGTGGGGTTCAATCATTTCTTCCGGGGCCGGACAGAGGATTTCGTCGGTGACATGGTGTATTTCCAGGGGCACGCAACGCCGGGGATCTACGCGCGGGCCTTCCTGGAGCGGCGGCTGGACGAGCGGCACTTGCAGAACTTCCGCCAGGAGTTGGCCGAGGGCGGCGGACTGTCGTCGTATCCGCATCCGTATCTGATGCCGGAGTTTTGGCAGTTCCCGACGGTGTCGATGGGCCTGGGGCCGTTGCTGTCGATTTACCAGGCGCGGTTTAATCGCTACCTGCGGGCGCGCGGCTTCATCGACGGCGAGGAGCCGAAGGTATGGGCGTTTATCGGCGACGGGGAAACGGACGAGCCGGAGACGCTGGGGTCGCTGACGCTGGCGGCGCGGGAGAACCTGGACAACCTGATCTGGGTGGTGAACTGCAACTTGCAGCGGCTGGACGGTCCGGTGCGCGGCAACGGGAAGATTATTCAGGAGCTGGAGGCGGTGTTCCAAGGGGCAGGCTGGAATGTGATCAAGGTGATTTGGGGCTCGGATTGGGACAGGCTGCTGGCGGCCGACAAGAGCGGGCTGCTGCTCAAGCGCATGGAAGAGGCGGTGGACGGCGATTACCAGAAGTATTCCGTCGAGCCGGGCAGTTACACGCGGCGGCATTTCTTCGGCAAATACCCCGAGCTGCTGGAACTGGTGAATCACCTGACCGATGAGCAGATCCACAAGCTGCTGCGCGGCGGTCACGACTCGCGCAAGGTCTATGCGGCTTACAAAGCCGCGGTGGAGCATAAGGGCCAGCCGACGGTGATCCTGGCCAAGACGGTCAAAGGCTACGGGCTGGGCGAAGCGGGCGAAGGCCGCAACATCACGCACCAACAAAAGAAGCTCAATGAAAAGGAGTTGCGCGAGTTCCGGGCGCGGTTCGGCATCCCGGTGAGCGACGAAGAAATCGCGGAGACGCCGTTCTTCCGCCCGGCGGTGGACAGCCGTGAGACAAAGTATTTGCTGGGGTTGCGCAGGAAGCTCGGCGGGTTCCTGCCGCAACGCATCGTGAAGGCCAAGCCGCTCGAAGCGCCGAAGCTGGAGGCGTTTGGCGACCTGCTCAAAGGGGTGTCGCGTTCGGAGATGTCAACGACGATGGGGTTCGTGCGGCTGTTGGGCCTGCTCATCCGCAACCAGACGATCGGGCGCCAGATCGTGCCGATTATACCGGACGAGGCGCGCACGTTCGGTCTGGATGCGCTGTTCCGCGAGATCGGCATTTATTCGTCCAAAGGGCAGCTCTACGAGCCGGTGGATAGCAAGTCGCTGCTCTATTACAACGAGACGAAGGACGGGCAGATTCTCGAAGAGGGGATCACTGAGGCGGGTTCGATGGCGTCGTTTGTGGCGGCGGGCACGTCCTACGCGACACACGGCCGCTACATGGTTCCGTTCTACGTGTATTACTCAATGTTCGGCTTCCAGCGGATCGGGGACCTGATGTGGCTGGCGGGCGATATGCGGGCCAAGGGCTTTTTGCTCGGGGCGACCTCGGGCCGCACCACGCTCAATGGCGAAGGCTTGCAGCATCAAGACGGACACAGCCTGATCCTGTCGAGCACGATCCCGACGCTGGTGACCTACGACCCGGCGTTCACGTATGAGCTGGCGGTGATTGTCGCCGACGGCTTGCGCCGCATGTATGCCGAAGGCGAAGACATCTTCTATTACCTGACGCTCTACAACGAGAACTACGAGATGCCGCCCATGCCGGAAGGCGTGGCGGAGGGGATTCTCAAAGGGCTTTACAGGTTCAAACCCGGCCCGGAGAACAAGGCGCTCAAGGCGCATATCTTCGGCAGCGGGCCGATTCTCCGCGAGGCCCTGCGGGCGCAGGCAATTCTGGCCGCGCAATTCGACGTGTCGGCCGATGTCTGGAGTGCGACCAGTTACAAGCTGATGCGCAACGAGGCGTTGCGGGCGAAACGCTGGAACATGCTGCATCCGCTCGACCCGCCGAAGAAGTCTTACGTGGAGACTTTGCTGGCGGAAGAGCAGGGGGTCTTTGTCGCCGTCTCCGACAACCTGAAGATTGTTCCCGACCAGATCGCGCCCTGGGTTCCCGGCGGTTTGATGACCCTCGGCACCGACGGTTATGGCCGCAGCGACACGCGCGAGCGGCTGCGCCGCTTCTTTGAGGTGGATGCCGAATCAACCGTTATCGCCACCCTCCATGCGCTGGCCAAAAAGGGCCAGTTGGACCAGCGTGTGGTTGGAAAGGCGATCAAGGAATTGGGCGTGGACCCGGAGAAAACACATCCGCAGATCGTTTGAAGGGTGATGCTGGCAGGATATTTACTTCTCACTGGCGCGGAATGAGCACAGGCGAAATGAAACCAACCACGCAATCGGTGACCATTGCCAGTGGGGACAATCCTTTCCGTCTGGAGGGTGAAATCGCGCTGATCACGGGCGGTGGCACAGGGCTGGGTCTGGCCGTCGCCCGGTGCATGGCTTCGGCTGGGGCCAGGGTAGTTCTGGCGGGGCGCAGGGCGGCGCTGCTGAAGAAGGCGGCTGCGGCGATTGGTCCTCAGGCCGGTTTTGTGGTTTGCGACGTTGCCAGGTTCAAGGACACGGCCAGGGTGGTTGCCAGGGCTGAAGCACTGTTTGGGCCGATTACTATTCTGGTCAACAATGCCGGCGTCCATTTGAAGAAGCCTTCCTTGGAGACAAGCGTAGAAGAATTCCTTGCTGTGCTTCAGACGCACGTGCTGGGTTCCCACGCGCTCACGCGCGCCGTGCTGCCCGGAATGCTGCAGCGCAGGCACGGTTCGATTATCTTCATCGCTTCCATGGCCTCCCTCTTCGGCGTTCCCAATGTGTTTGCCTACGGGGCTGCCAAAAGCGCCTGTCTCGGCATGGTGCGCGCGCTGGCAACGGAAGTGTCGCCCTCCGGCGTGCGCGTCAACGCCATCGCACCCGGGTGGATTGAGACGAATATGACGCGCCAGGCGATGGCGGGCGACCCGGCGCGCAAGCGGCGAATTCTGGCTCGCACACCGCTCGGCAGATTCGGAGAACCGGACGATGTCGGCGCGGCGGCTGTCTATTTGTGCTCGCCCGCGGCGAAGTTCGTGACGGGGGCAGTCCTGCCGGTGGACGGGGGCGTGAGCATCGGATTCTGATCCAGCCGACGACGGTGCCCTATTCACGAATCATGCGGTGCCTATGAACCTTGGCCTCGGACTCTATCGCCACCAATTGAACGAAGAGCACTACCGGTTCGCCAAACAGTGCGGCTGCTCCCACGTCGTCGCACACCTGGTGGATTACTTTCGCTCCTCCCGCAGCAATCAGCCGGGCGACCAGCCGGTCGGCGATGATACCGGCTGGGGACTGGCCGGCGACCCGGACCAATTGTGGACTTACGAGGAACTCGCGGCTCTGAGACGGCAGATCAACACTGCCGGGCTCGAACTCGAAGCCATCGAAAACTTCGATCCCGCACACTGGCACGACATCCTGCTGGACGGGCCCAAGAAGGGGCTCCATCTGGAAAACGTCAAGACCATCATCCGCAACGTCGGCAAGGCCGGCATTCCCATTTTCGGCTACAACTTCTCCATCGCCGGTGTCGCTGGCCGGGTCAAAGGCCCTTTCGCCCGCGGTGGCGCCGAAGCCGTCGGCATGGACGGCCCGTTCGACAAGCCGATGCCGAACGGGATGGCGTGGAACATGGTCTATGACCGCGGCGCACCGCCGGGCACCGTCTCTTCAGCCACCACGGACCAGCTTTGGCAGAGGCTCAAGGGGTTTCTCGATGAAGTAATCCCGGTCGCTGAGGAGGCGGGCGTGACCCTGGCGGCACATCCGGATGATCCACCTGTCCCTACCATTCGCGGGCAGCCGCGGTTGGTTTATCAGCCGCGCCTCTGCCAGAAGCTGCTCGACCTCAAGCCCAGCCCGCGCAACGCGCTCGAGTTCTGCGTCGGCACGCTGGCCGAGATGACAGAAGGTGATATCTACGATGTGGCCGACACCTGCAGCCGGCAAGGCAAGCTGGCCTACGTGCATCTGCGCAATGTCCGCGGCAAGGCGCCATCTTACAAGGAGACGTTCATTGATGATGGGGACGTGGACGTCCTTCGCGTCCTGCGCATCTTGCGGCAGAACGGGTTCAACGGTGTGGTCATCCCCGATCACGCGCCGCAGATGGCCTGTGCCGCTCCCTGGCACGCCGGCATGGCCTACGCCCTCGGCTATCTGCGGGCGGGGATGCAAGCCTGTGGCGTTTGATTTTGCTGGCAGTCAGGCGCTTTTGGGGCAAATTGCTGCGCACCAAAGTATGGACTTAAAACTTCCTCATCTGGGTGAAGGCGCTGATTCGGGCACGGTGGTGAACTTGTTCGTCAAAGAGGGCGACACGATCACCAAAGACCAGCCCATCCTTGAATTGGAGAACGAGAAGGCGGTGGCGACCATTCCGTCCACCGCCGCCGGCACGGTTGCGCAAATCTTCGTGAAGCCTGGCGACAAGATAAGAGTCGGACAGCGGATTCTTTCGCTCGGTGACAACGCCGTCGTCGGCGCCCCGGCGGCTGCCAAGCCTGAGCCGGCCCCGGTGCGCAGTCGCGAGAGACTCATCCAGACGCCTTCGCCGCAACAGATGCCGGGCGCCCCCGAAGGGGAAGTCCTGGAACCAGGCTCCGAGGCAAAGGCAGCAACGGCGACCGCCGCTGCCCCGTCGCTCCGCAAGATGGCGCGCGATTTGGGCATTGACCTCACCCGGGTGCGCGGCAGCGCCCGCGGGGGCCGGATCATGCTGGAGGATGTGCGCGCCTACATCCAGAAGCTGCAGCGGCTCGCGGCTGCACCCCGGGCCGCCGCGCTGGCCGGGGCTTCGGCCCCCAGACCCGCACCGGAGCAAATTGATTTCTCCCGATGGGGCCCGATCTCAAAAGCGCCACTTTCACCCCTCCGCGAGGTCATCGCCCGGCGGTTGGCGGAAAGCTGGACCACCACTCCGCGCGTCACCCAATTCGACGAGGCCGACATTACGGCGCTGATGGCCTTGCGGAAGAAATACGCCGCTGCCTTCGAACAAAAGGGCGTGCGGCTCACCTTGACCTCGTTTGCCTTGAAGGTGGTCGTGGATACCCTCAAGAAGCATCCCATTTTCAATGCCAGCCTCGACGAAGTGGCGCGGGAAATTGTCTTCAAACAGTATTGCCACGTCGGCATTGCGGTGGATACGGAAGCGGGCCTGATTGTGCCGGTGATCCGCGACGCGGATAAGAAGAGCTTGCTTGAGCTGTCCCGCGAGCTGGAGGACCTGGCCGGCAAAGCCCGCGCGCGCAAAGTGTCGGCTGCAGAGCTGAACGGCGGCACCTTCACCATTTCCAATCAGGGCGGCATCGGCAGCGGCCAGTTTACGCCCATTGTGAACAAGCCGCAGGTGGCCATCCTCGGCCTGGGCCGCGCGGTGTTGAAGGCGGTCGTTCGCGACAACAAGATCGAGCCGCGATTGATGTTGCCGCTGGCCCTTTCCTATGACCATCGCGTGATCGACGGCGCTGCCGCCGCGCGCTTCACCGTGGAACTGGTGCAGGGCTTCGAGAACTTCAAAGAAGAAGATGTAAAGATATGAGCCTGCGAAAGTGTGGAGTGATCGAGTGGTGGAGTGACGGGACGACGCGCGACAGCCGCTGCCGGCCCGCTGCATCACTCCAATACTCCCACACTTCCTTGCTCCGCTTTTTGCTCCTTTTTGCTTATGGACCCAATAAAGACTGAAATCGTAGTTGTGGGCGCGGGGCCGGGCGGTTATGCCGCGGCCTTTTACGCGGCGGACCTCGGCAAGAAAGTCATCCTGGTCGAGCGCGACAAACGCCTGGGCGGCGTCTGTTTGAACCAGGGCTGCATCCCGTCGAAGGCGCTCCTGCACGCGGCCCACACCATCACCTCCGCGCGAGAGTCCGAACGTCGCGGCATCTTGTTCGCCGCACCGAGCATCGATGTGGCCAAACTGCGGACCTGGAAGGAATCCATTCTCACCCGGCTGGCCGGCGGCATTGCCCAACTGGCGAAGATGCGCGGCGTCCAGGTCATGCAGGGGCGCGGTTACTTCGAAGACTCACGCACCTTGCGCGTCGAGACCGGGCAAGGCCAGCAATTCGTCAAATACGACCACGCCATCATTGCCGTCGGCTCCAAAGCCGCCATGCCCCGGGATTTCGATCTGGGCAACCCGCGCGTGATGACTTCGACCGAGGCCCTCGAAGTCGAAGACATCCCCGACAACCTGCTGGTGATCGGCGGTGGATACATCGGCATGGAGCTCGGGACCGTTTATGCCACCCTCGGCAGCAAAGTCGTTTTGCTCGAGGCCCTTGACAGCATTCTCGCCGGCGCCGACCCCGATCTCGCCCGGCCCATCATCGCTTACGCCGAAAAGGCCTTTAAGGAAGTGCGGCTTAAGTCCCGCGTAGGCAGGATGTCCACCAGCGGCAAACAAATCAAAGTCCAGTCCGAGACGGACGGCCAAAACAAGGAGGAACTGTACGACCGCGTCCTCGTCGCTGTTGGCCGCGCGCCCAACGCCGAGGACCTCGGCCTGGAAAACACCAGGGTTTCCTTCGACGAAAAGGGGTTTATCCATGTCAACGAGAAGCAGCAAACAACCGACCCGGCGATTTACGCGATTGGCGACATCGCCGGCGGCGTGTTGCTCGCCCACAAAGCGGCCAAGGAAGGGCGGATCGCGGTGGAAGTCATCGTCGGCGAGCAGAGCGCGTTTGTTGATGTCACCATCCCGGCGGTTGTCTTCACCGACCCGGAAGTCGCCTGGTGCGGATTGACGGAGGCCGAAGCCAAGGCCAAAGGCATCGCCGCGCAAGTCAGCAAGTTCCCGTGGGCGGCCTCAGGCCGTGCGTTGTCCTTCGACCGCCCCGAAGGGTTGACCAAGCTGATTATCGACCCGGACAGCGAGCGCATTCTCGGCGTCGGCATTGTAGGGCAGGGGGCCGGCGAACTGATCGCCGAGGGCGTCCTCGCCATCGAGATGGGGGCGACGGCAAAAGACCTGGCCTTGGCCGTTCATCCGCACCCCACTCTGTCCGAGACCCTCATGGAAGCCGCCGAGGCCTTTTACGGACACGCCACTCATACCATGGTGCGGAGGAGGTTGGAGTGACTGGTGACTGGCTTCACGCATCCGCTGGACGCTCTCGGGCAAGCAGCCGCCACCACACACGCTTGGACTGGGGATGCAAACGAAGGATCGCAGAGCCATCCTCCAGTCACCAATCACACCGAACGAACCACCACTTAGTTGTTGAATTCAAACTCTCGCGGAGTACTATTTCTGCCTGCCGGTCCGGTGCAGTACGACCGGCGGAATAGTTCGGGGCGTAGCGTAGCTTGGTAGCGCGTCTGAATGGGGTTCAGAAGGTCGTGAGTTCAAATCTCACCGCCCCGACCATTTAATTTCCTCGAAAAGCTTCACTTTCCTTCGGTAAAACAGGCGTTTCTGCGCCCTCTGGTTGCTATGTCACGGGCGGTTTTGTGGGCTCGTTGTGGGTAGTTTTCAAGGAGTTGGCAAGCCGACAACTGACGACAGAACTGACGCCGACTGACGCCGACTGACGGAAAACATACTGGCCACCCGGTGGCTCACCCGCCCAAGCGGCTCAACCTGTGTCTTCTGCAAAAATATTCATACCCCATGATAGGGCTCTTGCGTCCGATTTGCCTCCGATTATTCAATTCAGCAATTTGCAATGCACAGGCCACTGGCGGCTTGATTGTCCATTTCGGACAGTATCTGCCGTAGGAAGTGGTGGTCACTGTATTGAAGTTCAGGATAGACCATCTTCGGCGATGGCGGTGACACGACGAGAGAGCATCGTCGCTTGTGCCTGCCATTGCCTTTTGAATCTCCGTCGCTGTCACTGAACGCACGTTCAAGCTTCAGGAAGGCTGGCTTGGAAGGACCCACGCGGGCTGGGCGGCGAGCCGGAGGATCGCTTGCGGATGGGTATTGCGCCAATCAGGGTGCCGTTGTGCCCGGCTGGCTGGCCGCCGGGTGCAAGCCGAAGTGGGTGAGTTTCTCGCGCATGGTCGTACGCGTTACGCCAAGCCAGCGGCCCGCTTTGGCCTGATTGCCTCCGGCCCGGCGGATCGCTTGAGCAAACAACTCTCGTTCGACATCTTCCATGATTTTGGCCCGCACATGGGCGATCTCGCCCTGCTCCGCCTTGGAGAGCAACCCAGCCAGGTAATCCGACGCCAGGGGCTCCTTGGGTGCCAGCGGTCGCCGGGTTCTGGCACAGACGTGTTGCACGTGGGCCAGGCTGATGGGATGGTCTCGGGCCAGCAGGAGGGCATGACAGATGACGTTTTCCAGTTCACGCACATTGCCCGGCCATGGTTGGGACTGCAAGAAAGCCACGGCTTGGGGATGAATGGAAGGCGCCTCGACGGCTATTTCCAAGGCGGCGCGGCGGAGGAAGTAGCTGACCAGGGCGGGAACATCTTCCAAACGCTCCCGCAGCGGCGGCAGCCAAATGGTCAGGGCGCTCAAGCGGTAAAAGAGGTCTTCCCGAAATTGCTGCGCTTCCATGGCGGTTTCCAGGTCCCGATGGGTTGCGGCCAGGACCCGCACGTCCACCGAAACGCGCTGGTTGCCGCCCACCCGTTGAAGGCATTTCTCTTGCAGCACCCGCAGCAATTTGACTTGGGTGCTCGGGCTCAAATCGCCGACTTCATCCTGAAAGATTGTGCCCTGGTGGGCTTGCTCGAAACGGCCGATGCGGCGCGCGTGCGCGCCGGTGAAAGCGCCCCGCTCATGGCCGAACAACTCACTTTCCAACAAGGTCTCCGGGATGGCGGTGCAACTGACGGCGATGAAGGGCTGGCTGGCCCGGCGGCTGTGCTGGTGGATGGCCTTGGCCACCAGTTCCTTGCCAGCGCCGGTCTCTCCGCGCAACAGCACGGTCACCGGGGAAGCCGCGGCCAGCCCGATCTCTTTGTAAAGGGCTTGCATGGCTCGGCCACTGCCCACGATAGCCGCCTGGGTGGAGAGCGTCTGGCCCATTTCCAATGGGGCGGACAGGAACCGATTGCAGACCATCGCTTGGCCGACAAGCTTCAGGAGGTGAGCCATGTCAAACGGCTTGAGCAGGTAGTCAAAGGCGCCGAGTTTGGTAGCTTCAATGGCGGTTTCGGTGGTGCCGAAAGCGGTCATCAGAATGATGGGCAGCTTGGGTTTGGAGCTGTGGAGTTGTTCGACCAACTCAAAGCCGGTCAACCCCGGCATTTTCAGGTCGGTAATCACCACATCAAAAGCTTGGCCCCGGGCTTGAGCCAAACCGTCGTCACCCCGGCTGGCCATTACTGTGTCGTAGCCCTCCGTTTCCAATTCCTTTTTCAAACTGGCCGCGACACTCAGATCGTCTTCGATCAGCAAGATTCTCGCGCTCATACTGACAGGAAGGCCAAGCTCAGGGTTCCCCCTCTCGGCGGGAGATGGCCCTGGGGAAGGCCAGTCATAGTTTCAATACTCCAAAAATCCCTCTCGCAGCAACAACGCCGTGAAGGCGGTTGCCCTATAGTGAACACGGTTACAAATGGGCCGACCTGCCAAAAATCTTCTTCGACCGCCGTATTCTGTTTTCCGCCCCGGCGCCCGGGCCGGTCCACGCCCCGCTCACACGACGATTTTCCGGGGCATGAAAGCAAAGACCGTGGGGCGAGTCAAGCCTTGGTTGAACTTTGTTGAACTTCCGCCTCCTCTCTTCTCTCTGAATTATGACTGGTTGCCGGCGACCGCTTTGGCCACCAGTTCCAGCAGTTGAGCCATCTCGAACGGCTTGACCAGATAACTGTAAGCGCCCAATTGGGCCGCTTCGATGGCCGTTTCCGGGGTGCCAAAGGCGGTCATCATAATAATCGCCAGTTGGGGTTTGGCGCTGTGGAGTTGGCCCACCAACTCCAAGCCGGAGAATCCCGGCATTCTGAAGTCGGTAATCACCACGTCAAAAACCTGGTCGCGGGCTTGCGCCAATCCGTCGTCTCCGCGGCTCGCAATCACCGCCTCGTATCCTTCGGCCTCCAACTCCTTTTTTAAGCTGCTGGCGACGCTGGCGTCGTCCTCGACCAGCAAGACTCTGGGTTTAGTCCTCATGCTTGCTCTCCGGGGCGCCTGGCAGAATAAAGCTGAAGGTGGTTCCCCGGCCGAGTTGGGTTTTGTATCGCAGCCAGCCCCCGTGCCTCTCCACGATGCGGGTCGCAATCGAGAGGCCCAGCCCGGCGCCGCCCTCTTTGGTGCTGAAGAAGGGATCAAACAGCCGGTTCTGGATTTCCGGAGCGATTCCTTGGCCGGTATCGATGACATCCAGAAGGACTTGGGATTGTCTGCCCGCCAAAAGCGGGGGTTTCGTGCTGGCGCGCAGCGTAATCGAGCCGCCGCCGGCCATGCTTTCCGCCGCATTCTGGACAAGATTGATCAGGACCTGCTCGATTTGTTGCGGATCGGCCCGGACCCGGATTTCTGCCGGGCAATCAATCTTTAATTCCAGGTGGCCATTATCCAACTGCGCCCCCAACAGTCGCTTCACTTGCTCGAATAAGATTGTGGCCGAGACGGTTTCGACCTGAGGAGCCGAGGGGCGGGCGAACTGGAGGAAGTCCTGCACGATGCGCTCCAGGCGCTGGATTTCCTGGTTGATGACCAGCGCATCTTCGCGCTCAGACCCCTCCGCCAACGACCGGTTCAGGCTGTGCAGCCGGACTTTGATGGCCGTCAGCGGGTTGCGGATTTCATGCGCCACACCCGCCGCCAGCGTTCCCAGCGAGGCCAGTTTTTCATGGCGTTCAAGCGCGGTACTGGTTTCGGCCAGTTTGGCGCTTAGCGGGGCGATTTTGGCCAGCTGGGTCAATCGGGCGGCCATCAGCCCCAACACAAATATGACGATCACCGACCCCGCCAGGTGTCGTTGCAAGCTGGCGATGGTGTGGTTGGATTCCTCCATAAACCGGGTCAAGGCCGCTTGTTCTGCCAATCGCAGTTGGGCCGCCAGGTTCAGGATATGCGCGGTCTCCGTTTTGAGTCCTTCTGAAACGGGCCGGGCCTTGGATGGGGTCCGTTGGCTTTCCTGGGCCAAAGCGACGGCTCTCTGGGTGTAGAGGCCGAGGGCGGCCTGGATTTGGCCCAGGAGAGCCGCCTGCCCGGTGGAAGTGACGGAAAACCTATTTGACCGGATCCACCCTGTCATCGACTTGCTTGCTTTGAGGAAAGCGGCCAGGTCCGCGGGGTTTTGGGTTGCATCGAAGCGCAGGAGCGCCTCGTCCAAGACCGGCATTCGGGCCTGCACAAGCTCGGCAAGGTGGAAACTTTCGCTTTGGGTTGCCCCGAAGTTCGCGCGCAACCGGGCGAGGTGGCGCCATGCGGAACCGGTGGCCACCGTTGCGGCCGCCGTCAGCAGGATCGCCAGCAAGAGCAAGCCATAGACTTGGATCTGGGGAGTCATCGGGTGGGCCGTTACCGGCCATCGGCGGCCGGCCCACAGTCGTTTCCGGGTTGGGGCCGGAGAGCCCGTTTTCGATAACTCTTTGGCGTTCAAGGGCTCAGGATACAAGTCTGAGCGTGGCGCGACAACCGCAAATGACATTTCCCTAAATGACATTCTCTGAATCCATGACCAGATTTCATGCCAGAGGGCGCGGCGGGGCAAATTCGGAATCCCGGAACCCGGGATTCGGGGCGGAGGGCCGGGGTTTTCCGGCTTCGGCCGGTGGCGGCTTGCAGCGCGCTCGGGGCGGGGGGGTGAGCAGTGACTGCTCAGGAGGTGGCTTCCGGCTGGCCACCTTTGACCCTGCGGCGGGAGCGTGGGGAATGGCCAGCC
The DNA here is from genome assembly GCA_050011195.1 of Verrucomicrobiota bacterium. GTDB lineage: Bacteria > Verrucomicrobiota > Verrucomicrobiia > Limisphaerales > UBA8199 > PALSA-1440. Next base: position 7,639 of record JBEKJO010000005.1, on the reverse strand, counting down.
CTTGTCAATCAACGGAAATCTCGGTGCCGGCGGATTGGCATAGCAAAAGCTAAAGCCGGCACGACTGGAAAAATCATGGCGCCGGAAGCGGGCGCCCCTTTTTGTTCGTGTGTGTTGGAACATGTACCGCGCAGCCGTCAGTGCGACCGGATTGGCCCGTGGGCCGGGAGAGGCGCCCGCGACTATTCTCGCCGGGTTTCGCGCGGCTTGGCGGTTCCGGTTCCCGTGGCGATTTTCAAGCATTCCCAATTCTAAGCATTTCCGATCCCAAACCATGAAAACGAAAGTTCTTCAAGCGATTACGGTGCTGGGCAGTGCAACCGGGCTATGGATGGCCGGGCCGGCCGCCCTGGCGCAAACCAGTCCCAATACGGTTGCGGTCACCGCTCCATCCATTATATCGCAGCCTGCCAGTCAGACGGTGGACTACGCCTCCGACGTGATTTTCAGCGTTATGGCGACGGGAACGCCGCCGCTGAGCTATCAGTGGCGGAGGAACGGGGTGGACCTGGCCGATTTCGATAATGTGGCCGGGGCGACGACTGCCACTTTGGAACTGGTCGGTGTGGCGGACAACGACGCGGGCAGGTACACCGTCGTCGTGAGCAATGAGGGAGGCGCGGTCACCAGTTCGGTCGCCCCGCTGGCGATTCGGGCCTCGCTTAAGTTTACGGACAATTTTGCATTGGGGATGACCAACTGGCAGGCGCTTTTGGATTCCACGCCCCTGACGCTGGCGCAGTTGGGGGAACCGCTGGCGGGCGGCGGGTTTGGTCTTTTGGCAACTAATCCGGCGCAGCAGGTCTATCACAACCTGGCAGTTAAGTACGCCTGCCGGGTGGTGTTGACCTTCTGGATGTATGACGATGGGAGCGCCTTGGCGGCCTGCGGGCAACTGCGGGGGTACACGGGACCGGGTTACGGGAAGTATGTATCGCCCTTCGGCGGGCTGTGGCAGGAATTGGTGATCGGGAAGTGTAACGCTGCCTTTGGCACGAACGGCACGACCGGCACGCTGCGCGGCGCGACGTTGGACACGACCAAGTACCAGGGCCGCGTCCTGCGGGGAGCCAACGCGGGCTGGTTCAATCTCGATGCGGCGGGGGCGCCGGGCCGTTCGGTGGGCTGGCACACGTTTCAAATCGACCGCGCCGCCGCCGGCTACAATTCCGGCGCCGTCAGATTTTATGTGGATGGGGTTTTGGCGCGCACGATCCTGGGCGCGGATGCGCAAGCCATCGACAGCCTGGTGCTGGGCTCGATCGACGCGGGTCCGACCGACGGATTGGCGGGGCAGGCTTGGTTTGCGCAGGTGAAGGTGGAAGCGTATCCGGGCCTGTTTGACTGGCAAACCTTGGATTCGAGCGGCCGGGATTTGTTTCCCGACTGGATGAAGCTGCGGGAAGTGGGCACCACCACCACGGTGTTGGCCAGCGCCACGCCGTATACGCTCTCGGAAATCAATGTGCTGGCGCCCAACAATTCGCTGGGAACCTGGACTGCCGGTGAGAGAGGTATCTACTGCGAGAGCATGCGCGGCGACTTGGAGTATGCCTTCTCCGCGCCGGCCGCCGATGCTTATCGGATCGAAGTGGAGGGGCGGGAGCGCAATTTTAGAAGTCCGGTTGTGGATTTGCCGCTGATGCTCTGGCTGGATGGCGAGTCGCTGGGCCGGTTCAACCTGCCTTACGGTCCCCAAGCCAATGGCCTGGTCCACTGCTTCACGCCCTTTATCCAGCCGGGGCCGCACACGCTGCGCATCCATTGGGACAACGTCGGTTCTGCGCGCTCGCTCTATCTTAAGGCGGTTCGCCTGCAAGCCGTAGCCAGCCCTTATGTCAGCGGCGACGGAATGAAAGTCTGGGTGGCCAATCGGCTGGCGGCCCAGAGCGGAGTCGAGTTCGCTCCGTCCTCGAGCCCGGTGTCCCCGGTTTGCGTCGAAGGCCGCGGCCAGTATTTAAGCATGATGACTCTGCTGGCGGGGCCGGAATATCCGCTCTCGCCGGTGCCGATCCAGCCCGGGGCGGGCCATCGCTGGTATGCCAATGTGCCCTTGTCGGTCGGGGCGCCCACGCTTATCGAAACCTCGCATCAGAACGGCGGGGTAAAGGAGACTAATGAAATCAACTGGCAGGTGACCGACCTGTTGCAACCAACCAACTACGCCGCCAGCCTGATGCTGCGCCAGGGCGACGCCTTGTTGTTCAATGCCGCGCCGGCCGGAGCGACCAACGGCGAGGTGACCATCAGCGTGGCGAGCGCGGGGGCTGCTACCAATGCGCCTGTGGCAGACTTGCTGACGACGGATGCCGCGACTCCCGTGGCCTACCAGTTCAATCAGCCCGGCGCCTTCACGGTGACCGGAACCTACCTGCCGACCGGGGCCAGCGGCAGCATTACGGTCAACGTGGTGGCGGTTTCGCTGGATTCCATTGCCGCGCGAATGCACCGGTGGCGTTACTGGATTTGCACCAATCTTCCGCCGGGGACGGTGCTGGAGCCCGATCCTCGCCTCAAGCTGATTCCGGTCTCGGCGGCGGAACGGACCAACCAGACCCCCGCCCTGCCGCCGCTCCAACCCAATGAGTGTGACTATCGCGTGCGGACTCGTGCCACCGACCCGCGCCAGATTCTGGCGCGGCTGGGGACCAACGGCCCGGTGCTGGCTGGCGCGACCGTCCAGGGATTCTGTTCCTGGGGGGCGGCGGATACCTACCTGCGCCTCATTGACACCAATCCGGACGGAAGCCAGTTGATTGAGACGGCTTTCGTCGTTTATCCGCTCCCTCCCGGTCTCACCGTCGAGGTCAAGATTATCGTGAGCGGCGTGACTTTCGACGACGGCACCGTGACCAAGACCTTGACCCCGGCCGACTTCGATTCGCTGGGTATTTGCCGGCTGCGCTTTATTCGGGCCGCCGGCGTCAAGACCAGTGTGTGCCACACCTTCCACCTGTACGACCAGGGCACCCTGGTTTCTTATCAATGAAAAGACAGCGCATCATTCGATTCGGCACGGGCGCCCTTGTTTCTGCCGGGCTGTTTTGGCCGGGGCACCATCCGGCTTGGGCAGGCGGTTCCCCCGGCAGCGGAGCGAGCCGGGCGGGGGTTCGAATGGAAAGCGGGTCCGCCCCGTCGGTCGCGAACCAATCGCCGACGCCCGCGGCTGCGGGTGACGTCTCCTCCGCGGTGGGTTTTTGGTCATCGGCGGCACTTATCTTCGACGGGGATGCCAAGATCACCGCTCGCCTCTCAGCGGCTCATGGCTTGGGCCGTGATTTGAGCCCCGAGCAAGTCTCCGAGCTGTATGCGTTCCTTGAAGCGTTGCCGGGTCGGCGGGAGAAGAATCGGGCGGGTTTGAACCTCCTCAAGAACGACCTGATCAGCCTGCTGCAGGATCAGACTCATCCCCCGGCGGGTTTGACCGGCACCTTGATTGCCATCTATCGCAACCCGGCGCAGGACCCGGTGGCGCGCGATTATGCCCTCCAGCATTTGGTGACGTGGTATGAGCAGGGAGCCGCCGATGCGCCGGACGCTCAATCGAGAATCCAATCAGTCCTGCGGCAGGCCACGCGGGAAAATACCAGCATCGCCGGCACCGCGTTGCTGGGACTGCACCGCCTCATTACGAGCGACTCAGGCACACTGCCTCTGGCGGCAGGGAACGCGGTGCCGGGCGCCAACATCCAATGGGACGGGGGCCCGAGTCGATTCTCTGCCGACGCGACCGTGATGAATGAGGAAATCTCCCAAACTGCGTTGCAAATGCTGGGGTCGGCCAACCAGCCTTCTGCCTCACAGATTACCGCCATCCAGGTTTGCGCGGAACGGGAGATCGCGGAAGCCTTGCCCGCGATCCAGGCTCTGGCGCAAACCGGGGGCGGCACGGCCTTGCGGATTTCGGCCATCGCCGCTCTCGGCTACTTGGGCGGGACGGAACAAGCTGTCCTGTTGCAGCGCCTCGAAGCCGAACCGAACCCCGCCCTGCGACCCGCCATCGAAGGGGCGCTGCGGCGGCTGCAAACCAAGCTGCTGAAAAACCCCGCCCTAACCCAAAATTCTCTATGAAAAAAGTCCTGCTCGGAATCGGTGCATTCGCGCTGGCCACCGCCACGGTCACGGCGCAGTACAACCCCTGTGTGGCGTATTCGGTGACCAATTGTGCGCCCCCGCCCAGCCTCACGCTGGCGTCGGTGAGTCCGATCACGCTCTCGGTCTGTAGCACGGTGTCGGCCAGCACCACGGTCATCACCAACGCCGGCTACGTGGTGGTGACCAACGTCGATGAATCCTGTGCCCTAAGGACGAATACCATTGCCACCAATTATCCAACCCTTGAGTCGAACTGGACGGTGGTTTACTGGAATAACCAGAGCACCACCAATGCGGGCCTGTCGGTGGCGTTCACGCCGACCAATGCGTGGTCCGGGACAATAACTTTTTACGCGAAATACAGGACTCCCCGGCCGTGCGCTGGCACCTATACCGCCACGAACAGCGTTTCAGTCACGGCCACCAATTGCGCCCCCGGGATTACCGCCCAGCCCGCCAGCCAGACCGTCGCGGCGGGGAACACGGTCACCTTCAACGTGGCGGCGTGCGGAACGGCCACCCTGAATTATCAATGGCGCTTCAATGGCGCCAGCCTCCCCGGGGCCACCGCCAGCAGCTATAGCCTGAGCAATGTGCAACTGACCAATGCGGGTAGTTACGCGGTGGTCGTCACCAATCTGGCCGGCAGCGTCTCCAGCAGCAACGCCCTCTTGACCGTGCTGGTCCCGCCCTCGATTACCACCCAACCCGCCAGCCAGACGGTGCTCCAGGGCAGCAACGCCACTTTCAACGTGGTGGCCACCGGCACCCTCCCTTTGAGCTATCAGTGGACTCTCAATGGGCAGAATATCTCAGGGGCCACCGGCACCGCTTATACCAGAACCAACGTCCAGCCGACGGATGCCGGCACTTACTCCGTCGTCGTGACCAATGCCGTCGGCAGCGTAAGCAGCGCCGGGGCCGCCCTCACGGTAAATGTGCCGCCGCTCATCACCACTCAGCCGGCCAACCAAGCCGTCGAGCAAGGCACCAATATCGTCACCTTCAGCGTCGTGGCGACCGGTACGGCCCCCCTCAGTTACCAGTGGTATTTTAACTCGACGCTCCTGAACGGCGAGACCGCCTCCAGCCTGGCGCTCAGCAACGTGACCACAAACAACGCCGGCAGTTACCTCGTTATTGTTACCAATAGCGCCGGTTCCATCACCAGCTCCAACGCCCTGCTGACCGTCTATCCCCCCTGTACCGGTCCGGCCTCAGGCATAATCAGTTGGTGGCCAGGCGATGGCAATGCGAACGACATTGTGAGCACCAACAACGGTGTCCTGGAAGGCGGCGCGACCGCCAATGCGGTGGGGGTAGTCGGTTCAGCCTTTAGCTTCGATGGCACCAATGGCTACGTTGAGATCCTCGATGCGCCATCGCTCGATCCGACCAATCTGACCATCGAGGCCTGGGTGCAGTTTGCTTCCCTCAATTCCTGGGTGTCGGGAGCGCCGGAAGGTCAGCAATACATTGTCTTCAAGCAGAATTCTCAAACCTCCTATTTTGAAGGGTACAACCTGGTTAAACTCCGCACCACCGGCGGTGACGTTCTGTCGTTCATAGTCTCCTCGTCAGCTGGCCAAGTGGCTTTGCTCCAATCCACAACGCTGGTGACCACGGGCGTGTGGTACCACGTAGCCGGCGTGCGCGGATCCAACTTCACCCAGCTTTATGTCAATGGCCAACTGGAGAGCCAGACCAACGTTAGCTTTCCTCAGGATTACGGCACCCTGCCTCTCTACTTTGGCACGTCTGGCCAACCATCATACTGGGACGGTAAATTGGCCGGCATGCTCGACGAGGTTTCGTTGTATAACCGCGCCCTTTCTTCAGCGGAAATCCAAGCCATCTACAACGCCGGCAGCCAAGGGAAATGCTTGCCTCCCCTGACGGTCAGCCTCATAACACCCGCCGACGGCGCCACGGTGCTGCTGCCGGCCAACCCCGCCCTCGCCGCCTGCGCGTCGCCGGCCAGAAAGGCTGCCAGCGTCGAGTTCTTCGCCGACGGGCTTCCCATCGGACAACCCGCGACGGGCGCCAACGGTTGTTACGCCTGCCTCTGGACCAACCCGTCCACCGGCAACCATGCCCTGACCGCGGTCGCAACCGACATCTACGGTTTTGGCACCACTTCACAAGTGGCCCATGTGACGATCCAAAACGCCTCCTTTGTCAAGGGGATCAACCTCAATGGCCCGGCGGTCGTTATCGAGGGCAATCAGTGGACCAACTATGCGGGCGCCCTGGCGAATGGCTTGTCGTTACAGGGAGGCACCACCAATTTCCTGGCGTTTACGCCCATCGGCGCCGACGGAGACACCGCCACCATGCTCCAGTCCATGATCATCAGCAACCGGCTGCCGCCGCTTTCGGCACAGACCAATATTCAGTTCACCTACAATCAACCTGCTACCAATAATTACGATCGCTGGATGACGGTGACGAACGTGCCGGCGGGGTACCTGGTCACGAACGGCTATTACCGCGCCTGGTGCGTGCAATACAACACAGCAGACCCTACCGGCAATTATCTCTGCAACCTCTACTATTCCTATGGTTCCCCTGACTCGCGTTTTCCGGGCCGAAGTTATAATGAGGTAAATTATATTGTGAACAATACTAACGGCTTCTCCAGCGAAGATATTCAGTGTGCGATCTGGACCGTGCTTGGCTCGAATCCGTCAATCCTCCCTGAGAATGAGACCAATTACCAGGCACTCGTCGCGGCAGCCAACGCGAATGCGAATTATGTTCCGGGACCAACCAATTACGTCGCCGTTGTGGTCGAAGCAGGGCCAAATGCCAATGGAATGGCGCAGCCTTTCGTGATTGTGATTCCGCCCACCAGTCAAAGAGCCATCGGGTTTACACTCACACAAACCCTTCCCAACGGCACTTACTCCGTTTATCTCTGGCTGGCGGAGAACCAAGCCGACCATCTGCGCAGCCTGAATATCACTGTCCAAGGCGCAACCGTGGCTTCCGGTGTCGACGATTTGCCGTTGGGGCGTTGGGCCAAGGTGGGGCCCTTTACCACCAACGTGACAACGGGCACGCTGACCGTTGGCGTGGCCAGCCCTTGTCAAGGCGATCCTCTGCTCATGGGCCTGGCCATCTATGGCGCGGTGACGAACCAACCTCCAACGGTGCAAATCACCCCGACCAACCAGGCCGTCTGTCCCGGCCTGACCGCCACCTTCTACGCCACCAACACCACGGGCACCAGCCCGCTGTATTACCAGTGGCAAATCAACAACACTCCGCTGGCCGGTCAGACGAACGCGTCCTTGACTGTTTCAAATGTTGCTGCGGGCAGCGCCGGCATCTACACGGTCATCGTCACCAACCTGGCCGGAAGCGCCTCCAACAGCGCGACCCTTACCGTGTGGACCAACGTTTTGTTGGTGGCCGGTCCGGCCAGCACCAACGTGTGTCCCGGGATGAACGCCACCTTCAGCGTGGCCGCCAGCGGCACGATCTCGGGCTATCAGTGGCGCCAGGGGACCAACGTGCTGTCCGGCCAGACCAACAGCAGTCT
>JBEKJO010000004.1:0-79466 GCA_050011195.1 Verrucomicrobiota bacterium | reverse complement strand
GAGCTGGGCGTGGCGAGGACGATCTTGAAGCGTTTGCTCAAGAGGAGGCGCAGATTGCCCTGTTCCATCTGGCGCGGCGGCTCGCTGAAGGCGAGCGTCAGGCAGTCTTCCTCGACTCCCAGCGGCAGCAAATGGTAGTGGAAAATGAACTTGATGGGCACCAACTCCAGGGTTTCCCGCTTGAGGTCCAGCGCGACGGGATCCACGAATTCCAAATGGTTGGCGGCGGCCAGGGCGCGCCAGGTGTCTTCTTCGGACGCGAAGTTCAGGTCCACGATCGCGCGATGCTGCGGCAGGTTGAGCCGCCGCTGGCGTCGCCGGACTTGCTCAAGCTGCTGCTCGGTGAGCTTGCCCAGTTCGAGCAGGAGGTCGCCGGCCTCTTTCCGGGTTGCATCCTGGTTGCCGTTCATGGAATCGGGACCACGATTTCCTTTTTCGTGTTCAGGGGCAGAATGTTGGTTTGCGCGCTCAGGTTCGTCAAGATCATCGCTTGCATCGTCGCCTCGGCGATGAAGATGTTGGTGGCGATCCTCGCCCCGACGGTGGCGACCTTGAATGCATCTCCCAGCTTAAAGATGATGTGCTTGGGAGCGTCACCGGTTTGGTAGAAGCCCTGGTAGGTCACCTCGATCTTCCGAGTGGTGGACGGCGGCGGGGCCGGCGGGATGAAGTAGGGGGTGAAGAAGGGATTGAGCCTGTTGGTGTCGATCAGCGACTTGGGCCAGATCCCCGGTGAGAACAGGCGTTCGAGCCCAGCGACCGGCGCGGGACTTTGCGGCGGATTGGCGACCGCATCTGCGTCGCGGAAATCGGGGGCCTTGCCGCCGAAGTTGGTGATCGCCAGATACAGCAGGAGCCATAAGCCGGCGTGAACGCAGGCCACGAACCAACGGCTCCTTAAGGCTTTCTTTACAACCGGTGGCATGCTCCCCTATTCCCGCAACACAAATCCGACGGCACGCAGCCACACGTGCACTTCGTCCGGTTTGTCTGGCGATTGCTTTTGTATGATGAGCCGGTCAACGAACAGCGCGGGTTTGTCCGCGAGCGCCTCGGGCAAGCCCGCCGCGCGGATTTCGTCCGCGCGCAGAGGCAGACACTGGACCAGCCGGGCCGCGCTGGCGGCCGAAGCGGTGAATTCGACTTGCAACGGAATCTCAGCCAACCGCTCGATGCCGTTGGTCGGGGGGGCATTGGTGAGCACCGGCGGCACTTCCAGAGCGTCGATGGCAGTGACTTTGCACTCGAGGGCGGTCCGGATCAGGCTCTCGGTGAGCGAGAGCGCCGCCCAGAGCAGGGCGGGTTGCTTCACGTCGGCGGTGTGTTCCGGAAAGCCGGCGAAGACGACGGGTTCGACGGCGGCCTGCTGTTGTTTGGCCAGGGTGCTCAACTCATCCAACTGCCGGCTGCGCTCGTTCTCGTAATCGACGAGCTGGAAGTCGGCCTGCATCCTAGCGCGCACCGCCGGGCCGAGTTGCAGCCGGGCGCTCGCCTGCTGTTTTGCGTTCTCGAGAATCAGCAGGGCCTGGCGGGTCTCGCTGAGTTGGTTAGTGATGTGCCGGAAATCAATGGCCGTGGCATTGGTCTGGTCCAGCGAGACCGAGAGTTTTTGCCAGGCTTTTTGCAACGGCTCGTCCAGGCTCTCAGCCTGGCGCGCCAGCGGCAGCAATACGAACAGGTAATAGGCTGCCAGCGCCAGCCCGGCAAGCGGGATGAAGCCGCGATGTTGATATTCGCTGAACGGAATTTTCACGGCGCCAGGGGAGCGGGATTCTCCCCGCTTTCAGGCGCCGCCGCTGATGGCCGCGCCCCGCGTCTGAGTGCCGCCCGCGACGGACTGCCCGACGCCGGCTTCTTCAGCAACAGCGCCTGCTGGAACTCCGTCGCGGCAAAGTCCAGCGCCAGCACGAAGTCCCGGTCGGGGACAATGACCTTGGGGTCCGCCAGGTTTCGGCGCAAGTCGTCCGACAGCAAATCCACTTTCGAGAACAGCCGCTGCTCCTTGAGTTCCTCCACCAGTTGGCGACGGACACGGCGGGCGCCATCCGCGTCCTCCGGAATACAGAGCTCGGCGATGAAGCCGGGTTTGGCGGGCGAGAGGTTGGTCGAGGTCGCCGCGGCAGCGGGAAATTCTGTGACGCCCCCCTTGGGACGGCTGCTAACGGCGGTCAACAGGTTGGTCCGGGACACCTTGTTGGTCGAGGTGAGGCCGGGAGGCTGGCTGAAGTAGCTTTGCTGGTCGGCCAACAGCACGTACCAGAAACTGCGATTGCTGCGGGATTGTTGAAGCAACACGAGCGTTTTGAGGGTGTCGAGCGTATTCTGTTGGCTGGCGAACAGAGGGCGGAAACTCTCGTATTCGGTGGTCAGTTCAGCGGTCAGCGCGTCGTTGGCTTCCACCGCCTCCTGGGCGGCATGGACTTTGGCGAGCAAGGCCTGCTTGCGGTGGATCAGCGACACTTTGTGCCAGGTGCCGAACGCAAAGATCAGCAGGCAAAGCACCGCCAGCCCAAGACTGGCCAGTTCCAGTCGTTGCAGGCTGAGCCGCTTTTGCCAGGCGACCCGGTAATCGTCGGGCAGCAGCGACACCGGTTGGGCGCTGTAGCCGAGGGCCTGGAGCGCGGCGCCGAAAGCCACTTCGAACCGTTTTGAGGGCGACACCGCCTCGGGCTGGCTGCTTTTGGGCCAGGGCCGCAAGTTCAAGCCCGCCTGCGTCTTCAGGTAGTCGAGCAAACCCGGCTGGTCAAACGCTCCGCCGCTGGCGACCAGCTCGAACGATGCGGCGTCCGGCGCCAGACCGGGATTGTGCTCGAACCACTCATTCAACTGCCGCTTGAGTTCTGCGACCCAGCCATCCACTACCCCGGCGAATTCCGGACACGCCTCCAGGCCGGTCAAAAGATTCTGGGCGCGCTTCAGGGACTCCGCCGTTTCTTCAGAGCAATTCCGGAGCCGCGCCAGGGAGCGAGTGAAAAAATCGCCCCCCATCTGGAAGCTGGTGGCAAAGGCGCCCTGGCCCGCCAGCAGGACGACGACCACCGTTGTCTGTGCGCCCAGGTGCACCAGAATGGCGCGCGAGGACAGCGGGCTGGCGGCGCGGTAAGCGGCAATCAGGGCGTTGGCTGTCGTGGTGACCTCGCACAGGTCTTCCTGCTCGACCCCCAGCCGCACAATGCGCTCGCGAATATCGCCTTCCTGCGAAAGGGTCACCCAGAACTGCTGCCGGTTCTTGGCCGCGGTTTCCGTGCGGACGAAGTCATAGACGATCCGGCTTTCGCTGACGCCGCTCAGTTTGATGGTTTCGCCCTCAATCAGCTTCTCGACTTCGCTCTCCGGCGCGAGCGGCAGGTCGATGACCTGGGAGAGGGACAGGTGTTGCGGCAGGACCAACGCCAACGGCGGCCGGCCCCATTCGTCCAGGCTGGCTTGCAAATGCGCCTTGGTCTCCTCTGCCGAGACGAGGCCTTCGGCCTGCAAGTCAATCAACTCCTCCTTGAGAATGCGCAGGCGCCCGAAGTCGCTTTCCGCCAACAGCAGTTTAAGGCAGCGGCTGCCGGCATCAAGCGCCAGCACCCGCCGCACCGGCGGCCGCATTCGGTCAAGCTTCAGCATGGCGAGAGGACGGCGTCCGCGGCGATTCCCAGCTCATCTGGCAACCGCAGGTGAATTGGTGGCGGAGTGCTCGTCGTCGTAAACGAGGAACTCGCCCGTATCCTTCACGATGGTGGCCGTCACAAAAATCAACAGGTATCGCGGCGTGTCCATATCGGTGCGTCGCCGGAACAGCGAGCCTAGAATCGGGATGTCCCCCAGGACCGGCACCGATTCGACATAGGTGGTTTTCTCCCGCTCGAGCACCCCGCCCATCACGGCGGTTTCGCCGGACTTGACGACGACGCGGGTGGAGATTTCCTGAGTGCGGTAGGTCGGGAGGGTGATGGTGAAGCTGGAATTCGAGACACCTGGATTGATGGAGGGTTGAGTGAGCGTGGCGTAGGGCACCAGTTGAACGCTGGTATTCACTTTGGGGTTCAACGCCAGCAGGATGCTCCTGCCGTCGCCGCTGATGCTGGCCATCACGTTCAACTCGGCCCCGGCGGTGATCTTGGTGGGCGCGCCGCTGGGGACCCACGCCGTGGCGGTGTAGTATTGCCCCACCGTGGTCGCCGCGGCGTATTGCTCGTAGTAGTACTGAACCTGGCCGTCGCTGATGTGGGCGGGCCGGTTGTTGAGGACGGTCAGGCGCGGGGCGCTCAGGGTTTGGCTTTCGCCGCTTTGCTCCAGAGCACTGATGGTGGCGCTCAGACCCGAGCCGGAGAGAATATTGGTGAACAGATTCTGGATACCCAGGCCGACGGCTGGGGCGGTGCCCCCCGAAGGGGTTATTGCCAGAGGGAAGTTCCCGCTGTTCAAAAGGCCCGCCGCCGCGCCCCCCCCCGTGAAGTCGGTGGGCACGCCGGATGGAATCGTGACGCCGGTCTGCCAAAGAACACCCAATTGCATGAAAGCCGGTTTGGAGAGGGTGACAAACCGAGCCTCGATCAGCACCTGTTGGATCGGGCGGTCAAACTCCTTGATGATATTCTCCATCACGTCCAATTGCTCCGGCGTGCCCCGGGCGACGACCAGGTTGCGCTCGTAATCAATCATGTATTTCGAGCCGGTGAACAGGTTCGTGATGGCTCGCTCCAGGGCCGGCAGGGTCGGGGCGCTGTCGTTGACAAATTTCTGGAATTTCTGGACTTCCGTGACGGTAGCGACGTTATTCGCCGTGGTCGTGGTCTTGGTCGCCTCGGGAGCGCCGAATTCCGCGGGGAGCACAAATCCTTTGCGCAGGCGGTAAAAACGGGTTTCTTCCATCAGCCGCTTCGGGTCTTTGGCGTCCACCACCCAGACCAACTCGTCGCCGACCTGGAACTGCAAGTCATAGTTGCGGGCGACGTACCGGAGAAACTCGCCCAGCTTCACTTTGTCCAGGTTCACACTCAGCACCTGCTTCAAGGCCGGCAGGGACTTGTCCGCCACGATGTTCACTCCCGCCGTCTGGCTGAGGTTAACCAGCATGGTCTCGAGCGGCACATTATCCAGGTGGACCGTCACTTCTTTCTCCATCATCTTCACCATGTGGCCTTTGGCGCTTTCAAAGTCGAACAGCGGGCCTTTCTCATGCACGGTTTTCCCGTAGGTATCGGGAATCCAGGGGGAATTCTCGATGCGATCCACCACATCGCGAATGTCCTTGTGCGCCGACAAACCGCGATCCTTGTTCTCTTTGAGCAGGCTCTTAATGGTGGGATTAAAGACGGAATTCTTGGCATCGATTTCCCGGATTTCGTTTTCCAGCGCCTGCTCGCGCCGCTGCTGTCCGGTCTGAACCACCCAATTGTACACCCGCTCCACCAAGGAACTCTTGGGGGCCATTTCGCGCAAGGCGGTGGCCTTGGTTTGCGCTTCTTCCCAGTGTCCCCGGTCGGCCAGATCCATGATTTCCTTGATTTCCGGGTCGTAGTTCTTGCTGTATTTGACCGGCGGCGGGCTGGGAGGTGTGGGCTTGGGATTTTGGCACGCAGTGAATGAACCCAGCAGCAGCGCGACGAGCGCCGCTGCTTTGGACGTGCTGCTCAGCCTGAATGGTGGGCGCATGGGAACTGTTTGACGTTTTATGGGGTCATTAAATTCATGCGCTGCGGCAAATTGCAAACACTTTTTCCGCTCAGCTCTCCTTGAAGCGCCGCATGGTCGCGCGCTTGAGTTCGCGGTCGGCCTCGCGTTGCTTCAAGTCCTCGCGCTTGTCGTACTGGGCTTTGCCTTTGCCCACCGCCAGCGCCACTTTGACCTTCCTGTTCTTCCAGTAAAACGCGAGCGGCACCAGCGCATTGCCTTTGACCGCCGCCAGCCCGAACAGCTTCCGGATTTCCGATTTGTGCAGCAGTAATTTGCGCGGGGCCTTGGGCTGGTGATTCTGCAGATTCCCGTGCGAATACTCGTCGATGTGGGCGTTGTAAAGATAAACCTCGTCATTCTCCACCCGGGCAAAGGCGTCGCTGATCTGCCCTTTGCCCGCGCGCAACGCCTTGACCTCCGTGCCGTGCAGGACGATGCCTGCCTCGAAGGTCTCCAGGATATGATAATCACGCCGCGCTTTGGGATTGGTCAGAATGTCTGCCATAAGATTGATTAAGTGGCTGAGCTGAACAAAAGCAGCAGCGACACCCATCTCACTCATCCACCGGCTGCTAATCCCCCCAGCGCCTCCCGATGGCCCCCCGGCGGCGCGCTAACGCTTCTTGCGCTTCTTCGCCACTGGCCGGATCAGTTCCACCAACTCGGGCATCTCAAACCCCATTTTGTCTTCAATGATTTCCAGCAGCGCGATGTCCGCCGCTCCCAGATGGCCAGTGTCGGCCACCAGGGGCCGGCTTATCTTGCCCCCGCCGGAAGTGAGCTGGCGGACGCGGCGTGAAATCAAGTTGACCAGAACGTTGGGGTTGCCAACTTTCTCCAGCGCTTTTTTTACAAATTCGGCGTTCAAAGCTCAGGTGTTTAGAATCGAGCGCGGTACAGTAACTGCTTCGGCTCCGAACGCAACACAAAAACTACCACAAAAAACTACCGGGTGCGTCCGCCAAAATCTTTCCGCTCGATCCGGGCCACAACCCTGGCGATACCGAGACAGGATCGTTCTCACTTCAATTCGAGGCAGCGCAGCTCTCCTCTGGCATTGCGAACGTAGAGCCGCCCGTTGGCCAGCGCGGGCGGCGTCCAGCAAACGCCGCTCAGCACCCGCGCCCGCGCCAGCGGTTTGAATTCGGCGGGCGAGGGTTCGGCCAGCAGCAATTCGCCTTTCTCGGAAAGGACGATCAGCTTGTCTGCAGCCAGAATCAGCGAGCCGAACGCGGGGTCTTTGCGCGCCCACTTCAATTCTCCGGTGGGCAGGTGGAGGCAGCGGAAGTCTGTGTCCTGTTTGGCCTCCCCGTTGAAGGCATACAGATATTCGCCCACCAGAATGCCCGGGCTGAGATGATTATGCAGCACCTTGTTGGTGTAAGTGACCTCCGGCTTGCCGTTCGCCAAGGACAACAACGCGCAGCCGCGGCTGAAGCTGGAGAGGAAGATGCCCTCGCCGCGGACCAGCGGGTCCGTGTTGTTGGTGTCCCAGTCTGTCTCCCAGAACTGGCGCCAGAGTTCGCGCCCGCTCTGCGGGTCGAGAGCAACCAGGTGTTTGGCCGCGAAGATCAACACGGCTTCTGTGCCGCCGGCAGCAAAGCGCGTCGGGCTGGCGTAGCCGGCGGCGTTGGTGCCGTTGGACCAGACGATGCCGCCCGTGTTGCGGTCCAGCGCGATGCCGGCTGTGCCGGCGTTGAGAATCACCAACTCGCCCCATACGAGCGGTGACCCGGCAAAGCCCCACCGGTTGGGTTTTACACCGTCCCGGCGCAGGTCCCGCTGCCAGAGGACGGTGCCCGTCGCCGCGTCGAGGCAGAAGACGTCGCCCCATTTGCTGATCGTGAAGACGCGGTTGCCCTCAATGGTGGGGGTCGCGCCCGGGCCGCCTTCGTACCATTGCGGGCTGAGCTGCGCGGGGTAAGTGTGTTGCCAAATCCTTTTGCCGGTGCCGGCCTCGAAGCACCAGATCGTGTCCTCGTTGTTCGTGTTTCCCATCGTGTACACCCGCCCCTGGCTGACTGAGATCGACGAAAAACCCGTGCCGACCGCGGCGCGCCAGAGGAGCTTAGGCCCATCGGCGGGCCACGCCGCACTGACTTTCTCCGAAGAAATGCCAGTGCGATTCGGCCCGCGCCACTGGGCCCAATCCGCGGCGGGCGAGTTCGCCGCCAGGAGCGCAGCAACGACAAACAAGCTCAGCTTCATACGTCTCTTTTACCACGAACAACACGGATTACACGGCAGTATTCTTAGAGGGTGGCGGTTGGGGAGGGCGAGCGTCCTCGCAAGCCCAAACAGTTCCGGGAGTCTCTGGCAATCAAGGCTCGCGAGGACGCTCGCCCTCCCCGGGCTGGGTTTTCAAACAGCCTCATAGAACTTTTTGCGGTTTCCGCGTCCTTTTGCGGCTAAACTGCGGAGGTGAGCCGCATTCGGAGAGGTTACGAGGACCGGTTTCGCGCGCTGCTGCGACGCGCGCGGGCGCGACGGCTGGAACCAGGCGTGCAATGGCTGGTCGCGAAGGCCCAACGCCTGAGCGCACGCGAACGCATTTCCCTGGCCGACGCCCTGGCGCAAGTCTATGAGCACCTCGCCACCCGCAAGCCTTTCCAACCGTCCGCTTCGCAGCCGGCGCCCAACCTGTTTCTCTGCGATGCCGGCCTGGGCGGGCTGGCCCGCTGGCTGCGGGCAGCCGGCTACGAGGCCGCTTGGCAGCCGGACATCGCGGATGACGAGTTACTGCGCCAGGCGCGCGTCATTCCGGCCACAGTCCTGACCACAGACGGCATGTTGATGGAACGCCGGCTCCTGCGCGACCGGATCATTCCCGCCTTCTGGCTGCCGCCCACGCTGAGCATCCCGGAGCAACTGGCGCTGGTGTTCCGCGAGTTCGGCCTGACGCTCCGCGGGCCGCGCTGCATGAGTTGCGGCGGCGAGCTGCGCCGCGTTTCCAAGGAGGCCTTGCGCGAGCGCATTCCGCCCCGGACCTACCGCTGGCTCGACGAATTCTTCGCGTGCCGCCGCTGCGACAAGCTCTTCTGGCACGGCACCCATTGGCACAGGATCGTGGAGACGCTCGCCGCGTTGAATCGCGACCGTAGCAGGGGGGCAAGCGGAGTCTAAGCAGCCGGAACGCCGGTGGCAAGGTTTTAATCTCGCATTTTGCGCTTTTGCTGCTGGCATTCGTTCGGCAGCG
The DNA here is from genome assembly GCA_050011195.1 of Verrucomicrobiota bacterium. GTDB lineage: Bacteria > Verrucomicrobiota > Verrucomicrobiia > Limisphaerales > UBA8199 > PALSA-1440. Next base: position 70,606 of record JBEKJO010000004.1, on the reverse strand, counting down.
AGTCCACGGTAAAACTGATCTGGCGAGCATCCAGACCTTGCGGACTGGACTGGCCGACCACTGACATGGTCAACCAAACACAATTGGCGCTGAACGACGCGGCCGAATGGCTGGGCGATTGGCATCCCCTGGCCGAGCAGCTCGGCTCCGCCGACGGCCTGGTCACGCTCGGCTCGGTTTCCGCCTGTCTGCGCCTGGCCCCGGTCCATAATCTGCCCTCGCTCCGCCAGTTCCTGCGCGATTATCAGTCCCAAATCCTCCTTCCCTTCGAATTGCCGGCTATCCACGAGGCCTACGGCCACGCGACGCGCCACGAAGTGCGTGAACTCGTCGCGCTCGACCGCCGCCTCGCGGCAGAGCCCCTCCTGCGCGCCTTCGCCTCCGCCAGCCGCCGCGTCGGGCGAAGCCAATTGCGGAAGCTCCGCCCCTTGCGCGATCAGCGCGTGGTGCAGCGCTACCTTCACGCCGCCGAAAGCGACCAGGCCGACGGCTGGCACACGCTGGTCTATGGCCTGACGCTGGCCGTCTATTCGCTCCCGTTGCGGCAGGGCCTGCTCGGTTACGCCCACCAGACCACCCGCGGTTTCATCTATTCGGCCGCCCGCATGTTGCGGCTTTCCGAACGCCAATGCCGCGCCTTGTTCGACACCCTTTGCGCCAACCTGCCCGAAGCGGTCGAAGCCCTGCTGACGCAGAAAGTCGCCGCGTAGGCCCAGAAACCCTGACGGGGCGTGTTCCGGGAGGGCGAGCGTCCCCGCGAGCCGTGGCTTATAGAATTTCCCGGAGAAGTTTGGGCTCGCGAGGACGCTCGCCCTCCCTTTAAGATCGTGGCATGAATCCGCCGCGCGAGGAACTGGGCCGTCACAAACCAGCCTCCGGTGTACATATTCACCTCGGCCAGCCGACCATCGTGTTCGCCACGGTTGACGCCGAACACCGAGTTCCTTGGATTGCGCAGCCGAAAGTGCATCAGTTGCTTGTCGAGGTTTGGCGGGAAGCGCAGGTCTGGCTGGTCGGCTACTATCTGTTAATGCCCGATCACCTTCATCTGTTTGCCGCGCCCCACAACTTGGACATCCCTTTCAACCGCTGGATGAGCTACTGGAAGAGGTTGTTCACTCAAAAGGCGAATAACACCGAATGGCGGTGGCAATCGTTGCACTGGGATACACGCTTGCGGCGCTCAGAAAGCTACACTGAGAAATGGAACTACGTTCGCGAGAATCCGATGCGCAAAGGGCTAGTCATCAAGCCAGAGGATTGGCCTTACCAGGGAATGTTGAACGTCCTCCCCTGGTAACCCGGCCGCTCGAGCGTCCCGGGAGAGCGAGCGTCCCCGCGAGCCGTGGCTTATAGAATTTCCCGGAGAAGTTTGGGCTCGCGAGGACGCTCGCCCTCCCTCTAAATGAGGGTTTTTGATTGCATGAACAGCTACTTCAGCCCGGGTGATTGGGCCATCATCCTGATTTATCTGCTCGGCATTATTGCCCTCGGCTTGTGGTTTGGCAAAGACCAGCACAACACCCGCGACTATTTCCTCGGCAGCAAAAACGTCCCCTGGTGGGGCATTGGCTTGTCCATCGTCGCCGCCGAAACCAGCGCCCTGACCATCATTGGCGTCCCGGCCATGGCCTACGGCGGCAACATCGCCTTCCTCCAGATGATCATTGGCTACGTCATCGCCCGCATCCTTCTGGCCATCGTCCTCGTCCCCCACTACTTCAAAGGAGAAATCTACTCGCCCTACCAACTGTTCGCCAACACCTTCGGACCCTCGGCCCGCCAGACCGCCGGCGGGTTCTTCCTCATCAGCGAGACCCTGGCGGCCGGCGTGCGCGTCTATGTCGCCAGCATCCCGGTGAAACTCATCCTGGGAGATAAGCTGCTCGGCCTTGGCACCGGCGATCCCATCCTCGGCGCCATTCTCCTGTTCGTGATCCTCTCCCTCCTCTACACCTACGTGGGCGGCGTCAAGGCCGTGATCTGGACGGACGCCGTCCAATTCGGTCTGTTCCTGCTCGGAGGAGTCTTCGCTCTGTGCTACATTCCCACGCTCGTGGACGGCGGGGTGGGCGCGGTGTTTTCCAAAGCCGCCGCCGCCGGCAAGCTCCACTGGCTTAATGTCACCCCGCCGCCCGGCGTCTCCCTCGCGAAGTTCCTGCTCGGCGCGCCCTTTAACATCTGGATGGGTGTCATCGGCGGCACCGTGCTCGTCCTGTCCTCCCACGGCGCCGAACAGTTGATCGTCCAACGGGTGCTGACTTGCAAAACCGTCGCTGACGGCCGGAAAGCTCTGGCCCTGAGCGCGGTGGTCATCTTCCCCCTCTTCCTCATCTTCCTGCTGGTCGGCGCCATGCTCTGGGTCTTTTACCAGGGCCATCCCTTCCAGATCCCGCTGCCCGAAACCCGCCCCGGCTCCGGCATCACGGCCAACGATTTCATCTTCCCCATCTTCATGATGACGGAAGTGCCGCACCTGCTGAAGGGGTTCTTGATTGTCGCCATCCTGTCCGCCGCCATGTCCTCGGTCAGCTCCGCGCTCACTTCTCTGGCTTCCGTCTCCACCATGGACTTCGTGAAGCACGTCCTCCCCGGACGCAGCGAAGCCTTCTTCCTGCGGTTCAGCAAAGTTTCCACAATTGTCTGGGCCGCCGCCTTGATCCTGCTAGCCTATCTGAGCCGGCAGGTCGCCTTCGTCTTGAACGCCGCCTTCGCCTTGCGCGGCCTCACCAGTGGTGCGCTCGTCGGCGGTCTTGCGCTCGCGGTGTTCTGGAAAAAGGGCCGGAGCATTCCCGTCATCACCGGCATGGTCGTGTCCCTGGCTGTGATGATCACCATCGAGCTCCTCCCCAAACTCGACTGCACCAAAGCCCTCTGGATGAAGACCGTCGGCGTCGAAATCTTCTGGCCCTGGTACACCCTCATCGGCGCGACCATTACCCTCCTCATCGCCTGGCTGGTTCGGACCCTGCTGCCCGAATCCAAGCCCGTCGCGTAGGTCTCCAAGCCTGCCGTATCGCCGATTTCCCGGTGAGCAAAAAAAGAGGCGCAGCGACCAACTGCGCCTGCGGTGAAAACGCTGCGACTTCGCGTGGGATTCAGGCTTTTCGGAGCCGGCGCCACGCACCAAAGACCAGCAAGCCCGGCCCGACCATCAGCGTCAAAGTACCAGGCTCGGGCACTTCTACAACACTCACGTTATCCAAGCCGATGTATTTTTGGTTAGTGTCCGCCACCCCGAGGAACGAGATGGAGGTGTTCGCGGACGTGGCGGTGAAATCGAACGTGAACGTTTGCCATTGGTTGGGGTTCAGCGGAGTGCTGGTAAAGGTCTCTTGAGTACTGCCTGCAGTCACCTGGACGCCCACTGGTGCAGTATCGTAGGCTGGGTCGGTGCCAATATCGAGGGAAAGCTGATACACAGCGTCGATCGTAGTCGTAATGGTCTGTGCCTGCAGCACGCCGCCATAAGGGGCATTGTCGTGATAACCAGTGAGATCGAGAAAATAACTGCCATCGGAAGCGGTCAGGAGATAAGGATTCGTCGGCCCGATCCAGGCCAAGGCGGCGTTTTCAACTGTCCACCCGGTCATGTCCGTGGCACCCACATTGAGCGACATGGTATCGTTCGCATCGGGGACGAAATTACCAAGTTCAAAACTCCCGTTCACTAGCAGGTTGCCGTATGAGGGCAATCCAACGCCAAGTACGGCTGCCGCCAGCAGTAAACTACGCTTAATAAAAGCCATAACAAAAGCCTTATTCCGAATCTACGCGCTACTTTTACGCCACCAGGGCGACTCTTGTCAACAAGAATCGTGCTTTTTTCTCACTTTTTTTGGGGGGCGGGAGATCGGTAAAGCGTTCTCTTTGCCCGGACACTTTGGTGTCCTCCCCGCACTCCGTCTCAGCGTGCGCCATCTCCCGGCTTCCCCGCCTTCCGATGCCCCAATTCCAGCTTCAGCGCTACCAGCGACAAATTAATATCATGGAGAAACGCCCCCAGCGACCCGCTCAGCGCGACCATGCAGGCGATGAACAGCAGGCTGATCAACCAGCCGATCTCCAGCTTACACAACGCCGTCAGGAACAGCACAATAATCAGCACCGAGGCCAGCAACACGCTCACCCCCGCCAGCAGGATTGACAGCCGGATCAACCGTGCCCGCCGATAGAGTATCTCCACCTGCCCCTCCAGGCGTTTACGGTCCGCCTCGGGGCACTCCCGCAACTCCCGCACCAGTTGCCGCGACCGGTCGATCGTCCGCCCGTAACGGTTCGTCAGCGTGAGCAGCAGCAGGCCCACGCCCGAAATCAAGATGACCGGGCCGATGGCTACTTGCAGCACAGGAATCAGTTCATGCGCCGGTGTCAATGGCATACCCGGGTCCACACTAGCCCCCCGGCACCGCGAATCAACTCGATTCACGGCGACAGGAATTCGCTTGCCGCGCGACAGCAGAAAGGTGCATTAGAACGCGCATGAACAACTCGGTGCAGTTGGTTCTTAAACTTCCAGTTGGGCGCAACCAGGACTGTTGGGCGTCGCCCGCTGCATGAAAATCCGAGCCTTTGAACCGAACGATGAGGCAGCCGTTGTCGCACTCTGGCAAGAGTGCGGGCTTACGCGCCCCTGGAACGATCCCCACGCCGACATTGCGCGCAAACTCACGGAACAGCCGGAGCTGTTTCTGGTTGGAACCGTGGGCGACGAACTGGTAGCTACTGCGATGGTTGGCTTCGATGGCCACCGCGGCTGGGTTTACTATCTGGCCGTTTCCCCTCGGCATCGCCGGCGGTCCTACGGACGGCTCCTGATGCGGGAAGCGGAGCGGCTGCTGGTCGAACGCGGCTGCCCGAAGTTAAACCTGCAGGTGCGCTCCTCCAACGCACAGGTCATCGAGTTCTATCGCAGGCTGAGCTACGCGCAAGACGACGTGGTCAATCTGGGACGACGGCTCATTCCCGATCAGACGCCCAAGCCCGATGGAGCGAACGCACAGGCGTCAGCGGGCATCTCAATGTGATTATCAGGACCACCGCGCTCGCCCTTGCTCTGCTGTTGCCGCTGGCCGCTCACGGGGTGCTCCCGCCCGGGAACCGGGTCGTGCTGGACATCGAGTCCTCGAAGGAGAATCCGCGCAACTCCGAGGGGGCGTTCGTCACGCTCAAGTCGGGCCGCATTCTGTTTTTCTACACGCAATTCTATGGCGGCGCCGCGGACGAAAGCCCCGCCCGCATCGTTTCCATCTGCTCCGATGACGATGGGCAGACCTGGAATCGCGAGCCGCGCGTGGTGGTGGAAAACACCGGGGGCCAGAACGTCATGAGCGTCTCGCTGCTGCGGCTCAAGAGCGGCGGGATCGCGCTGTTCTATCTCGTCAAGAACAGCCGGCACGATTGCCGGCCCTGGATGCGGCTTTCGACGGACGAAGCCCAGACCTGGTCCGCCCCGAGACTGGTGGTGGATGCGCCCGGCTATTTCGTGCTGAACAACGACCGGGTGATCCAGCTAAGCACAGGGCGGTTGGTTGCGCCTGTGGCGTTCCATCGCGCGCGGCGGTCCGACCCGCATGATCCCCGCTCGTTCGATTCCCGCGCCATCGCCCTCTGGTATCTCTCGGATGATGAAGGGCAGACCTGGCGGGAGGCCAATGACTGGTGGGCCCTGCCGGTCGCCAGCGGCAGCGGCCTGCAAGAACCGGGCGTGGTCGAGCTGGCCGGCGGCAACGTGCTCAGTTGGGCGCGGACGGATCTGGGCGCGCAATGGGGCTGCGTCTCGACCAATGCCGGCCTGTCATGGCCGCCCTTTACAGCCACCTCGCTCCAGTCTCCCCTCTCGCCGGCCAGCCTCAAGCGTCTGCCCGGCTCCGCCGATTTGCTGGCGGTATTCAACGACCACTCCGGCGCCTTCCCCTTCCCGCCCGGCAAGCGCACCCCGCTGGTGGCCGCGATTTCCTCCGACGGCGGCGCGACCTGGTCCCGGCGCAAAGTCCTGGAAGACGATCCCAAGGGGCAGTACTGCTACACGGCGATACACTTCGTGGAAGGGGCGGTGCTGCTGGGTTACCTGGACTTTCGGAGCAACGGTTCCCAGGCGTCGAACCGGCTTCGCCTCCGGCGCGTGGGTCTGGGCTGGCTGCGAACCCCCGACTCTCCCAAGCCGCCCGGAACGCAGCGCAGGGTGAAAATATCCGCGTTAGGACTGGCCGAGCGGTTCGTAGGGGGGTGTCGCCCCTCCTTGCAAGATGGTATTGAATGTCGCGCAAAAAGGGTCATACTACAGGCAGCGATATGAATGATTCGCCTGACCTGCGCAAGATCCTGAAGGCCTGGCCCTACGACCCGGAACAGGACGCGCGCATTGTCCGCGGCGATGACGGCCGCGAGTTGCTCCAGGTGCGCACGCCCCTGGGCCTCGAGCAATATGAAATGGACGGACGCCCGGATGGCCTGCGCCCGCACGGGATGGAATCCGCCCTGGAGTATCACCAGCAGCGCCTCAACCAGGCCAAGTTCTCCGGGCGCGAGGCCGACTTCGAGTTGAGCCCGCAGGAATGCAGCGAACTGTTCCACGAGGGCACGCTTTACTACTTTCGCTACGTGCGGCTCTTTCAGCTCAAGGACTGGGCGCGCACCATCCGCGATACGGCGCGGAACCTGCGCGCCTTCGATTTCCTGCACCACTACGCCCGGCGGGAGGAGGACCAGCAGTTCCTGGAGAAATGGCGCCCCTACATCCTGCGTGTCAACGGCTGCGCGACGGTCATGCAGGCGATGGCCAAGGGCGCTTACGACGAGGCCCTGCGGCTCGCCCGGGGAACCATCCGGACAATCGAGTCGCTGGCGGAGTTGGAGGACGACACGTTCAAGTTCGAGCGGGAGCGGTCCGTGATGGCCTTGCGCGAACTGGAGTCGCAAATCCAGAAGAACCGCCCCTTGTCGGAGCTGGAGCAATTGGAACATCAACTGCGCCGCGCCATCGACAAGCAGGAGTTCGAGCGCGCCGCCCGTCTGCGCGACCGCATCCGCGAACTCAGGCAACAGCACATTTGCTGAGCGGTTCAGGCAGGAACGCGTCCGCTGCCAAGAAGGAGCGCGCACGCTCCTCGCTGTGGACCCTGGGCGGCCTCACTTTGGCAATGCGTGGCCCGGAATGTTGCAAATCGGCGCGAGGCCGACCGGGTTGAGGGTATAGACGCCGCCGGCCGGGCAGGTTGGCAATCCATTGGGCCCGAGATAAGGAGCCAAGTCTGCGGCAGTGAGCAGAGCGCCCGGCGGCTTTTGCTTCTCGGAGGCCCAAATCTGCTTCGCCCCGTCGATTTGCCGAAGATTGTTGATGCAGGCAACGGCTTGCTGCTGCTCGGGAGTCTGAGCCGGCACCCCGGCACGCCCTGCCAGCGCGGCCTGAGCCGCGGGGTTCGGCTGCCCCGCGGCGGGAGCATGCGCCGGATTCGCGCGCAGGGTCTCAACTTGAGCTTGCGCCCCCTGGGCTTGCGACTGGGCTGTCTGGACTTGCGTGGCGAGTTGTTGCTTTTCGTTCCGCAACTGCCGCACTTCGTTGCGCAGGCGCAGCAGGTCTTCGTTGTCCTTGCGCAGCCGGGCCAGCTCATCGCTTTCGGCCTGCGTGCGGGCGCTCTTGGCTTCCTCCAGTTCGGCGCGAAGCTTTTGCAATTGTTGGCTGTCCTCGCGCAGGGCTGCCAGCTCAGCGTCCTTTTTCTGGCTGGCGGAATAAACCCAGCCCAGCCCGATGACCAGTCCCACAACGCATAACCACGGCAACAGTGTTTTCATGTCGAATACCTTTCCTTACGGCGTCAGAACGGCACATCGTCCTCACAGGCGACCAATTGGTGCTGCACGCGCGCCATCCGCTGGTGCCATTTCCGCAGGTGAGTGTGCGCCGCCGGCAGGCGGTAATGGCCGGAATAAAGGAAATTGCCCAGGATGCCGTAGAGGTCGAAATCGACGAACCGCGGCCTCTGGTCCAGGAGAAACGGTTTATACATCAGCATTTCTTCGAACGGCACCAGCCGCTGCTCCAGTTGCGCCAGCAGCTCCTTTTGCTGCGCCCGCCATTGGTCAATGCAGCCGCGCCCGAATTTGCGTTCCTTGTGCCGCAGAAACGCGACTTGGTCCGACGCCGGCACTACCTCCCGCCAGTAAATGTCGTTGAGCTTGAAGCCGACGCCTTCGACCTCGTTCTCGATGTATCGCCAGACCAGGGATTGCACGCCCTCCAGTTCCCACGGGAATAGCCCGAGCTGAAACCGGTTGTCGAGATACTTAGCGATCACCTGCGACTCCTCGCTGACCTCGAAGATGACCGCTTTGCCGCTCCGAATGACCGGCACGCCGTAGTAGCGCTGGCGGGTCAATCGCCAGACCCGGGATCGGTCGCCGGTGGGAATATCAGTGATTTTGAACCGGGCGCCGGCGAACTCGAGGATGCGCCGTTGGACGATGCAGTAGGGGCTCCAGGGTAATTGAATCAGTTCAATCATATCGTTCGGTGGTGCTTCACCACCCGATGACTTTAGAACCGACCGCGGGCGGTGACAAGGGGAAAGGTCAACTCAGTCCTTTTCTCTTTCCACCCGGAACCCCGCTTATATCATGGAGGCGATGTTTTCGCGCATTCAGTCGGTCCACTTCGTCGGAATCTGCGGCACGGCTATGGCTTCGACCGCGGCGGCGATGCAGGAAAAAGGCGTGAAGGTCACCGGCTCCGACCAAAACGTGTATCCGCCCATGTCCACGTTTCTGGCGGACCGCAAGATCGAGGTGATCCCCGGCTACGCGGAGCAAAACCTCGCTCGCAGGCCCGACCTCGTGGTCATCGGCAACGCCATCTCCCGCGGCAATCCCGAAGCCGAGTACGTGCTGGACCACAAGCTGCCCTACTGTTCGCTGCCGGAACTGCTGAAGGAGTTCTTCATTCGCGGCAAACGTTCGCTGGTCGTCACCGGCACCCACGGCAAGACCACGACGACCGCGCTGCTGACGTGGGTCTTCGAGCATAATGGCCTCAACCCGAGCTACCTCATCGGCGGCATCCCGAATAATCTCGGCCAGGGCGCCCGCTTCACCGACAGCGAATGGTTCATCATCGAAGGCGATGAATACGACACCGCCTTTTTCGACAAGCGCAGCAAGTTCGTGCATTACCTGCCGGAGGTGGCGCTCATCAACAACCTTGAGTTCGATCATGCCGACATCTTCGAGAGCCTTGAGCCCATCAAGACTGCCTTCAAGTATTTCATCCGGCTCGTTCCGCGCAACGGCTTGCTGCTGGCCAACGGCGACGACGCGAACCTCGCGCCGCTGCTCAACGTGACGCATTGCCCGGTGAAGCGCTTCGGGCTGGGCGAAGGCAACTCCGTCCAGGCCTTCAACATCCGCTACGGGCCGACGGCGACCGAGTTCGAGATTCCCAGCTTCAAGTTCCACACCAACTTCGTGGGGGAACTCAACGTGCGCAACGCGCTGGCGGTCGTCGCGTGCGCCAAGCATTGCGGCCTCAAGAACCATCAGATTCAGGCCGCCTTCGACACCTTCAAAGGCATCAAGCGCCGCATGGAAGTGCGCGGCATCGCGGGCGGGGTGACGGTGGTGGACGACTTCGGCCATCATCCCACCGCGATTCGCGAGACCTTGCGCGCGCTGCGCATCAAGTATCCCACGCAAAAAGTCTGGGCCATCTTCGAGCCGCGCACCAACACGACCCGCCGCAACGTCTTTCAAGCCGAGCTGGGGAGCGCCTTTGCGGATGCCGACGCGGTGGTCGTCGCGCAAGTGGCCCGGCTGGAATTGCTGGCGCCCCAGGAACGCCTGGACCCCGCGCGGCTGATGCAGGATTTGAAGGCGGAGGGCAAAGACGCCGCCTATTTGCCCGACGTGGACGCCATTGTGGCCCACGTCGCGCAGCGCGCGCAAGGGGGTGAAGTCGTGGTCGTCTTCAGCAACGGCGGCTTTGGCGGGATTCACGGGAAGCTGCTGGAGCGCCTGGGGCGAGTGTAGTTAGGCATTTGATTGCTCGTGCCTTGTATCTCCCTTAATATGAAGCGGATCAGTCGGCTGAATAAACCTGCGCCGGCGCGGTCTAAAGAGTTAATCAAGAATGCGAGTGCGATTGTTATGAGAAACATCAAATGGGTCGGGTTGGTTACAGCGTTGGCTTTTCCACTATTGTCCGGATATGGTCAAACGCCGCAGGCAGCGGCCCCGGCCAATCTATCGCCAGGGGCTGCCGAAGTCGTCCGGCTGGCCGGTTCGGGGGTCGGTGATGATGTCGTTCTGGCCTACATCCAGAATTCGCAAGCCCCATTCAATCTTTCCGCAGACGATGTCCTTTATCTTAAGGATGTCGGCCTGTCCCCGCAGGTGACCGCGGCGATGCTGAGCCACGACGGCACGCTGCGGAACCAGCCTCAGCAATATGTGCCGGCAGCCCCAGCCACACCGCCTCCAGTTGCCCCGGCGGCTCCGGCGCCGGCAGTGCCGCCGCTCCCGGCTGCCGCCCCGCCGCCGGCCTATGTCAGCAGTCCTCCCGCCGATGTGAGTTACTTCTACAATGATCTTTCGCCCTATGGCGCCTGGGTGTCCCTGGAAGGATACGGCTGGTGCTGGCAACCCCGGACGGTCGTGATGTCCCGCGGCTGGCGCCCCTACTGCGATGGCGGCCACTGGGTTTATACGGATGCCGGATGGTATTGGCAATCGGACTATTCGTGGGGCTGGGCGCCGTTTCACTATGGCCGATGGTATTTGCACCCGCGCTCCGGCTGGGTTTGGCTGCCCGACCGGGTCTGGGGGCCGGCCTGGGTCACTTGGCGGGTCGCCGGGGACACTTGCGGCTGGGCACCGCTGCCGCCACGCGCCGAATTTGATCTGCGGCTTGGCTGGCGCTTCAATGGGGTCAGCGTCGGGGCGAATTTCGACTTTGGCCTCGGCATCAACGCCTTTGCTTTTGTCGCCTTGGGCGACTTTTGCAGCCACGACTTGGGGTATCGCTGCCTGCCGCCGGCCCGGGTCACGGCCATTTACCGCCAGACCAGCATCATCAACAACTATGTGGTGAACAATAACGCCGTCGTAAACCGAGGCATTGCGGTCGAGCGCGTGGCCGCGGCTTCCCGTGTCCCGGTCCCCCGGGCAACCATCCGCGATTTGCCGGCCGGTTCCGCCGGAATGCCCAGCCGGACCGGGGCGGTGGTCTATCGGGCGCAGCCCAAGGCTCCGGCGCGGCCAGTGAATATGGTGGCCCAAAGAGTAGATACGCAGCATCCGGTCATTCAGCACGCCCCCATTGCGCCGGTGAGAACGGCACCCCCCTCCACCTTCAGCCGCAGCGGGTCGGCTCCCGTCGCTGCCCCACGCCGGCCGGTCGTGGAAGCGCCCAAAGTCTCGCCCTGGTCGAGCAGCGCAAAGCCCTCGTCCTCCTCGCCATACCAGCCTGCCCCGAGGACCGCTCAGCCTGCGCCGGCACCCGAACCGCCTAAAGCCTCCTCCTCGTTGAGCAGCGCAAGACCCGCGCCCTCCTCGCCATACCAGCCTGCCCCGAGGACCTCTCAGCCTGCGCCGGCACCCGAACCGCCTAAAGCCTCCTCCTCGTTGAGCAACGCCAAACCCGCGTCCTCCTCGCAATCCCAGCCGACCTCGAAGACCTACCAGCCGACGGCCAGAACGTCTTCTGCCCCAACAGCATCCCGGACCCCCGATGACTGGAAGCAAGGAACCCGCTCGGCCCCCGGCTACAGTTCCACCACAGGTTTGGCTGCCGCCTACAACACCCCCCACGCCGCGGCTCCGTCATCAACCGCCCAAACGCCGGCTCAGGGACGAAACACCCCTGCATATTATCCGAAGAGCTATCATCAAGCCGCCGAAATCAAGTCGCTCCCGCCATCCGATGAGCGCCAATCGGCTTCACCTTCGTCCCCGGCCAATAGCGGGGAGTCTCGTTCCAAGAAGTAGCCGTAATGACTAGCCCGGAATTCTCATACCTCGCACAAACCGCCGACAGGGTGTAGCCGCCGACGGCAGGCGGCGCCATCTTTCGGGACTGAGAATCAGCGCCGACTGCCGTCGGCGGCTACACACTATGAAATTTCCCGGCTAGCCGTTGAGCGCCAACTCAGCGCTCTTGTCTGGCCCGGAAGAAGGCCTGCGGCGCGGCGGCCATCGAAAACCAGCTATCGTAAATGTACGGGCTGGTGTCGGTCTGGACGGTCTGCCAGTTGGTGAGATCGGCCGACACCTCCAGGTAATTGGTGCCGCCGGGCGGAAAGGTCGCTGCCGCAAACGTGTCAGACCCGCCCTTGAGATAGACGCGTATCAAATCGCAATCGCTGTGGGGCAAAAGGCGAGCCAGATTGAATTGCCCGTAAGCCGTGTCCACTCCCTGGAACACCCCCCCAACCAGAACGCATCCATCCGGTTGCAAGGACATGGCTTGGACAGCGCCGGCCTGCGTGAAGCCGCCCAGCCCGAGTCCTGGATCGAAGCACCCGTCCACGTGACCCGCAGGGGTGAACCGGACAATTTGCCGGCGCCAGTAGCCGCCCACCTCGAAAAAGTATCCGCCCGCGACGATCTGGCCGTCCGGTTGGAGCAGCAGGGCGGAGATTGACGGACCGGTTTCACCAAAAGCATCGGTGCTGAAACTCTCATCCCATTGAAGATCAGCGTTCAAACGGAGCAGCGGAACGCTGTTGGAAGCGCCCGTGCGGTTGAGCAGGCCGCCGACGAGGATCTGCCCATTGGGTTGTCTGACCAGACAAAAAACAGAGGACAAATCCAGTCCGGGGTCAAAGGTGTCATCCACCCCCCCATCCGGCTTCAGTCGGAACAAGGCGTCGGGAGCGCTGCCGCCCAGACCGCCAGGGTTTCCGCCGCACAGAACGCTGCCGTCCGGCTGGGGCAACAAGGCGAAGATATAGCTGTTGATCTGGTTTGTGCAGATGAACGTGGGGTCCGGCGTGCCGTTGGTATTGACCCGCACGACTCGGGACACCTGGTCATCCAGTCCTTGATAGCCAACCAGAAGCTGGCCGTCATCCTGCAAGGCCAAGGAAAAGACCCACGTATTGGTGTTGAACACGGCGCTGGCATCGAAGGAGGCATCCACCGAGCCGTCCTCCAGCAGGCGAGCCAGGGCAGGCTGGGCGTGGCCCAGCAGGAGCCCGAAGCCGCCGCCGACCAGGACCTTCCCGTCGGGTTGTTGCAGCAGGCATTGGACGGCCCCATCCGTTTGCCCCGCCGGGTTGAACGACGCGTCAACGGAGCCGTCTGAGTTAAGGCGGGCCAGGAAGGAATTCGATTGGCCGCCAATGGACGTGAATTCTCCCCCCACCAGGATGCGCAGGTCGGCCTGCACAACCAGGCCGTCAACGGCGTCGTTGGCTCCCGGGCCAACCTTGAAGGAAGAATCAAGCACGCTGACCTGGCCAAAGGCTTGCGCCCAGGCCGCGAACAGAAGCAACCACCCTGCGCTCCGCCAGCACCAGGCAGAAGCCCGTATCCCAAATCGCCGCGCAAGCTGCTTGTTCCACGGATTTCTCGTTCGGCAACGCACGACCGGGCTTCTACGGCGGACGGGGGAAGAACGCAAGCAGAATGGGTTTTCCCCATTTAACCGATGTGGCCCATTTAACTCATTTAACCCTTTGGTTGCGGCTTCGCCGCGTCTTGTCTCAGAGTTCGGTTTGGAGTATATCCCGTGCGATGTGTGCGCGACTACTGAAAGGGCTTTGCTCATGAAACGTCTCATGCTGTTCATTGAGCCGGCGGGCGCGCAGCTTAACATCTTCACTCAGTTCACCTTGCCGCGGCTGGGGAGCTTCATTTTGGCCGGGCTGGTGAACCGCCGCGACGGCTGGAGCGCGCGGGTGTTTGTCGAGGGCCGGCAGCGCTTCGATCTGCAAACCTGGATCACTGCACACGGCCAGCCGGACGTGGTGGGCATCTCGACCATCACCGCCACCGCGCGACGCGGGTACGCGCTGGCGGATGAATGCCGCTCGCGCGGCATACCGGTCATCTTGGGCGGACCGCACGTCACTTTCCTTCCCGACGAAGCGCTGGCCCATGGAGACCTCGTCGTGCGGGGAGAAGGCGAAGGGGCGATGAACGCCCTGCTGGACCTCTGGAGCGGAGGCCGCGTAGCAGCGACCGACCTCAGGCACGCCGCGGTTCCGAATCTCTCGTGGAAGGATGGCGCGGGAGTCATTCGGCATAACGACCTGGCACCCTGGATCACCGACCTGGATGCGCTGCCCGCGCCGGATTTCTCACTGGCCGGCGGAACGGCCGATTGCGTGATCGGCGGCAAGAGGACGGTGATGGTGCAGACTTCGCGCGGCTGCCCGTTCGACTGCTCCTTCTGTTCGGTCACGGGCATGTTCGGAAAGAAGTTCCGTTACCGCTCGGTCGCGGCCATCCTGAGCGAACTCCGGCAGTTCGACACCCGGCAGCACTTCGTGTTCTTCTGCGATGACAACTTCACGGCGAACAAGCGCCGCGCCCGGGAACTGCTCGAGGCGATGATCGCCGAAGGATTCCGCTTCCAATGGTCCACGCAGGTGCGCGCCGATCTGGCCCGCGATCCCGGCCTCGCGCGTCTGATGAAACGCGCCGGGTGTCATACGGTGTTCATCGGCTTCGAATCGGTGAACCCCAAAAGCCTCGCCGAAATGAAGAAGAGCCAGAACCTGGAGGACATCCGCCACGCCATCCGCGTCGTCCAGGAAGCCGGCATTCACATCCACGGCATGTTCGTGTTCGGCTTTGACGAGGACGACTGGGACACCGTCGAGGCCACGGTCAGCTTCGCCCGCAAGATGAAGCTCACCAGCGTGCAGTTGCTCATCCTGACTCCGCTGCCCGGGTCGGAGCTTTACCATCGTCTGGCTGCCGAAAGGCGGATTACCTCCTTCGACTGGGACCTCTACGATACACATCACGTGGTCTATCGGCCGGCGGGTTTCACGCCCTTCGAGCTTCAGTGTGCTCAGGTGTACGGGCATACCCGCCTCTATACGCTGCCTGAGAACCTCAAAAAGCTGGCCACCGGCAGGCTGGTGGCGGCGGGCCTGTCGTTCTACGCGTGGAAGATCAACCGGGACTGGCAGAAGGACAACCAGCGGTATCTTCGCGAGCTGGCAGCCGAATCCGCCCCAGCGGGCCGGGCTGGCGCTGATGGCCTGAGCCTGGCCTTGGCGTCGCGGGCGGGCTGGACCGACGCCAGCCGGCGTCCGGCGCCCCCCCCTTCGGCCCTGCCGGCACGGTGAGGGCCTTGAACCTGCAAGACCACGCAAGGCTTGCGCTTCCATTGGCTTACTGGAGCTTCCCGCGGCCTTCGATGGGCCATTTCCCGGTTAGCGAACCATTCTCGTGGACGATGAATTCCGAGTACAAATTGCTGGTGGTGCAACCGTGGGAGGGGATGATTTCGAGGCGGTCGCCAATCTTAATCGCCGAATCTGGCGGCACCGAGATTTTCATGTGCTCTTCGGAGCCATAACTGGCCACCTGACCCCCGGGCAGATTCTTGACGCGAGGAGCGCCCCATTCGGCGCCGACTCCCTTCCGGCCCACATCAATGACAATCAGGCCGGGTTTGGGCCGGCTGATGACGGTGGCGAGAATGCTCATCGCCTGCTTGAATTCGGGCCGGATGTCGCCATACCACCAATCCATTGCGGCATAAGAACCGGCCTGCACCTCGTCCACGCCTTCACAGTCTCCGGTGAGGGTATAAGTTCCGGTTCCGCCGCCGCTGACCAGGTTGACTTGAAGGCCGGAGCGTTCGATCAGCCGGCGCGTCTCCACCAGGAGCTTTAGGGATGCGCGCGTCTGTCTGGCGCGCTCGGTTTCATCGCGAAGGTCAACGCAGTGCCCCTCATAACCTTGCAACCCTTCAAACCTCAGCCCGGCTGACGCAGCGACCCGGCGCGCCAAATCGAGGGCGGGTTGTCCCGGGGCCACGCCGCAGCGGCCCATGCCGACATCCACCTCGACCAGGACGCCAATCTTCACGCCGGCCGCCAAGGCCATTTCCGAAAGCATCTTCACGTTGTCCGCCGAATCCACCGCGACCATCGGATCGGCGCGGCGGCACAGTTCAATCAGACGGCGGATTTTGAGCGGGCCGACGATTTGATTGGCAATCAAGATGTTGCGGATGCCGGCCTCGGCGACGACTTCCGCTTCGCCCAGTTTCGCGCAGGTGATGCCCACCGCGCCGGCTTTCATTTGTAATTTGGCAATGGCAGTGCATTTGTGGCTCTTGAAATGGGGCCGAAGCCGGCAAGGGCGGGGGGCGAAAAAAGCCGCCATCCGCTGGATGTTGGCATTCAAGGCGCCCGCATCCAAAAGCAAGGCCGGTGTATCCACCGGAGCGAACGGCGCTAAAATGGAGGACTGTTCAGTCATGGGAAGCGAGGGTATCAGTGGGGGAAGGGAGAAGGAAGAAGGAAGAAGGCAGAAGCGGCCCGTTGAGCCAAATTAGTTGATGGTGGAGATTTGACAGTTGATGGGGAATGGGGGTGCCGCCACTGGGGAGGTTCACCGCCTGGAACCGGCTCTCACGCGCCCGGCTCGATGGGCGGGTGTTTTAGTAAGGCAACCGGCGCAGCCGCGGCACCCGATCAAAGGCAGCATCCAGGCTGATGATGGAGGTGCGGATGACTTCACGGCGGTGTGCGGCCAGAAAGGCCCGCGCGGAACCTGCTCTCCCGGTCCGCTGCTCCCGGACCAGGTGGACGAGGAAAGTCGTGTCCGCGATCATTTACGCCCGCCTGATCGTCGTCCGCGTTCCCTCTCAATCCGATCCAGCACTGCCAGGTCAACCTCGGGCGGCGGCATCTGCTCCATCGCATCCAACAGCTCGCCACAGGTATCAGCAGGCTTGGCAACGTGTCTCCTGAGGACCTTGGTGAAGGAATCCCCCGGCCGCTTTAAGGCCAACAGGAGATTGTAAACATCGTCATCAACTGTGATGCATTTGGGCATACACGAAAGTTACACGAACCAGCCTGCTTAGTCAACCTTCGTCTGGACACCTTATTCCCCCGAACCCCGTCCGGTTTCTGTCCAGCCTGGACGCTGATCGGCGGACAAGACGTTTTGTCCGCCGATTGGTAACTGGTGATTGGTGTTGTGAGTGTATTAACGGCTATAATGTAACTCGGCAGCGCCCGAGTGTCCTGTTTGTGGACAGTGGGGTAAAAGAGGGTCGCTGACCCACCACACATTACCCAGTTGCCCCTGCGTTTACGCCCTGTTTGCCACCATTTTCCCACGGCTGATTGCATAAGTCATTGATTAGCAATAGGATAGACACAGGTACAGTTGTTTGTGCCATATCTTCTGACACCTCGGGTTTAACCGCTGGCACGAAGACTACGGCGGGCAGCGGTGTGGAAGGTATTGGGAGGATCATGGGAGGGACATCATGCCATTGCCAGTGTTCCTCGCAAATTCTTTCGTTTTCGGCTCGTCCGCACGAAGGGGCGCAGGGGTGTCTTCTGCCCTTGCGCCCATAATCGTGTCAGGTTCGACGCTACCGGCAACGGTTCTGAGGTCCGTTCACCGGAGCCGTGGTCTGAGCATTCCACGAGGCTGGGGGGTACTTATACTATTTCTATCACACTGTCAAGTAGAGAGTTAGACCCATTGGCTTCCTGGGCTGAGGGCGAAGCCGCAGGCAGGACTCAGTGAATAATAGCGGGGGAAACGTGATGCGTGATGCGTGATACGTGATCGGCCCTCATATGGGGGGAGCGCGGGGGGTGCGCATCCTCGGAATAGCGCATTTTCGAGTTGGAAGTGGTATAATTGGCCAGGGGGGCGATTGCAGGTCCAAAAGTGCTAACTATTAGCCAGGTTTATTTTATGGCGTGGAAAGGCGCCCCGTGCCACGGAGCCGGACGGGTGGTGTAGAAATGGGGGTCAGCAATGGCCGGCGCTGGCCTGTACGCAGCGGCAGGCACAGCGGCCATGAACTGGCGGGGTGGTGCCAGCCGGCCAAGGCCGGTTTTGAGGTTGCATTTGGCCCGCGAAAGGTGTTTCTTAAGCTTGGCCGATGAGCACGCAGGAAATACTTCTTGAGGAAATCAAGCGCCAGCCAGAGCCGGTGTTGCGCGAAGTTTGGTATTGCCTGAAGCTCCTCACGCGCCAACGGGAAGAGGAAGCATGGGCAGACGTGTTGCCGACACGCGAAGTGGAGCAGGAGGTTCTGGACATCCTCGACGGCCATGAACCCGCGCCACGGTGAAGTCTGGCTGGTGGACACGGGGATGGCGGCCAAGGCCCGGCTCTGAGTCTCACGCTAAGCCGCCAAGACGCGAAGCAAAAAGACTTGCGGGCTTTGCGGCATTATGTGAGGCCATGCGTGAGGCTTGCCAGCCGGTAGAAACCAATTAATCTTGCCGCGTGAAGTTCTTCAAACTCCATTGCCCGAAGTGTGGTGGCGGAATTGAGTATCCTTCTGATGCGGCGGGCGCCGCCATTGATTGTCCGCATTGTCAGTTGCGGCTCACTTTGCCAGCGCAACGGCGGGGCGCGCGAATTGTGTTTATTGGCTTGGCAATTGCGGTGCTGGTCGTTGTGGGGTTGTTTTTATGGCGACAGAAACAAAAAGCCGGACAGGAATTCGCCCGAAAGACCGCCGCCGAGCGGCAAACGACAGTGACAGGACAAGTCTTCATCGTCACTCGCGGTGCTGACAATGTTAAACTTGGAGCGGTTGAAGTTCTGTTGATTGAAAAGCCGCAAGTCACCGATTTTTTGCAGAAGAAGCAGCCTGCCATTGAGTCGGTAATAGCATCCCGGCAACAAGCTCTGGCTACTGCGAAAGAGGATGCCCAAAAAGCTCAAGCTGCCTTCGACTGGTTCTTGACGAAGGGCCGTCCCGCGCCAGATGCGGATTTCGTTAGAATAAACGCGCAGATAGATGTTATTCTTAAGCAAGAGGCCGCTTTGAACCGGCAATTCTACTCACTAGACGCGCAATACGACTTGGCCAAGAGAGCCGACAATTCTGCCAGGGCCGATGCTCTGTTAGAACAGGAAGAAGCAATCATCCAAACAATGAAACAAAAGGACGCCGAAGCGGCACTCCTGCTTGAGAAAGGTAAGGATGCCTTGCGCCGTGCTGACGCAGAAGAAACCAACAAGTTTGAAGTCGCTAAATCCCGCGTGGTGAGTGCAGAGGCGCAGTTGGAAAATTCCCCAACGGCCGAGGATTGCCTCGCAGACTTCTTGCCGGTCGTCTTTGAGAAAACGCTTACTGATGCTGATGGCAAGTTTTCCTTCGCTTATCCTTGTGACAAGGCGCTCACGATTTTTGCAAGCGCACAACGGGCGGTTTTGAACGAGACAGAAAAGTATTACTGGTTGGTCGATGCGCCGACCAACGCCGGAACTGCACAAGTTTTCTTGAGCAACAACAATTTCGTCTTTGTTGACCCGGATGGATATTTCAAATTGAGGCCAAAACGAGGACCGTAGTAATCTCTTGTAGCAAGTCCGTCTAGTCTGCACATGGTAGTCTGCACATGGCTAAACACATCATCATTCTTGGTGCGGGAGCATCGCAAAGCTCCGGCTATCCCCTAGCCGCACCTTTACGGGAAATCCTGTCCTCGCACACTTGTTTTGGGCAATACATTGAAAAGGAACTTGGCAACCTCGATTCAAAGGGTCAGGTGAAGCAAAGACTTGTGAATGCGTTCAAGTCCTTTCTGGGCACGAGAGCAGGGCAGCTTTTTCAAGGCACAAGCTACAAAACTGTGGATCAATTCTGTTTCTCGCTGAGAAGGAACCAAGGCTATGACGCTTTGGTTAAGCAGCTCAAACGGTTCACATCTCTGGTTTTTGCACTGCATGATCCCAGAGGCGGTCAATCCAATACCCAATCGGATTATGTTACATTCGTTCAAAAGCTCTTCAACGAACAAGGCCACAATCTCCGTGAAGACGTTTCTGTCCTTACGTACAACTACGACCCTTATCTCGAATTTGTTCTTTCAGGAGAGTTCAAAAACCGGCGGGAAGTCGCTGGCAGGGATTCTGGTAAAATCCCGACGGCGCTATTGAGCGGGTTTGGCGACCGGAAGGCAGATCGCTTGCGTAAGGGGAACGGGTTTTGTTTGCTAAAACTCCACGGAACAAGTGTCGTCCCGTGGTTGGATTTCTTAAATCCAAGGGTCGTCTCGCCCGCAATCAATTCCATCCTGACCTTTTCCAATGTCTTCGAAGACAGGTCTCAGTTGCCAAAGGCGGTCAAGGGAGAGGCGGTGAGGCCACCGATGATTTTTTTCCCATGGGAGAGGATCACGGAGAATGGGAACTTCACACGTGACTTTCCCCGCCGCGAAAGTGAAATTTACAGTATTCCCCTCAGATACTGGAAGGACAGACGCAAAACCGGCGATGATCAACTGTTCACGGCTGTTTGGCGGCGGGCGCGAAGGGAAATCACAGACGCGGAAAAAATCTCTTTCATTGGTTTGCAGCCTCACGACCTGTTGGCGGGTGGACTTCAATTCCTTTTCAAGAAGCGGGCCGAAAAGCTGAAGGCAGGTGAGAATTTGCCATTGGAGATTGTAACAGCGAACCCCGACAGTGTGCCTGCAGGCTACAAAGACAGTTCACCACCGGTCAACGGTCATGTGGACCAGCTTCAGAAGATGCTGAGGAAAGCATGTCCGAAAGTCACTCTCGCAGAGATTCCAGGCGGAAAGTCCGGCTTGGGCAGTGTTGTTTGTTACCGCGACTTCACGAGCTTTATTCAACACGAGATGTAGGGCCAAGGAGGATGCGGCCAATCAAGGCGGAGGGGCAAAAAAGTGGTGAAAGCATAACGGTTCACTTTGGCGCGCCTGCTTTCGTTTTGCCGGGGAGGGGTGAAGGGTGCGAAGGGTGTGAAGGGACCAAAGGGACTTGAGGGACTAAAGCGGACGGCGAGCGAAGAATCGGCGCGGCAGGGGGGCGAGTTATGGCTTTCCTGAACCGGGATTTGCGATAGGCTGGCGGCCATGCTGGGACTGGAACAACTGGCGGAATTGCTCGAAAAGAATCGCGAGGCGGCGAAGGCGCGCGTGAAGGAGTTTTCCATCGGCGGCCAACACTTTGCGTTCAATGCGCAGCCGGCGATCATGGGGGTGATCAATCTGTCGGCGGACTCGTGGTATCGGGAGAGTGTCTGTCTGACGGCGGAGAGCGCGGTCCGCCGGGGGCGGGTGATGCGGGAGCAGGGGGCGGAGATCATTGACGTGGGCGCGGAATCCACGCTGGCCCAAGCGGCGCGGGTGAATGAGGCGGGGCAAAACAGCAAGTTGCTGCCGGTCATCCGGGCGTTGCGGGGGGCGGGCATTTTGGTTTCGGTGGAGACGTATCAGCCGGCGGTGACGCGCGCGTGCCTCGAAGCGGGGGCGAATATCCTGAACCTCACGGGCGCGGACCGGACTGACGAACTATTTCGCATGGTGGCGGCGCACGACGCGGCGGTGATCATCTGTTACGTGCAGGGGAGGAACGTGCGGGAGGTGGGGGATTTCAATTTTAGCGCCGATCCGGTTGCGTTGATGCAGGAATTCTTCGCGCGGCAGATTGAGATCGCGGCCCGCAACGGGGTGGAGAAGGTTCTGATTGATCCGGGCCTGGGCTTTTACTACCGCAACCTGCAGGACAGCGCGGTGCGCGTGCGGCATCAAATGACGGTTTTCCTGAATACGTTCCGGCTGCGGGCGCTGGGGTTCCCGATTTGCCACGCGTTGCCGCACGCCTTCGAGTATTTCGGGGAGGAAGTGCGCTGCGCGGAGCCGTTTTTCGCGGTGCTGGCGGCGCTGGGCAAGACGGATTTGTTCCGCACGCATGAAGTGCCGCGCATCCGGGCGGTGCTGGGGACGCTGGGGGTGTTTTAGCCGGAAGAACTCAAGGCAACCACAGATGGACACAGATGGACACAGCGTGGAGATTAAGATTAAGATTAAGATTAGGAGGAACAAATGAATCTGTGTTCATCTGTGGTTCTTTTCCGCGTGGGTACGGTTTACGGAGACCAGAAACACGCCTTCCTCGCCGGACCTTGTGATCCATTGGTCGAGGACGTTCAAGCTGTGCTGAGCGAGCAGGCTTCGCACGAGCGCGGGGGTGTGCCGCCAAGAGAAGAACAGACGAATTGATTCGCCGGGGGGAAAGTGGAATCGCTGCGCCTCGACTTGGATTTCGCGCGGGCGAGCGAACTGGAAAGAGGCCGTCACGCGTTTGAGGCCGCTGCCCGCCGGATCGTCTTCGAGGGCAAAGCGGAGTTCGCCATCGTTGGCCTGCACGCCGAGGTCCAGCAGGAACAGCATCAGCCAGTCGCGGGTGGGGGCATTGTCGTAGAGGGGCAGGATGCGTTGGACGCCGGCGGCGTAATCGGCGCCGGGGGCGAGATTGGCGCTCAAGAGCAGATAATCCCCGGGGCGCAGCAGTCCCGCCAGCCGCGGCAAGATGACTTGCGGCTCGAAGTTAGGAATCATGCCGAAGAAGGTGATGAGCCGCGTGGCGTCGGACACGGGGAGCGCGTCGAGCACCTGGGGCAGATCGTCAGCGGAGGCCAAATCGCAGACCAGCGGAGAGCAGTCTTCCGGGGAAACCACCGCCGTGGCTGCCTGCCGCGCCACGAGGACCATGGCGGCGCTGACATCCGAGGGGGTGTAGAACGTTTTCCGGCCTGACGCCTGAAGCAGCTTCAGCAGGCGCGTGTCCTTCTGTCCCCCGCCGCAGCCGAGGCCGATGAGATGCACGCGCCGGGAGTCAAGGCGGGCGGCGACGGCGGCGAAGCTGCGATCGTAAGTGGCGGCGCAGTCCGGGTCGGTACGCGAGGGGGAGAGGGCCTGGTGCAACGCGAGCCATTGCTGGGTTTGCTTGAGGCTGTCGTAGTGGAATTTGTGGTTCACCCGGCGGGTGCGCAGTGACTCGAGCAAGTCGCGCCGGACATTCTCCGGGAACTGGCTGGCGTGAATGGCGACCTGGACAATGGATGACATGCGCCAGTGTTTTGGCGGAAAGCGGGCGGCAGTTCAAGTCTGAGCTGGCGGGAGAGAACGCCCCGACCATTTGACGCGCTTTGCGCCCCTGAACCCCAAGGCAAAGACGGACCCATCACCCCGGCCCTCTCCCCGCTCGTCCCTCGCAGGGAGAGGGAGCCAGCGCGCGAACTGGTGATACCCCACGAGAAGATGCGCCCGAGCGGAGGTGAGCAGTCTGTGGGTGAGTCGTTGACTTGGCGGGAAGCCGCCGCCATATTCGGCGCATGGATTTCGACATATCGCATTTCCTGGACCAGTGGGAGTACCAGCCGGGCCAGGTGGTCGTGCGCCGGTTCAAGGCCAAGGACGGGCGGGAGAAAATCCAGCTTCGCGTGGACTTGGGTTTGCTGCAAATGAACACCGAGGGCCGGCCGGACGGCAAGCGGCCTTTCGGCCAGCCGTCCCTGTTTGAGCACTACCGCGCGCGGCTGCACCGGTACGTGGCGGCGCACGGCGGCAGCGACCAGGGGTTCAAGTTGAAGGCGGAGGATTGCGCCCGGCTCCAGCTCGAGGCGCTGCAATATCACCATCGCTACATCTGCCTCTTGCAGTTGGAAGATTACGCCGGGGTGATACGCGACGCCGAGCGGAACCTGGCGGTGTTCGATTTTGTCAGCCAACACGCCGAGAGCGAGGAACTGGCCTGGTCGTTGGAGCAGTTTCGACCGCAATTGCTGATGGTGCTGACCCGCGCGCGGGCGGCGCAGGCACTGGCGGTCAACGACCACGGGCTGGCGATGCAGCAGATTGAAGAGGGGCTGGAGAAGATTCGCACTTTTTGCCATGAACATGGGCGCGGTGAAGCCGCCGAAACGGGCGGCGAGGTGCAGTCCTTGGAGAATTGGCTGGAGGAAATCCGCGCCAAACGCCCGCTGTCGCGCCGGGAGAAGCTGGAGCGGGCATTGCACGAAGCGATCAATTGCGAGGACTACGAGCGGGCGGCGCAAGTGCGCGATGAACTGCGCAATCTTACACGGCAGACTGGAGGATAGACTACGCACCGTGCCCCCTCACCCCGGCCCTCTCCCCATCGGATGGGGAGAGGGAGAGCCGCCACACGTGCCGGGTGTAGCGTATCTTACGCACTCCTCTGTAAGCCGGCCAAATAGCCGGAGGCCGATTTCCGCCTATTTCTGGGGGAAGATCCGGTAGAGCAGCAGGTAGATCAGCACGCCGGTCACGGAGACATACATCCAGCACGGCCACGTCCAGCGGGCGATCTGCTTGTGCCGGTCGAACCGCCGCCGGAGCGCGCGCTGAAGCGTGATGAGCGCCAGCGGCACAATCACCACGGCCAGTAGGGTGTGGGTCAGGAGAATCCCCAAATAGACCGGGCGAAACCAGCCCGGCTCCCGGAAGACGGTTGGCCCCCGGTGCAGATAGTACGCCAAGCAGCCGTGGTAGGTGAGATAACAGGCGAGGAAGAGCGTGGACGCGGCGAACGCGGCGATCATGCAGTTGCGGTGGGCGGCCTGGTTCTTGCGGCGGATGAAGTAATAGCCGGCGCCCAGAAAGAGCGCGCTGAGGCCGTTGAGGGAGGCGTTGACGGCAGGCAGGTCGGCGAGGCTCACGGCTCGCGCTCCAATCGCCTGACGGCGGCGAGAATCCGCGCTTTCACGTTCTGCGGGTTGATGCCTTCGCCGGTGGTCTCGAACACGCCGCGCAACCGGGCGCGCTTGTCGGCGATGACAAAGATGGTGCTGTGGACGAAAAGGTCCTGGGGCGACTCGCGCTCTTCGGGTTTCTTTTCGATGGCGGTCAACTTGAGGGAGTCAATGGCCAGCTTTGCAAGCTCCTGTTTCGTGCCCGTTAGAAACATCCAGCGGCGCGGGTCGGCCTCGAACCGTTCGGCATAGGCTTTCAGGACCGGCGGGGTATCGAAATCGGCATCGGTGGTCAGCGTAACGAGTTTAGTCTGGCTGCCCGGTGGCAGCGCGTCCTGGAGGGCCTTCATCTGCCTGGTCATGTTCAGGCAAGGGCCGGGGCAGCGCGTGAAGATGATGTCGGCCACCCAGACCTGCCCGCGCAGGTCGGCCAGCGAGACCGCGCGGCCATTCTGGTTGGTGAGCGTGAAGTCGGCGATTTGGCCATAGACGGGAAGTGGCTGGTCGGAAACGCCCTGGTACTTGAGTAGCACGAGCAAAAGCAAGATGACTAACGCCAGGCCGCCCCAGACCGGCCATTCAATTCTCGGCGCCTGGCGAACAGCGTTGCTCATGCTTGAGCAGGATCGAAGCGTGGTTTAACGGCGCGGCTTCCTGGCGCCATTGCGAACCCCGACTTCCAGGCGGGTGATCATCAGCACATCAATGATTTGGTGGGTGTTGTTCCGCAGATATACAATGATCTCGCGCCCCGCCGGCTCCAAAGCCACGAAGTCCTCGTGCATGATGGGAAGACGTCCGCCATCGGCCAAATGGATGAAGAAGGGACGGAACGGCTGGGCATGCAGCGCCTGCCTGATCTTCTCGACTTTCATGCAGACTACATACTCCTGAGCCTTTCAGTTGGCAAGCACCGGAGGCGCGGAGGGCGGCGGGGAGGGCCAATCGTAGTGATTGGGGCGCGCAAATAATGGCGAAAAGGGCTTGCATTCCTTTTTCTACTTTGGCATAAGAGCAGTAGCAGGTCACAAAGGCTGCCAAGTTCAAGCTTGAGTCTATGAAAGCAATCGAAGGTTTCAGCCTCACAAGGGGACTCGGCGCGGTCGTGCTCGCCGCCCTGTGCCTTGCGGCCAGGCTGGCATCGGCGGCCACAGTGAACGCCGTCTGGAACTCCGCCACGGACGTGCCCGTCACGACCAACGGCTACACGGCCACGGGCAACACGGTGAACTTCACGCTCAACTTCGCGCCCGCCACGGGCACGGATTTGATGGTGGTGAGCAACACGGCACTCGGGTTCATTGTCGGCACGTTCGACAACCTCGCCCAGGGGCAGGCGGTGGCGTTGAGCTACGGCGGGGTCACTTACCGGTTCGTAGCCAACTACTACGGCGGCAGCGGCAGTGACCTGGTGCTGGTCTGGGCCAGCAACCGCGCTTTCGCCTGGGGCTACAACTTCTACGGCGAACTGGGCGACAACAGCACGACGGATCGGCACGCGCCGGTGCCGGTGACGAGTACGGGCGTGCTGACGGGCAAGACGGTGGTTGCCCTTGCGGCGGGCGGTAACACAGATTCCGGCCATAGCCTGGCGCTATGCTCGGACGGCACGGTGGTCGCCTGGGGAGACAACGAGCACGGCGACCTCGGAGACAATACCACAACGCAGCACCTCGTGCCGGTGGCAGTGAACACCGCTGCGGGCGTCTCGGCACTTCATGGCAAGACAGTGGTGGCCATCGCGGCGGGCGGGTACCACAGCCTGGCGCTGTGCTCGGACGGAACGGTGGCCGCCTGGGGCTACGACAACTACGGCCAACTCGGCGACAACGGCACAGGCTACAGTACGGTGCCGGTGGCGGTGGACACGGCTTCGGGCTCGGCGCTTTTTGGCAAGACAGTGGTGGCTATCGGTGCTGGAGCCCACCACAGCCTGGCGCTTTGCTCGGACGGCACCTTGGCCGCGTGGGGCGACAACTTTGATGGCCAGCTCGGCGACAACACTACGACGCAGCGCAACGCGCCGGTCGCGGTGAACACGAATTCCGGTGTCTCGGCACTCTATGGCAAAACAGTTGTTGCCATCGCGGCGGGTGACGACGGCTTGGCACTATGCTCGGACGGCACTTTGGCGGCCTGGGGCCGCAACGACCACGGTCAACTCGGCGACAACGGCATAGGCTACAGTACGGTGCCGGTGGCGGTAAACACGGCCCCGCTCGCCGCCAGTCAACGCTTCGCTGGTGTCTTCAGCGGTTCTATGGCCTACCACAGCCTAGCGCTGGTGGCTGCGCCGCCCGCGTCCCAAATCATCTTGTCAGGCGCCCAAACGCTGGCCAACGGCTCGTTCCAATTCGCCTTTACGAACACGCCGGGAGCCTTCTTCGGCGTGGTGGGTGCCACGAATCCAGCACTGCCGTTGAGCAACTGCACGCCGCTCGGCGACGCCACGGAAGTCTCGCCCGGCCAGTTCCAATTCAGCGACCCGCAGACGACGAACAGCGCGCAGCGGTTTTATCGGGTGCGGTCGCCGTAGGGTCGGGCGGTCGGCGGGCAAGGGAGGGCGAGCGTCCCCGCGAGCCCAAACTTCTCAAGAAGGCTGCGAAAATCAGGGCTCGCGGGGACGCTCGCCCTCCCGAACAACTATTCAAAGCTGGTGGCGGCGCCGGCTTTGGAGGCGAGCCACTTGTCGAAAGCGGTCTGGCTTTCCACCACCAACATGCCTGACGCCATAGCCGAATGGGAGTTGCCGCAGAGTTGGGCGCAGTTGATCTGATAGCGGCCCTCTTTGACTGGCGTAAACCAGATCGGGATTCTCATGCCGGGGATGGCGTCCTGCGTCACGCGCATGGCGATCACCTTGAAGGAGTGAATGACATCTTTCGAGCTGATGTAACAGATGACCGGCTTGTTGACCGGCACGTGCATTTCGCCCAGGCCAGTGACCTGAATGTTGTTTTTGCCGCGCGGGTCGCTCGGGTCCAGGCCAAAGAGATTCGTCGCACTGACGAAGCGCATTTCCTGACGGCCGAACTCGCCGTCCTTATCCGCATACATGACGTTCCAGTTAAATTGCTGGCCGATGACGTGAATTACGGTGGCTTGCCGCTTGTCGGGAAACTTGTCCACCGCCTTGGCCCACAGCGGCACGGCAAGAAAGATGAGCAGCGCTCCCTCGACTGCCGCCACGGCGAACTCGACATAACTCGAAGCGTGGTTCCTCACGCCGACGTAATCGGCTTTGGGATTGCGCGCGCGGCGGAAGCGGAAGAGGGCGTAGGCAAAGTAGGCCAGCCAGCCCACGAACAGCGCGATCATCAGCCAGTGCATATAGATGATCAGGGCATCAACATGCCGGCCTTGTTCCGACGCGACGGGCGGTAATCCTAACAGTTTTTCCATCATAAGACCGAGCGGGTTGATTCCAGCAGCGGCGCGGTGCTGTGGAGGGCGAGCGTCCCCGCAAGCCCAAACTTCTCAGGAGCTCTGCGGGAATCAGGGCTCGCGGGGACGCTCGCCCTCCCTTGCTTGGGTTTTGCGGGTTCGGCTGCAACAGTCGCGGACCTTTTTGCCAGATAAACGAAGAACGAGACCACGCCTCCCAGCACCACTCCAATCACCGCCAGCAGGCTGAAAATGCCCCAGTTCATGCCTTTGGCCATCGGCGAGTCGGATTGGCCGGCACAGGCGGCGCAGGCCCAGAGCAGGTCCGGCTGAAACGCCAGCGCGACTATCAGGCCGGACAGCAGCGACCGGAGGTGAAATCCGAAACCCGAAAACCGAAATCCGAAGGAAGGCCGAATACCGAAAGCCGAAAGCCGAAAGCCGAAGGCAGGCCGAAGAGTGAAACCTGAAATCCGGCGCTGTTGACTGGGGCAATTCATAGGTAACTGACGCGCTTGAGCTTCTTCAGGAAATAGCGTTCGTAGAAGATCAGGCCGATGCCAACGGCGAGCGCGCCCAGGCCAAAGACGAGGTCCCAGGCCCGGCCCTCCGGTGAAAAGAAGTCTCTTAGCCCCCAGACGCCGCAGCCAAAGGCCAGGGCGCTGGAAGCCGTGATAAAGAGGAGATGGAAGGTCTTGAGCGACATAATCAGCGGGTGACGGTCAGGCGTGGAAAGTCTCCATAGGCGGAGAGGGTCAAAAACATCAGCCCGAGGAAAAAGCAGGCCGTGAAGGCCAGCAGGCCGTAGATCATCTTCCGCTCGGAGATGAGGTGCATGAAAAAGGCGGCGACCAGAAAGGCCTTGCCGCAGGCGATAAAGAGCGCCACGGCGATGTTGATGGCGTGGTTGCCAAAGGGGATGTAGGAGGCGCCGACCGTGACGAGCGTGCCGAAGAGCAGCGCGTAGAAGACGTAGAGGTAGCGCCGCACGTGCTCGTTGAGACTTTCGTGGTCCTGAGCTGTCATAATTTCTTATATCAAGTATAACACAGGGAACAGGAAAATCCAGACCAGATCGACGAAGTGCCAGAACAGGCCGGAAATCTCGATGCGGTTGGTGAAGCGCTCCGGGTCGGTTTCCCATAGTTTGCTGCCCGGCCCCCAGAGGAAGCCGATGACGATGGCGCCGCCAATGACGTGCAAGGCGTGCAGCCCGGTGAGGGTGAAATAGATGGCCAGGTAGGTGTGGTGCCAGGGGCCATAGCGCTCCATTTTCTCGATCTGGCTCCGGGGGATGCTCAGTTCTTCGTGGTGGCGGGGCGCCGGGCGGACTTCCAGGTCGAACAGGTCTTTGCGGTCCTGAACATAGCGGCCGGAGATGACGACGTGATCGGCCTTCGGGTCGTTCGCCACGAGGTGGCCGTCGGCGATCCGTCCGTCCCGGAGGGTGATTTCGTAATGGGTAAACTTGTCGTGGTATTCGTACGACTTGATGCAGACGAAGGTCAGGGCCAGCAGGAGGGTGGCGGCGTGGAACACCTTGAAGCGGCCAAACTGGTTCATCTTGCAGGACGCCCAGGCCATGACGGTGGTGATGCTGGAGGTGATCAGCACCAGGGTGTTCACCGTGCCGATGGGGACGTTCAACCAGCCGCGCGGCCAGTAACCCTCCGGGGCGCCCACGCGCAGCAGAATGTAGGACGAGAACAACGCGCCGAAGAGCATGACTTCCGAAGCCAGAAAGAGCCAGATGCCGACCTTGGCGTTGTAAAGGCCGGTGTCCGGGCGGGGCTCAACTGTGTAGGGGATGTCCATGCTCAGTCCGGTTGGTTCTGGGGCGTGAAATCCCGGGCGTGGCCCGGCACGCTATATTCATAGGGTCCGCGATGGACTTCAGGGGGCGTGAGGAAATTGCCGTGCGGCGGCGGCGTGGGGGTCTGCCATTCGAGGGTCGTGGCTTCCCAGGGATTGTCCGAGCCCGCCGGCTTCCCGTGGTGGATACTCCAGAAGAGATTGATGATGAAAGGAATCTGCGCGAGCGCCAGACCGACCGCCGCCCAGAGGATGTAAGTGTGCAGGCGCATAATGCCCGCGCTCAAACCGCCGACCGCGTTCTCCACGCGGGCCTGCGAGTAATTCGCGCCGCCGTCCGCCATGCGCCGCAACATGCCGGCCATGCCCTGGGCAAACATCGGCTGGAAGATCAGATTCATGAAAATCAGCGAGAGCCAGAAATGCACCCGGCCCCAGAATTCGCTCATCATCCGCCCGGTGATCTTGGGGAACCAGTAGTAGATGCCCGCGAACAGGGCGAAGATGGTGCCGGGCGCGACGATGTAATGGAAGTGCGCGATGACGTAATAGGTGTCGTGCAGGTGGATGTCGCTGTAACTGAGGCCGAGGGGCAGCCCGGTCAGGCCGCCGATGCCGAACATGGGCAGAAAGGCCATGACAAAGAGCATCGGCGTGTTGAAGCGAATCGACCCGCCCCACAGCGAGATGAACATGCAGGTGAGGACGATGACGGACGGGATCGAGATGATCATCGTGGTGGTCTGGAAAAAGGTGGCGATGCGGATGCCCATGCCGGTCAGATACATGTGATGCGCCCAGACGATGAAGGAGAGGAAGCCGATCGTCAGGACAGAATAGACGAGGGACTTGTAACCCCAAATGGGCTTGCGCGTGTTATTGGCGATAATCTCGGCGACGATGCCCATGGCCGGCAAAATGAGCACATAGACCTCCGGGTGCGCCAGGAACCAGAACAGGTGCTGCCACAAGAGGGGGCTGCCGCCGCCGCTGACGTGGGCAAGGTTGCCGCCGATGGCCAGGCCGGTCGGCAGGAAGAAGCTGGTGTGCGCTACCTTGTCCATCAACTGCATGACGGCGGCGGCTTCCAGCGGCGGAAAGGCCAGCAGGAGCAGGAAGGCCGTGACGAATTGCGCCCAGACGAAAAACGGCAGGCGCATCCATGTCAGGCCGGGCGCGCGCAACTGAATGATCGTGGCGATGAAGTTGACCGCGCCCAACAGCGACGAGGTGATGAGAAACACCATGCCAATGATCCAGAAGGTCTGCCCGTCGGTCGGAATCGAGGTGGCCAGCGGGGAGTAGGAGGTCCAGCCGGCCTGGGCGGGGCCGCCCGGGATGAAGAAGCTGGTAAACATGATCACCCCGCCGACCACATAAGCCTGGTAGCTGGCCATGTTCACGCGCGGGAAGGCCATGTCCGGCGCTCCGATTTGCAGCGGGACGACGTAATTGCCGAACGCCGCAAAGGCCAGCGGCACGATGCCCAGAAAGACCATGATCGTCCCGTGCATCGCGCCAAAGGAATTGTAGAGGTCCGGCGACACGATGCCCTTGGCCGCCACGTCCCCGAAGAGCGCCGCCAGCAGCGGGCCCAGCACGGGCACCGCCTCGCCCGGGTGGGCGATTTGCCAGCGCATGATCATCATCAGGGAGAATCCGAACAGGAGGAAGAACAACGCGGTGATGCCATACTGAATGCCGATGACCTTGTGGTCCGTGGAAAAGACGTACGTGCTCCAGAAACCCGCCTCCTCATGGGGCGCTGCATGAACGTCTGAATGCGGAATTGCCTGGGCCGTTGCCTGCATGTTATCTGACTTTATCCAGCACCATCACCGCCAACAACAAGGGGAGATACACCAGCGAGACGTAAAAGAGCTGCCGGGCGCGCGCGAGCGTCCGGTGGCGGGAAAACCGGAAGGCGAACCACACAAAAGCCAGCCCGAGGATTAACGCGCCAACCAGATAAATGGGGCCGGTCAAATTGAACAGGAACGGGCACAAGCTCACCCCCAGCAAAGCCAGCGTGTGACTGACGGCCTGGCGGCCGGTGCGGCGGCCCTCGGGATCGACGACCGGCAGCATCTTGAACCCGGCGCGGGCGTATTCCTCCCGGTAAATCCAGGCGATAGCCATGAAGTGCGGCAGTTGCCAAAAGGCTTGGATGGCAAAGAGGGCCAGCCCTTCGCGGCTCAATTCCCCGCGCGCCGCGGTCCACCCCATCAACGGCGGCAACGCGCCGGGAACCGCGCCGACCAGTGTGTTGAGCCACGTCACCCGCTTGAGCGGCGTATAGACGAACAAGTAGCAGACGAGCGAAGTCGCGCCGACCAGGCTCGTCGTGAGGTTGACCGCCTGCGCGAGATAAAGCAGGCCGACGAGCGCTGAGGCGCAACCGACCCTCAGCACGGTCTGGGGCTGCAAACGGCCAGAAGGCAGCGGACGGTCTTGCGTGCGGCGCATTTTGGCGTCGTATTCGCGCTCCAACAACTGGTTCAAGGCAGCCGCGCCGCTGGCCAGAAGGGCGGTGCCCAGAAGGAGACGGAACATCAGGACAAAATCCACTGGTCCGCGGAAGCCGAGGTAAAACCCGACCAGTGTTGTGAGCAACACGAGGCAGGTGAGCCGCGCCTTGAACAGATCGGCATAGACGGCCAGCCAGGTCTTTTCCGCCGGAACGGTTTGGCTGAGAGGTTGTGCGGTGGTGGCCTTCATGGTTAGCCTCCACGGTCTTTTGCCCGCGCGTTGGGACCATGAACCCCCAGGCAAAGACCGACCCCTCACCCCAGCCCTCTCCCCTTCGGAAGGGGAGAGGGGGAATACTCGGCAGCTCTCTGGCGAATCGAGGTTCATGGAGAGGGAAAGCCGGGACCACCGGACGGCAGGGGTTTGAGGGTGGTGGTAGCTGGGCGCGCTGTCCCCAGCGCGCCGCGAGCCGCCGAAGTTGTCCGAAACGTGCGCGCTTGGGCGCCTTCCCCCGGCGCGCTGGGGACAGCGCGCCCTACCTGCTCGAGTGCTCGGGATGAGATGATACTCAGGATTGCGCCGAGCGCCAACGAGAGCGCGCCGACCAGCACATGGGCGGTGGCGATGTCCGCGGCCTTGTTCGACCATATCGTGGCCGCGCCCAGAAGCAGTTGGGTCAGAATCAACCCCAGCCAGACCAGCGCCAACCGGCTCAAGGGATTTTTCCCGCCGAGCGCGCGCCCGGTGGACCACGCGGCGAAGGCGACCGCGCCAAGAATCGCAACGGCGAGGAGCCGATGGACCATTTGCAGGCCAATCTGAAAGACGGTGATGGGGTTGGCGGCCATGACCTCGATGCGCTGCTGGTTGTAGTGCGCGACGGAGGCGGCATCCGTCGCCGGCCAGAGTTTGCCGTAGGCGAGCGGGAAGTCAGGAATGGCCAGGCCGGCGTGCTGATGGCGCATCGTCGCGCCCAGGGTCAATTGGCACAGGATCAGCAGGGTCGTTAGGAGGAAGAGAGTTGATAGTCTATAGTTGATAGTTGATGGGGGCCGCGCTGGCTGAGTCTGCCACCAGCGGCTGGTGAAGAGGGCAATGGCGCAAATCAGCACGAAGAAAAGCTGCGCGAGCGTGGCGTGAAAGATCCCGAGGGCGTCCTGAAACAGCACCACGCGCAATCCGCCGAGCACCCCTTGCAGGAGAACGGCAACGAACGCGGCCAATCCCAAGCGCCTCAGCCATTTGGGGCTTGGCTCGCAGCGCGGCCAAACCCGGCTCGCGCCCAGAAACGCAAGGCCGGTCAACCCAAGGACCAAGCCATCGGCCCATCGGCGGGGCACCGCAACCACTGTCGCGCCTCCGGCCAAGAGCAAAATCAAGCCCGCCCAGTGCATGAACGAACGGGCGTTTCGCCCGTAAAGCCACAGACCGAGCATGATCGTCAGCAGGCCGACACCGGAGGCGGCCAGGCGATGAGTGTGCTCGTAGAAGATGCCTCCCACCCACTGTGAAAGCGGGAAGAAGAACATGTTATAGCCGTAGGTGTTGGGCCAGTCGGGCACGGCCATGCCGACGCCGTAACTGGTCACCAGGCCGCCCATGCCGACCAGCCCCAGCGTGGCAATGGCCGTGAGGACGGCGAAGCGATGCAGGCAGCGGTTCCAGCCTGTGATGCCTGAAAGCATTGGGGCTGCCCTATTTGATTTCCAGGGTGAAATCGGCCTTGGCGGGTTCGCCTTCCTTGACCTCGATTTCCTGCGTCACGGTGCCCGCTTTGCGGTGAGCGGCTTGAATCTTGTATTTGCCGGGCGGCACATTGGCGATCTTGAACGTGCCGTCCTTGCCGGTAACGGCAAAGTAGGGATGATCGAAGATGCTGACCCAGGCGAACATCCACTTGAAGTGGACGTCGCACGTGAACTTGAGGAAATTCTCCGGCTTGGGGAACGAGAAGGTCAGGTCCGGGCCATTGGCCAGTTGGGCTTCGTTCCTTTCCGGGTTGCCCGAGCCCTCCGCCGGAACGGCATGGACATTGTGCAGGACGGGGTCGGAATTCCTGACGATGATCTTCTGGCCGGTCTGCACGGCAAAAATCGAGGGCACGTATATGCAGCCCTTCTGGTCCAGAAGCACGGGCGGCGCCGAGGCACCGGTGGACTTGCCGCTGATGCCCTGCAAGGAAACCACGACATCGGCCAGTTCGCCTTTCGGCTCGACCACATAAAAGTGGGTGGTGGGCACTGTCGTGTGCAGCTTGCTGCAGTTCGCATCCTCCATGACGGGAGTGATGTCCTTTTCCTTCGGCGGTGTGCCTTTGAGGGTGACGGTGCCGGCAATGTCGGCGGCGGCGGCGGCTTGCAGCGCCGCCGCCAGGCCGCTGACCATGATTAACGCAGATGATTTCTTCATATTTCCAATGTCCTGCTTCAGAAAAACAGCAGAAACGTAGCACAGAGTCTCGGGGGTGCAAGTGATGCCGAATATTGCGCCGCGCTTCCCGTTTCTGTGGTACCGGCGCTCGTTAACACGCCGCTTCAGCGGGGTGTTGGTGTGCCAACGAAGCCAGCGAATCGCTTTAGCGGTTTCGAGCACTGTGTGAAAACCGCTGAAGCGGTTCACACCCTCAGCACGCCACGCCCCACCCCGCTGAAGCGGGGTGTTAATGAAAGGCGCCCTTAGGCCTTCGCCACTTCCGCGCGATGCGCCCAGACCTTCTCGAAAGCGCGGCCGTACTGGCCGATCAGCTCAGGCACGTCCGCATAGAACAGCGGCAGGAAGATGTGATTGGCATTGATGTAGGCGGTGCCGGGCATGGACGCCGGAACCTGCGGCGCATGATGCCACCACTTGGCCTCGGAATAGATCTTGAGCTTATGCTGTTCGGGGTAGTCCCAGAAATTCACGTCCACCCCCTCGGCTTTAAGCGCCTTGACGAGTGCCTCGCGCGAGCAGCCGAGCTTCTTGAAGTCGATCAGCAGCATGTTGCGGTGGTAATAGACCCGTTGCTGGTCCGCACGGCAGTGCGGCTCGGTCAGGCCCTCCAGCCGGGTCAGACGATCGTTCATGGCGCGGACGTTCTTGTTCACGAGTTGATTCAACGCGTCGAGTCCCTTGAGTTGCTGGCGGGCCAGGGCGGCGGCCAGGGGGTGCATCCGGTATTTCTGGCCGAATCCGGTGCCTTCGTAAGCGTGGACGGGGCTTTCCTTGGGGAACTTGGCCGGATCGTTATATTCGCCGAACGCGGCGGCGCGCTCGAAGTACTCGCGCGTCTGATACATCCCCATGCCGCCCTCGATGGCCGGCATGACTTTGGAGGCCTGGAAACTGTAGATACCCATCACGCCCCAAGTGCCCATCTTCTTGCCTTGCATGGACGCGCCGTGCGCGTGAGCGGCGTCTTCGAGCACAATGAGGCCCTTCTCTTTGGCCCAGTCGCTGATCCGGTCCATCTGGCAGGGAAGCCCCCACGAATGCATTGGCACCACCGCGCGGGTGCGGGGCGTCAGCTTGCGCTGGGCGTCCTCCAGGTCAAACGTCGCCGTCTTGGGTTCGATGTCGATGAAGATGGGCACGCAGCCGAAAAAGCGCATCGCCAGGCAGGTGGCGAAGAACGTGTAGGACGGCACCATGATTTCGCTGCCGGGCGGCAGGTCGAGCGCGAAGTACATGCTGGTCAGCGCGCTGGTGCCGTTGATGTGGCTCTTCACGAACGGCGATTGAGTGTAATCCTTCCACTCCTTCTCAAATGCCGGCAGCTCGTCATAAAACTTATTGTTGTCGAGCAGGTCGCACACGGCCTTCTTCTCGGCGTCGCCATAGCGCGGCCATTTGGTGAGCGCGGCGTGCTGCTCCTTGGGGCAGTTGACCGCCTTTTCGCCGCCCGCCAGCGCCAGCGTTTCCGTCTGGGGCGCCGCGAAACCGTAATCGGCGACCGACAAGCCGGCCACGGCCACAGTGCTGGTTTTGAGAAAAGTCCGCCTGGTATAATTGCCTGAATCTTTATTTGATGGGTTCAACATAAGGACATCCGGCCGGCATGTTCCGGCAATTCCGCCGGGAATGCAAGGCCATTTTTCTCATGGCCCGCAGGCCCTTTCTGTAGTAATCTCGCGGCATGAAGCTTTCATTGCTGATTTGCCTAGCGCTCGCTTGGGTGACGACCACCGGGGCGGCGGAGCCAAAGCCTATGGCCGTTACGGTCGGCCAGGAGTTCAAACTCACATTGCAATACCATGGCAGCACCGGCTACCAGTGGGTGCTCGCCAAACCCCCCGATGAGAAACTGCTGAAGCTGCTGGGCACCCCCGAATACAAGCGGCCCGAATCCAAACTGATCGGCGCCCCCGGCGACATGGTGTGGACATTCCAGGCGCTGGCCGAAGGCAAGACGGAGATAAAGCTCAACTATGTTCGTCCCTGGGAAGCGGGCGAGAAGCCCGCCCAGACCACCAACTTTGTGGTCGTGATTAAGCCCAAGACCGACAAGCCGAAGCAGCCCGACCCCCAGCCAGGCAGTTAATACAGAGAACGGCCCGGGCTGCGAAAAACTCGTTCGACACGGTTGCCCCTGCCACGCATCATCCCGGCGTGCGCATCTCGATTGTCACCCCGAGTTACCGCCGTTCGGCCTGGCTGAAGCTCTGCATCGCGTCCGTCGCCGACCAATCGGGCGAGGTCGAGCACATCGTGCAGGATGCCGGCTCGGACGACGGCACCCTGGATTGGCTGCCCCGGGACCCGCGCGTCAAAGCCTTTGTTGAAAAGGACCAGGGCATGTATGACGGCATCAACCGCGGGTTGCGCCGGGCCGGGGGCGACCTTCTCGCCTACTTGAATTGCGACGAGCAGTATCTGCCGGGCGCCCTGTCAGCCGTGGCCGGTTTCTTCGAGCAGCACCCGCAGACCGACGTGCTGTTCGGGGATGTGGTGATGGTGGATGCCGGGGGGCGATACTTGTATCACCGCAAGATGCAGACCCCGCTCAAATATCATACCTGGACCTGCCACTTATCCACCTTGAGTTGCGCCATGTTCTTTCACCGGCGCATCGTCTTTGACTACGGCTTGCTGTTTGATCCGCGCTTGCGCGACGTGGGCGACGGCGAATGGATCGTGCGCCTGCTGCAGCGCCCGGTCAAAATGGCGGCGCTCGGGCAATTCACCTCGGCCTTTACCTGCACGGGAGCCAACATGAGCACCGGCCCGAACGCCCGTCGGGAAAGCCGGGAGCTATTTCACAGCGCGCCGCTCTGGGCGCAGCGGCTCAAACCGCTGTTCATTCTGCAACACCGCTTGCGGCGCTTATTGGGGGGAATGTATCGGCAGCAGCCTTTTGCGTACGAAATCTATACGCTGGCCAGCCCCGTCCGCCGCCAGCGTTACGAGGTCAACCGCCCCACCTTCCGCGCTCCGGGTTAGCCGCCGCGCCCGGCCAGCCAAAACCGGCCCATCTCAATTCCTCACATCCCACAAAATCCCCGCACGGGTCAGGAGGTGTGAGGCTCTTCTTCACTGCGGATAAGGCGCAACGTTCGTTTGGCTGGTGTCGCGGAAGGGGGAACCTGCCTGGTAGAGTTCGATTTGCGACCGAAGGGGATTAAGCTCGGCGAGGTTGGTTTGGGCGGCGGCCAACGCCAGAGCGCGCTGAGCAGTCGCAACTGCTTCAGGAAGTCGCCCCGTCTCGGCATAGGCCGCGGCGAGGGTTCCCAGGATCGACGGATTCCTGCCGCCAGAAAGGCGCTCGGCCTGTTGGGCCAGTTCGAGCGCGCGGGCGCCGTTGCGGACGGAGATTTGCGGACACGTCGCCAGCACCCAAGCCAAGTTGTTGAGCGGGTACGCATTGCCGGGTTGGGCGTCGATCGCGGCCTGGTAGTGGGCGAGGGCGTCAT
Source organism: Verrucomicrobiota bacterium (assembly GCA_050011195.1). Taxonomy (GTDB): domain Bacteria; phylum Verrucomicrobiota; class Verrucomicrobiia; order Limisphaerales; family UBA8199; genus PALSA-1440. The sequence goes on along the minus strand of JBEKJO010000004.1, from coordinate 32,368 downwards.
CCAACTGGCCGCGTTGGAGCAGAAGGTTGGCGAGGCGATGGTGGGCGACGGCCAGTTTGGGCTCGATCTGCACCGCCCTTCGGAAATGAAAGATCGCTTCGTCCAGGCGCCCTTTTCTGCCCAAAGCGACGCCCAGGTTGCAGTGGGCCTCGGGGTCGTCGGGTTTGAGTCTGAGGGCCTCCTGGTATTGGCCGATCGCCTCGTCCAACCGCCCCGTCGAGGCCAGGGCGTCACCCAAGTTGCAATGCGCGCCGGCGTCGCCGGGCGTCAGCTTTATCGCTGTTTGCAAATGGCCGATGGCCTCGTCCAGTCGCCCCTGACGGCCCAACACGGCCCCCAAGTTATTATGTGCGTCGGCGCAGGCAGGATCCAGCCTTATGGCTTCGCGCAATTGACTGACCGCCTCGGCCAGCTTCCCTTGCCTGGCCAGCGCGGCGCCGAGGTTATCATGGACGCCGGCGCTGTCGGGATTCAGCCTTATGGCTTCGCGGAACTGGCCGATGGCCTCGTCCAGCCGCCCTTGCTCGACCAGCACGGTCCCGAGGTTATTGTGCATGGGTTCGTTGTCCTGGGTGACGGCGATGGCGTGTCGGAGAAGGGTCTCACTGTCCTGCCAATAGCCGAGTTGGTGGCGGGACAACGCGACGCACAGGCTGATGACCAGCAGAGCGGCCACCGACGAGATGACAGCCTGGTAACGCCAGCGCCGGGTCAGCTCGTGGGCGCCCCAAACCAGAAGCGTGAAGACCCCGATCAAGGGCACGTAAGCATAGCGATCGGCGTGGGAGTGACTGCCGACCTGGATCAACCCAATCACCGGCAGCAACGTGACCACATACCAAACCCAGCCAAAGGCCAGGCAAGGCCGCCGGGCGGCGGCCCACAGCAGAACCGCTGAGATTGTCAGAAGCAACAGCCCGGCGCCAACCACAGGCCAAAGCGAAAATTCCGCCGGATAGGGATAATACACCGCGAAACCGCCGGGCCAGACGGTCTGGCCAAGGTAACGCACGTACGAAAGAGCGGCGTTGGCGAGGCGCTCCGAACCCGTGAGGGCAGCGTCCGTCGCGAGCGCGCCGACGCCTTTCTCGGCGCGCAGTGTGAGCAGGCCGCAGACGAACGCGGCAGCGAGAAAGGGGAGTTTCTCCCAGATCAAGCGGAGTGGTGGAGTGGTGGAGTGGTGGAGCGGTGGGAAAGAAAGCCGGCCCAGCGGCCAGTAATCGAGCAGGAGCAGGATCAACGGGAGGGTGACCACCATCGTCTTGCTCATCAGGCCGCAGGCGAAGAAGAGGAGGGCAAGGACGTAATAGCGCGATGGGTGATGCGTGATGCGTGATGCGTGATGCGTGATGCGTGATGCCTGATGCGTGATGCGTGATGCTTCGTTCTGGATTCTGCATTCTGCATTCTTCCTTCTTCCTTCTGCCGTCTGCGCATATCTCACGTACATCAGCAGCGCGAGCATCCAGAACAGCGCACACAAAAGGTCTTTGCGGTCGGCGGCCCACGCCACCGGCTCGACATGGAGCGGGTGCAGGCCGAACAAGGCGGCGACCAAGGCGCTGCGCCAGGTTGCGCCGGTCATGCGGCGGAACAGCACGAACAGCAGGACGGTGTTCGCCGCATGGAGCAGCAGGCTGGTCAAGTGGTAGCCGCCCGGGCGCAGGCCGAACAGTTGGCCGTCCAGCAGGAGTGACAACCAGGTCAACGGATGCCAGAAGCCCGCGTCCAAGGTTGTGAAAGCCCAGCGAAGGTTATCCCAGCTCAAGCCCTGTTGCACGCGGGCGTTCTCATAGACATAGACATTGTCATCAAAGCTGACAAAGCCGTGGCGCAGCGCCGGGAGGAACGTCCCGACGACGAGCGCGAACAACAGGATGGCGATCGCGGTCGGGTTTCCTTCGCGCACCAGGCGGAAGGGCGACTTCACGAGTGAAGCGACCGGGCTGCCGCCGCGGGTTGGGCGGGCGTTCGATTCGGGCCGCTGAACGGCCTTCGAACGTGTCCTGTTTGGATTGTGCTCTGCCATATCCGGGGCCGGTGATTGCCGGGCCTTCTTACCCTCAGCCGCGGATATTTCATACCCGCGGGACCGGAGCGCCGGTTTCCAAACCGGCTTATGGCGCCCGCACTCATCATCCGTGTCCTTTTCTGGCACGAGCCCAGGCTAAGCCGGTTTGGAAACCGGCGCTCCGGCCTATCGGCATTTCGTGCGGAGCATGAAATATCCGGGTGAGAGGTGTACCAGGGATTCCCCCGGAAAACGAGCCAAAAAGAAAGGACGGCCCGAAGGCCGTCCTCTTGATTCAAAGGGAATTCGTATACGGCAGGCTTAGTATCTCAACCGGAAATACTGGGAGCCTCCCCCGACGCTTGTGGTATACGGGTTGGTGAAGTTCGGGATATCCGCATAAGGCCCGGTCGCACTCGGCGCCGACTGCAGCACGAACAAGCCGGAGGGATCAGTCCAGCTCAAACTGATAGAGCCGCCGAGATTCTGCAGGACGATCGTTGGTGGAGCCGGAGCGGTCCACACGTCGCTGAAGGCGGTGCCGACCTTCATCGGGCCGATGGTGAGGTCGCCAATATAATAGTCGCCTGGCTGCCGCAGGGCGACGCCGCCGATGAGGGAGCTTTGCGGGGCATCGGAGGCGGTCACGCTGGCGCTCTGCTCATTAACGGGGTTGACCCAGAGGGTGCTGTCGCCCGTGGCCGCGTTGTAGCGCGTGACGACGGCATAGGTCGTGTTGGTCATCAGGTCGCGGGGGAACTGCTGGACCCAGGCAGTGGAGGCGTTCGCGATGCCGAAGCGGTACATTCCAGTCGCCGCGTTCTCCGTGTCGTCAAAGATGCGGTCGCGGAAATTGGTGGTGTCCGTGGCATTGGTGCTGAGGTGGAAGAAGTAGCTGCCGTAATAGGTTGGCAGGAGTGTGCAATCCACAGTGAAGCTGGTGTAAAAGACATAACCCTGGCTGCCGTCATACACAACGCCATACACACCAGCATTGGTCAACGACGCGCCCAGGCTTTCGTCGTTGGTGTAAAACAAATAGGCAAAGCCGTTGGTCACCTGGATCGAGTAGAGATCGGCGCCGGCAACCTGGCTCCAACCGTAACCGCTTCCGCCGGCGGCGCCATATAGACCGTTGGCAAGACCACCGGAAAAATCAGTATAGGCAAAGTTCTCATTGAACACCAGCCCCAAAGGCGGCGGAGTGACCGTGACGGCGAAGCTGGTGCTGTTGGTGTTGTGAGTATCGCTGACGCTGATCGTGATGGTGGTGGCGCCGTTCGTGCCAGACACCGGCCTGACGACCACGTTGCTGCTGGAACCGGCGACGGCCACGCCGAGGGTGATGTTGCTCGTCGGGACCAGGGCCGGGTTCGAGGAGGTTACGGTGAGAGTCAACGGGTCGCCCTCGGTATCACCCACCGCGAAAACAATCGTCGGCGTGGCGGTGTTGCGGCTGGTGATTTGGTTCGGGATGGCGGCGATGGAGGGGGCGCCGACCGTCAGGAGGAAGGAGTTGGTCGTGTTATTGTAGCCGTCATACGCGACCAGGGAGATGGTGGTAAACCCTTGTTGGCCGGTTGTCGGGGTGATGGTGATGGTGCGGTTCGTCCCGCCCGTATCGCCGACGGCCAAGGCCAACACGATATTGCTGTTGGCCACCAAATTGGTGTTGGAAGAGGTGGCGTTGACGGTGAGGTTCGTGGCCGGCGTCCAGCCCGACTGAACGGTAAAGGCGAGCGGGCCGATGGGGGTGTTCGCCGGGGTATTCGTGTTGACCGGCACGGTCATCGTCGGCGGGGTGTGGGGTCCGGCCACGTCGGTAAACTGGGTGCCGACTCTCAGGTTGCCAATGACCTCATCCCCCTCGCCGCTGTTCTGGCGGAAATCGTAGCACATGACGTTGACCGGGCCGTTGATAGGTTCTTGCTGGTTAAGGAACGTGTTCAGCGTCCAGTCATACGGAAGCGGGGTCGTATCCGTGACGTTGGGATCGGTCTCGTTGGTGGGATTGATCCAAAGGGTGGACTGACCGGTGGCAACCACGTATTTGGTGACGACCGTGTAGGTGGTGTTCGTGTTCAAAGGAGTGGGCCAGGTAACGGGGTTCTCGCCAGTTTCCGCCGCGTTGATAATGCTCAGATAGTATTGGTTGGCGCCGGGGGCCAGGCCTCCGGCGGTATAATTGGTGAGACTGTTCCAGACCCGGCAACGGTGGCCGGTGATGGTCGAGGTGCTGCTGGTATAAACATTCGTCCCGGCGAAGTGGGAGAAGTAAGTCCCGTTCCAGGTGGGCAAATAGGTGCAATTAAGCGTGTAACTGGAATACAGGACGGACGCCGAATTAGACGCGTAATAGACCGGGCCGGTCTGCCAGCGGTGGTAGATGTCCTGCGACCGGGTCGCGGTGATGAAGAGTGTGTTGGTGGGGGTCACCTGCATCGTCGTGGAGCCGGAGTTCGGATTCCACGTCGAGCCGGGGGCGCCGATAATATCGGCGAAGTAGCCCGAGGAATTGGTATCGAGGCCATTATCATAACTGAAGTTATCGCTGAGGATGATGCCTGCCTGAGCGCCGGTGAGGGCGCTGGCGAGGATGGTGAGAACGATGAGTGTCTTTTTCATAGGAGGATTTGGATGTTTGATGTTTTGTTTGGATTGTGGGCAGTTGTCAGGTCTATCAGGCAGATTTATGTGCTTTCGGCAAATTTACACCGGCCAGCCCGGTTGTGGCGATTATGGGCCGAATAAATTCCAGTGCAAGCGAAATCTTGTGACAATTGGGTGACGGAATGGAGGGGTTGGGCGCACAGGCTCATCTGTGCTATGGGCTCAGTCCCCGGAGAGGCTGTTGGGCGTGGTCGGCGACGGATACCAGTAAATCACTTGGGGGGTGGACCACTCTGCCGAGGCCGAATAGTAGTTATCCCCCGTGCGGGCGAAATCGTTGGTTCTGACGGACCGGGCGCTGCCGTCAACCATGCCGAACTCGCCCCGGGTGCCACCATCGTGGCGCCCGACGCAGTATTTGCCGTTGGTGACGGACTCAGACGGAGCCGTGGCGGTGAGGGTGTTTTGCGGGGCCACAAAGATAGTGTCCGAGGGCCTGGGGACCTGGCTGACCTTCGTATTAGCCCCGGGAGGCCTTATTCCGCTAGATGGCAGGTCAATACAGATGCACGAGTTCTCGGCGTACATGAAGAACGCGAACGCGATCGTCGGTAGTGGGGTGGTGTAGGGCGGGTTGGCTACAGGCGGGGTGACGGGGCAGGAGAAAATTGACTTGGTGCCGGGCAGCGGCGGGTTCGCCGGGGTCGCCTTGTAAAGATCAACCAAAGCGGATTGCTTGATGTATTGGGCGACTGTGTTATACCAAGTATCCGCGTTTTTCGGGTCGGCGATAGAGAGGCTGGTATTGCCCTCCTCGGGCACCAGATCGCCGTTGTCGTCGGCATACATTTTAAAGCCCAGGCTCCACTGCTTCATGTTGCTCAAGCAGGTGATGTCTTGGGCCTTCGCCTTGGCTTTGGCGAGCGCCGGCAGCAACAGGGCGGCCAGAATGGCAATAATGGCGATAACGACGAGAAGTTCGATCAGGGTAAAGGCGCGCGAGAACCTCCGATTGGTGAAAAAGTTCACTTTTGACACGTTCATAATATGACTCAATTCCGCTTCCCGGCGCGGGCCGGGGCTGTTTGTGACACTATTTTTCGCAGTAATTTACGCTGGTTGGAACCCGCCTGCAAGAGAAAAATGCAAGAAAAATGCAAGAAAGTTCTTAACATTAGGGCGGATATCAGCGCCGACTGCCGCCAGCGGCTACAGTTTGTGGATTTCGCCCTGGTTCTATCGCTTCGGCGCTTCAGCCCCTTTAGTGCCTTTGGGCTGGTACAGCCCCGCTTTGATGAAGGGTTCAAGATAGGCGCCGTAGCCCGCTTGCTCCATTTGCTCGACGGGGACGAACCGCAGCGAGGCGGAGTTGATGCAGTACCGGAGGCCGGTCGGGCCGGGGCCGTCGTTGAAGACGTGGCCGAGGTGCGAATCCGCAACGCTGGACCGCACCTCTGTTCGCTCGACGCCGAGGGAATGGTCAGCGCGCTCGACGACTTCCTTGCTCGCCAGCGGCCGCGAGAAACTCGGCCAACCGCAGCCCGAGTCGAATTTGTCCAGCGAACTGAACAATGGCTCGCCGGACACGACATCCACATAGATGCCCGGTCTATGGCTGTCCCAAAACTCGTTTCGGAAGGGCGGCTCGGTCGCGGCATGTTGCGTGACCTCAAACTGCATCGGCGTCAGCTTCTGCTTCAGCTCTCTGGCGGGGGGCTTTTGGAATTTGTCCATAGCGGCATTGGTAAACGGGCGTGAAGCGACGGGCTGATTGGTCACGGCGGTCTGCGACTCAGCCCGCGCGCAGCCAGCCAGCGCGGCCACCGCCAGCGCGGGGCCCAGGATCAGCCCAGCCATCGGTTTCACCGGGTTCATGGAGGAAGATAGCGCAGCGCGGGAAAGCCGCAAGCAAAGGTTAAACGAGTTACAACGATCAGACCGGCCAACCTTTGCGATACGGGCGCTGCAGCCACTCGTTGAGTTCGGGGCGGTTGGTGACCTTCATGTTAAGCCCGTCCCATTCCACCTTTTTCCCCACGCCGGCATGTTGGGCCAAGTTGCCGAGCAGGGTGAATTCAGTCAACTGAGCGCCGTAGTCGAAACTTGCGGCCGTCTCGGTCTTGCCTTCCCGGCAGGCGTCGAGGAAATCGGCCATGATGTTCTTGGGGCGCGGCAGGGTCCGGGGCGGCTGGGTCATCTGCTGCATCTTTTCCAGGGGGAGGATGTGCATTTTGCCGCCATAGGTGCCGGTATAGAGGACGCCCTTTTCGCCGACGTAAAGCGTTCCACTGTCGGGCTGGTCCATTTCTTCGTCGGGATACTGCTTTTGCAGCTCCGCCAGAAGCGGGGGAAGATTCCTGTCTTTGCCCTGGGCGGCCTTAAGCCTTCCGCTGGCATTACCGGTGGCGTCTTTGTTGAAGCCTTCATACCAATAAACCTTTGCCGGCGGCATGCCGCCGCGCGCGGGAATATCCCAGCGAATACGGCTGCCGGTCGGATAGCGTTCACTGCTGCCGCCGCGTATTTCCTCGGCTTCGACGCCGGTTGGATGATCTATCTTGAGCGCCCAAAACACCCCGTCCAGCACGTGACAGCCCATGTTGCCGATGGACCCGTTGCCGAAGTCATACCAGCCATGCCACTCGTGCGGGTGCAGGTCGGTGTGGTATTCGCGGTAGGGGGCGGGGCCGATCCAGTTGTCCCAATGCAAACCGGCCGGCACCGGCAGCGAGGGCGGACGCGGCCCGACGCCGCCATTGGCGCGGTCGGTCCAGCTATGGGTCTCCGTGATGTTGCCCACCACGCCGGCCCAGACAAATTCACAGAGCCGGCGGTAGCCGTCTTCGCAATGGCCCTGGTTGCCCATTTGGGTGGGGGCCTTGGCCTGGCGGGCCAGGGCGCGCAGCTTGCGGGCCTCGGCAATGTCGTGGGAGAGCGGCTTTTCGCAAAACACGGCTTTGCCCAGTTGCAGCGCGATCATGGCGGGCAGCGCGTGATGATGATTGGGCGTGGCAATGAAGACCGCGTCAATCTGCTGGCCGATCTTGTCGAACATCACGCGGTAATCCGTGAAGACTTGGAGTCTGGCCGGGTCCTGCTCCTTGCTCGCCAGCCACTTCTTCACCTTCGCGTGTCTCTTCTCGTCCGCGTCCACGATGGCCACCAGGTTGTCCTTGCTTTGGGTCACCAGCCATTCGAGGTGAGCCATGCCGCGGTTGCCGCAGCCGATCTGGACGCAGTTGAGCTTGCCGCCCGGGGCCGGAGCAGCGAGGAGATTGGGGACCGGAAGGAGGCGTCCGGCGGACAAGGCGCCGGCGGCCAGCGCGGTGCGCTTGAGAAACGAGCGGCGGTTCAAAGTAAGTTTCATAGTTGCCAGCAACTGCAAGTTCCAGGCGCAACGCCTGCGCCTGGCCCGCAGTGTCGCAGGGCCAATCAAAAACTCAAGACCGGTGTTCCTGCCGGAAGGCAACCAAGAACCGACCCCCCCGGTGTGACCGGCGATGCTGCGGCACAGCCCTTGGTCCTGTAGTGCCAGAGCTTGCGACCGGCTGGTCAATGTCGATTCGGGTTAGGGGTGGCGTTCGTCTGGCTGGTGTCGCGGAACGGGGTGCCCGCCTGGTAGAGTCGAATCTGCGCCTGAAGGGACTCGATCTCTGGGTTGTTGGTTTGGGCGCCGGCCAACTCCAGGGCCCGCTGGGCGGTGGTAACCGCTTCAGCAAATCGCCCGGCTTCAGCATACGCCGCTGCCAGTGTTTCGAGAATCGACGCATTCCGGCCCCCGGAAAGCCGCTCCGCCTGCTCTGCCAGCTCGACCGCCTGGGCGCCGCTCCGCATCGAGGCCTTTGGACAGGTCGCCCGTATCCAAGCCAAGTTGTTGAGCAGGGCCGCATTGGCGGGTTGGATGTCGAGCGCTCGCTGGTAATGCACAACCGCCTCCTCCACCGCCCCTTTTCGGAGCAGGAGGTTGCCGAGGTTTCTGTGGGCGCTGACGAGTGTGGGGTCCGTTTGCACCGCCTTTTGGAAGTGGCCCAACGCTTCGTTCTCCCGTCCTTGCTGGAGCAGGAGGCCCGCGAGGCTGTTTTGAACTGCGGCATCGTTGGGCTGGAGTTCCACCGCCTTCTGGAACTCAACGATCGCCTCGTTCGCCTGGCCCTTCCGGACCAGAGCTATCCCAAGGTTGTGCCGGGCTTCCGCGTAGCCGGGTTGGACTCTCAAAGCCGTTCTGAACCGGGCAATTGCTTCGTCCACTTGCCCTTTCTGCAGCAGAGCGATGGCAAGGTTATTGTGGGCTTCTCCGTAGTCGGGCTGCAGTTCCAGGGCCTTCTGAAAATGAATGATTGCCTCGTCCACCTTTCCTTCGTGCAGCAAGACGTTGCCGAGGTTGTTGTGGGCCTCGGCATAAGCGGGGTCGAACTCGATGGCCTTTTGAAACTGAGCCGCGGCTTGGTCTGGTTGTCCCTGTCGGAGGAGTGCGTTGCCCAGGTTGTAATGGGCAGGCGCGTTCTCGGGGTGGGCAGCCAACGCTTTTCGGAAATGATCGATCGCCTCGTCCACTTGCCCCCGCTGTAGCAGGACCAACCCGAGGTTGTTGTGGGCGTCGGCGAAGCCAGGCTGGAGGGCGAGGGCCTTCTGGAAATAGGCGACCGCCTCGTCCAATTGCCCTTCTTGCAGCAAGGCCAGCCCGAGATTGTTGTGGGCCATGAACGCCTTGGGATTTCGGCTTAGCGTCACACGCCAGAGCGTTTCGATGTCGGTGTAGCCGGTGCTTTGCCGCCACGTCAACCAGCCTAGACCCAGCAGCAGGGCGGCGCACAGCGCCGGAGCCAGCAAAGCTCTGCCCTTTCCCAGCAGACCCAATGCCCTTGCACCGCCGGCGGCCACCAGCGCGATGACGCCTATGAGCGAGAAATACTGCCAGTGGTCGGCTACCAGCGAGAAGCGCATGAAGTAAATGTCCAGGAACCCCAACACCGGCAGGAGCATCACCACGAAATAGCCCAACCCGAACAACAACACCCTCCCCCACTGCCGCCGATAATAGCAGCACACCGCAAAGACCGCCGCCAGGAGCAATCCCGGCGTATAAGACAGGTAATTTGCGCCGTCAATCTGCCACCGCGGATAAACAAACATCAGGTTGAGCGGCCACACCGCCTTATAGAGATAAAACCAAACCGCCCAGCCCGCTCCCGCCAACCGCGGCCCAAAACTCTCCGACCGAACAACCTCCGGGCCGATGTTCCGGTGATATTGAACCCAAACCGTAATCAACCCCAGGAGACCGGCGATGGCGAAAAACGGAACGCTGCGCCACACGTCCCGGCGCTCAAGCCGCCCGCGGCGCCACCAGGCCAACCCCAACAGCACGAGGGGCAGCATCACCACCGCCGTCTTGCTCAACAGCGCCAGCGCAAAAGCGCCCACCGCGAGCCAATACCAGAGCGGTCGAGGGTCGAGGGTCGAGGGTCGAGGGTCGAGCGTTGAGGTTGGCCGTTCGGAATCAGACTGCACGTACCACAACAGGCTCAGCAGGTAAAAGAACATCGCCAGCGTGTTCTTCCGCTCGGTAATCCAAGCCACCGATTCCACGTTGACCGGGTGCAGCGCGAAGATGGCCGCCGCCAGCCGCGCCCCCGGAATCTTGAGCCTCGCCAGCACCCGCCATAACAACAGCGCACTCGCCGCGTGCAACAGCACGTTGACCAGATGGTAGCCCAAGGGGTTCGGCCCCCACAGCCGCCACTCCAACCACAAGGTCGTCGAGGTCATCGGGAAGTAATCCGGCGCCTCGGTGGTGCACCAGAATCGGCACAACCCATCCGCCGCTTTGATCAAAGGGTTTCTCAACAGGAAGGTGTCATCATCCCAGATGAATCCGGCGTGCCACATCGGCTGGTAAGCGGCAAAGGTCGCGGCCACCAGCAACACGCCAAACAGCCAGCCTTTATTCCTATTTCGCACGGCGAATCTCCGGTTGCGCTCTTCGCTCGAACAGCGTCCATTGGCCCGAAACCAACACCAGGTTGCAGGTTGGGGCCATATACTGGGCAAAACCTGCCGGCGCGCCGCGCACAAGGAAATACTGGTAGTCCGCGGAGTGAGCTTCCCAGACAAACTCCTGCGGGGTGTATTCGCCCGGGGCGGGGCGCCTCTGTTCGGGTCTGTACCTGACCGGGTTGAGCTGCGCGGCGGGGAGGTATGGGCTGAATCCACCGCCGCGGAGCACGTGGTAGTAGTTATGGTCGTGGAGATGAGGATCAAACCAATAACTGTCCAGCTCCGGGGAGGCGCGGTCAAAGACCAGCGGAAGAATGCGGCTGTTGGCGGGTATCTTTTGCAGGATCGGCACGATCTCTTCGGTCTCCGCGGAAAGCCGTGCCTGCCTGGCCACCGACGCAACGAGGCACAAGCCGGCCAAGGCCACGAATGAATAGAGCCACCAACTGCGGAACCGCACCTGCGCCACAAGCAGAACAATCAGGAAGTAAAGGAGGGGCGCCAGGCGCAAGTTGATCCCGGTATAAGCCCCTATTCGGCATGGCAAAACGAGGAAGCCAAGGCCCGCCGCCGCGACCCACAGCCCGTGAAGAAGCGAGAAGGGGCCCCGTTCCCTCCACTGAGCAGCCATTGCTCCCAGCACCACGGCAGCCATCAGCCCCCACAGGATGAGCGGAATGGCCTTGATGCCGCCGGACCACTGCATACCGGTAAACATCAGCGCGGCAAACTGCAACGCTGCCTTCGGGGATATCCAATCCATCCCGCCGGGCACCGCCGCCTCCGGGGACGACTTCACCATACTCTCAAGGCAGCAGCCCAAGAGCAGAATGAGGGCCATGCACATCGGAGCCAGCGCCTTGCGCCAGAACTCGCCCGTATGCCGTCGAGCCACGATGGTGGTCACTACGGCGAGCGAAACATAGGCGAGAAAACTGAACGGGTGGGTGACCGCCAGCGCCACTTGCCATAGACATTGCCGGGTGATCGGCCACGCGCCCCGGGGCGAGCCGAGCAAGTCTTCGTAGTCCAGCAGCGCGAGGACGAGCAGGGGCAGCGACAGGATATAATTTACGTTGCCCATGAAGTACTGTTGGTTGAACGCCACCGGGAAGAACAGCAGCGCCCCCCACGGCGCCACCCCCTTCGCCCCGCGGCGGCCAAGCCGCGCGATGACCACGGCCACCAGCGCCGGATAGAGAGAAAGAGCCAGTTTCCCGGCGGCTTCGGCGGGCACGAACCGGGAGAAGAGAAGCGTTGTCAGGTAGAAGGTTGCGTAAACCGGCCTGAGATGGAACTCGAAATATCTCTGGTAATCAAACGCCGGATTGTTGCGCTCGGCCAGCATGTGCGCCTGCGCAAGATGTTGGGGGTAATCCTGCATCGGCGGGAAGCGGGCCGACCACAGCGGCCAGAGCGCCAGACAGAGGAATGCGCCCAGGGTAATGCGCCACGCGAAGCTCTGGTCTGCCTTTATCTTGTTCAATGGATCACCGTGTTAATCCCGCCAAACGCCTCTGCCGTTGCTTGCGCCATCACTCCCGCGCTGAATCGTTCGAACACCGCGCGCCGCCCCGCGTCGCCCAGCGCCCGCGCCCGCGCGGGATTCAGGAGCAGTTCTTCGACCGCCTCCGCCAGCGCCTGCGTGTCGCCCGCCGCGCACAACACGCCTCCGCCCGTCGCCTCAATCAACTCCGGGAAAGCCGCGACCCGGGGTTGCACCACCGGCACGCCCGCGGCCAGCGCCTCGATCACATACAAGCCGAAGGCTTCGCCATAAAGCGCCGGCACCGAGAAGACGGAGAGCGAGCGCAGGAATTCCAGTTTGCCCGTCCGGTCAAGGTTGGGATGAAATTCCACTTCACTGAGCAGACCGCTTTCCTGCAAGCGCCTGCGCAAGGAACTCACGAACGCCCCGTCCGCCGGTCCGCAACTGCCGCCCACGCGCAACTTGAGGTTCCCCACCCGACCGCGTTGCCGCAAGAGGAGGTAGGCTTCGACCAGCGTGTCCAGCCCCTTCTCCGGGCACATCCGCGCAAAGAACCCCAGCACATGGGGCGAGGGGCGAGGGTCGAGGGTCGAGAGGGGGGAGCCTTTCGAGCCCTCGACCCCATAGCCGTCGAGGTTGATCCCATTGTGGACGACCCGCACGCGATGCGCGGCCAAGCCGAGCCGGTCGCGCATCAGATTTCCGAAGTACCAGCTCGGCGCGATGAACAGGTCCACTTCCGCTGCCCGTTCCGCCAGCGTTCGCCAGCAGGCCGCGCGATGGCTCTCGGGCAGAGCGTCGAGGAAAGAATCTTCGCCTTGGAGCGCGCACGCCACCGGGACGCGCAACTCGGTCTTGAGACGGCGCGCCATGCCGATCAGCAGGGCGTTGGACAAGGAAAGCACGTCCGGCTTCGGCTGGGTTTTAAGCCACGCAATGAGCGTGTCGAGTTCCCGCGCTTGATTGCCAGCTTCGCCGCGCAACATGGAAAGCGTCAACTCGCCCAAGTCCGCCGCGCGGGTCTTGGCCGCCTTGCCCGCCGCCCATTGCAGCAGGCGGCGCGAGGCAAGCAAGTCGTGCAGCCAGCCCGGCGCTCCCCGGAACAGCGCCGTCTTCTGTTCGAGGAAGACATTGATGCCGCCGAAGAAGACCGGCGTGCCGGCGCTTTGGTCTTCTTCATCCAGCGTCAACGGCAGGTAGAGCGGCGCCATCACGACCTGGTGACCCAGCTTGCGCAGCGCCGCGACCAGCGCATTGTCGCGGAGACAACCCCCGCAATACATCGCGCCAGCGCCTGGGGTCAGTTGGAGGATTCTCAAGTTAAGGGGTTAAATGCGTTAAACTCATTTAACTTCACCCGTCCCCTTTCCCCCAAAACAGTACACCCCTCCATCATTGCACCCGATCACCACTTTGGCGCGCGCCACCGCCGGGGAACTCTCGATCGGCTGGCCAATTTCATACGACCAAAGCTCCTTGCCCCTGTCCAGCGACACCACGTAGAGCCGCCCGTCATCGGACCCGACGACCACCTTGTTTGCGCAAACCACCGGCGAGCTGTCCACTTTGCCGCGCGTGGCGAAACTCCACACCGGCTGGCCATCCTCACGCTTCACGCAGTGCAGGAGCTTGTCGCGGCCACCGAAGACGACGACTTCCTGCGTCACCGCCGGTGAAGAGAAGTACGGGAAATCCCGGTCGTGAAACGTCCACGCCTTCTTCCCCGCCTTCAAATCCACGCAAAGGAATTCGTCTTCATACTGGCCGAAATAGGCGCGGTCGTCCGCCAACGCCGCCGAGCCGGCAATATAGGCGCCGGCCTCGACCTCCTTCACGGGCTTGCCCTCCGCCAGGGAGAGCACGTGCAGCAGCCCGTCGCACCCCCCGAAGACGGCCTGGCCGTTCGCGACCGCGGGCGACCCGTTGATGTAATTGCCGGTCTCATAAACCCAGTTGCTCCGGCCGGTCCCGGCCTCCGCGCAATGCAGCTTAAAGTCATAGCTGCCCACCAGCACGAAAGTTTGGGCACTCAACTTCACCCAGTTCGGGGCGCCGAGAATCTTGTCCCCCGTCTCGTATTTCCAGACCAGCTTGCCGGTCCCGGCCTCGAGCGCGTAGAGCAACGCGTCGCTCGAACCCACAAACACCTTGCCCTCCAATACAAGGGGCGAAGACTCCACCCCGCCCCCGGTTTTGAAGGCCCAGACCTTCTTGCCGTCGGCCAGCGCCAGGGCATAGACGTTGCCGTCATCCGACCCGATGAAGACCCGGTCCTGAACGATGGCGGCGGAGGATTTGACCGGGCCAGCCGTTTTGAAGGTCCAGAGCAGGTCCAGCCGCTCCGGCAAACTGCCCCCGGCGACGCCCGCCAGCGCCGGCCCGCCCCGGAACATCGGCCAATCGCCGGCCGGGGCCGCGGCGCTCGCGCGCCAGGCCAACAGCAGCCAGACCCACCAAACGATATGCCGCGCCGAATTCACAAAAGTCAGGAGTTGAGCGGGAAAAGTATCCTTCACGCAAAAAGGCTTCGCAAACCAAAACAGCCGGAGCGCGGCGGCTGTCTCAAGTGGACGAGAAATTACGATGGATTGAAACGGCCGGAGGGTTGGGCTACTCTGCCGCCGGAGCGGTCGAAACGCTTCAACAGATTAACACTATGTAACACTATGCTAGTTGTTCACGTCCATGTTCATGTGAAGCCGGAGTATGTCGAGGCTTTCAAGAAGGCCACCATCGCCAATGCGCGGGAGAGCAACCAAGAGCCGGGCATCGGCCGTTTCGACTTCGTCCAGCAGCAGGATGACCCGGCGCGCTTTGTGCTCGTGGAAGCTTATCGCACCGCCGAGGCGCCGGCGGCGCACAAGGAAACGAAGCATTACCAGGCCTGGCGGGACGCCGTGGCGCCCATGATGGCCGAGCCGCGCGCCAGCGTGAAATTCGGGAATCTGTTCCCGGAAGACGCGGACTGGTGACAACCGCGCCATGCCTGGAGGCCGGGAACTGGAATGGGCTGAACATGCGATTTGAATTTGCGACCGCGACTCGGATTATCTTCGGCGCGGGCACCTTGCGGGAGGTTGGCCCGCTTGCCCGGGAGTTTGGACCGGGTGTCCTCGTCGTAACAGGCTCCGACCTGCGCCGGGCGGAACCCTTGCTCGCCCTCCTGCGTGAGCAGGGCCTGGGCAGCATCACCTGCTCGGTGCGTGGCGAGCCAACAATTGAAGCCGTGCCCCCACTGGTCGCGTTCGCGAAACGGATAAATTGCAGCGTGGTCATCGCCATCGGCGGCGGCAGCGCGCTGGACGCGGGCAAAGCCATTGCCGCGATGCTCGCCAACCCGGGCGAGTTGCTGGACTACCTGGAAGTGATTGGCCGCGGCCAGGCGTTGACCAGACCTTCCGTCCCGTTTATTGCGATTCCGACGACGGCGGGCACCGGTTCCGAAGTCACCCGCAACGCGGTGCTCGCCTCGCCGGAGCATCACGTCAAAGTGAGCCTGCGCAGTCCGCTCGTGCTGCCGCGAGTCGCGGTCGTTGACCCGGAGCTGACTTACGGCTTGCCGCCCGCCAGCACCGCCAGCACCGGACTCGATGCGCTCACGCAACTCATCGAACCTTACGTTTGCTCCCGCGCCAACCCGATGACCGACGCGCTGTGCGTGGAAGGGATTCGCCGCGCCGCCCGTTCGTTGCGCGCGGCCTTCGCCGATGGCCGCAACGCCACCGCTCGATCCGATATGGCGGTCGCCAGCCTGTTTGGCGGACTCGCTCTGGCGAACGCGGGTCTCGGCGCAGTGCATGGCTTTGCCGGACCGATTGGCGGCCAGTTCCCCGCGCCCCACGGCGCCGTCTGCGCCGCCCTGCTGCCGCAGGTCATGGAAGCGAACCTGCGCGCACTGCGCCAACGCCAGCCCGGGGCCGATACGCTGCGACGCTACGAGGAAGTGGCGCACCTGGTGACCGGCAATGCGAGTGCGACCGCTGAAGCCGGCGTCGAGTGGGTGCGCAAGCTGGTCGCCGACCTGCAAATTCCGCGCCTGGGCCATTACGGCCTCAAGCGCGAACACACGGCCGGATTGGTCGAGAAGGCTTCCCAGGCCAGCAGCATGAAGGCGAACCCGATTGCGCTGACCCGGAACGAACTGGCCGGAATTCTGGAGCGCGCCCTCTGAACTTGCTCGGTAAGGACGCGTTCCACCGCGTCCCCCTCTTCGGCTATTGAGTCACGGACGCGGTGGAACGCGTCCCTACCATCAGACCCGGCGGTCAGGAGTTCTTCGCTGAGAGACTGTTCTTCTCGGCGGGGTGCGGGATCGCCTCCGAGATGGCGCGCATCAACCCGGCCAACCCGCCGCGCACGAATGCGACCGACTTCGGGATAAACCGGTTCGCGCCGGCGCGGCTCGCACGGTCGAGCGTTCCGCGGTCACCTGAATCTGTCCACACAAACACCTGGAGTGTTTTGAAGTCGGGGTGTCCGCGAATCCAGGCGAGCAGGTCGAAGCCGTTCATGCCTGGCAACCAAACGTCCAGCAAGAGCAGATCGGGAAACGGATGGGCCTGGCGGTCGGCAAACTGGCCTTCTCCCTTCAGGTAGGCAAGGGCCTGTTCGGCATCGCGCACAATGTGGAAGGAGACCGTATCCGGCGCCGTCCGGGACGCGATCAGGAGCAGTTCCACATCGTCCGCGTTGTCTTCGACTACGAGGACGTTTCTGGGACCGTATCGCTCTTTTGCAAACACGCCTTACTGTGGCACATCTTTCCGATCCGGCAACCCCCATCACGACTTTTCCTTTGCTCCGAGGTTGCAACCGCCCAACGCGCCGTCGCGGAAGCACTGGTTCCAAACATCCCGGATTCCTGCCGATTTACGGCCCAAAATGGGCCTATTCTCAGAATTGAGAGGAATAGACCCTGCAATAGTGGGTCTGTCGAAGTTACTGAGAATGTGCCTGTGTATGAAAGCTATCGTTTACGCGCAATTGCACCCGGTCAAGACCATGAGGCAGTTCATTAGCGACCGCCGCCTGTATCGCACGCTCATTCTGGCCATGCTGGTCGTGAATTGGTGTTTTTAGCGTTGGCTCTGATGGTCCCTCGCACGGCCAGGGACAACCCTATTTAACCAGGGCCAGACTCCACGGATAGCGGTAAGCCTCCCCGTTGTTCGCCTTGATCCCGGCGATGATCGCGAACACGAGTCCGCACAGAGCAATGGCTACGACCACCGGAATCAAGAGAAAGCCGATACAAACGAAGGACAACAGGAAGGCGGCCATCGCGCCGACGAACAGCGCAATAAGCACGGTGAGTTGAAAGTTCAAGGCGGCCTTGCCGTGCTCCTCCACCGACGGGAATTCGTTCTTCTTTATCTGCCAGATCAGGAGCGGCCCAAGGACGTTGCCGAACGGGATAATATACCCTGCCAGGGCGCTGAGGTGGCAAAGCATGTTCCACGTGCGAGCCTGGCTCTCGTTGCCGGGCGGGACGGGCGGTGGCGGTTGGGGTGGCAATGTTGGCGGAGGTGCGGGATTGTCTGGCATAAGCAGAAGGATTTAGTCTCTTGACGCTGAGCAAACCATCGAAAATTGGTCCTCGACCGAGTTCATAGGGGCTATTATAGACCGCCACCAAGGGGTGTCAAGATCGGGTCGCCCTGGTTGGCCGCAGCGCCCGGCCCCGCGCCCCGCAAGTCCCGCCCTTGACATCATGCCGCGGCCTGATAGCGTCGCACCCGTGAGTGAACCATGGACAGTTCGGCCATGAAGAACCTGAAGATTGCCATCGGGGCGGACCACGGTGGATTCGAGCTGAAGAACCAGCTTCTGGGCTGGTTGCGTGACAAGGGTTGCGCGGTCCAGGATTGCGGGACGCACAGCAAGGACGCGGTGGATTACCCGCGCATCGCCTACACGGTGGCGCGGCTGGTGGCCAGCGGGCAGTGCGACCGCGGCATCATGATTGACGGCGCCGGCATCGGTTCGGCGATGACCGCCAACAAGGTGCGCGGGGCGCGGGCGGCGGCCTGCTACAGCGTCGCGCTGGCCAAGAACAGCCGCGAGCACAACGATGCCAACGTGCTGACGCTGGGGGCGGGGCCGACGAATTTCGAGCAGGCGACGCCGATCGTCGAGATGTTCCTGACGGCGGAGTGCGTCGAGGAACGGCATCGGAAGCGGGTGCAACTGATCAATGCCGTTCAGGAAGGGCCCATCGAGGTCGGGCCGCACCAGGCGACACTGCTGGCCGGCGCCGGAGAACCGCGCCCAGCCCCAGCCGAACCGGACCTGGAGAAGATTGCCAAGCGCGTGCAGGAGCTTCTGGCCGCGCAGGGCAAACCGATAACCGCCCCGCCCGCCCCGCCGCCGTTGAACATCCCGCAGCTCATTGACCACACCATTTTGCGGCCGGACACCACGAGGGCCGACATCGAGCAGCTCTGCCGGGAGGCGCGCCAGCACAAGTTCTATTCGGTCTGCGTGAACCCGACGTGGGTCTCGCTGGCCCGGCGACTGCTGGAGGGGTCGGGCGTGAAGGTCTGCTGCGTCGTCGGCTTTCCGCTGGGGGCGCAGCCGCCGGAGACGAAGGCGATGGAAGCCCGCGCCGCGATCCGGCAAGGGGCGAAGGAAATTGACATGGTCATCAACGTCGGCGCGCTCAAGAGCGGCGACGACAGCCTGGTGCTGCGGGACATCCGCTCGGTCGTTGAGGCCTGCCGGGACGGCAGCGCCAAGTGCAAGGTGATCCTGGAAACCGTGCTGCTGACCAACGAGGAAAAGGGGCGCGCGTGCGAGCTGGCCGTCAAGGCCCGGGCCGACTTTGTGAAGACCTCGACCGGGTTCAGCACCGGCGGGGCGACGGTGGAGGACGTGGCGCTGATGAGCCGGATCGTGCGCGACAAGAAGCTTGGGGTGAAGGCCTCGGGCGGCATCCGCTCGCTGGCTGATCTGCGCCGCATGGTGCAGGCCGGCGCAACGCGCATCGGCACCAGCAGCGGCATCAAAATCTTGCAGGAGGCCGCCGGCCAGGCCGCCGGTTCGGAAGGCGCAAAATACTAGAGGATAAAGATCATGGCAGACTTACGCTCATACATTTTTCTGGACAGCCTGCAACCGCAGGTGGCGTCGTTCTTCGCGACGGTCTCGCAGGGCTTCCTGCCCATTGCCGGGCAGGCCTCGCTGTTCGTCGAGATTTCCCCCGGCATGGAGATCAACTTCGTCACCGACGTGGCGCTGAAATGCACGAAGGTCACGCCCGGCATGCAGATCATCGAGCGCCTCTATGGCATGTTGGAAATCCATTCCGAGTCGCAGGCCGACGTGCGCTCCGCCGGGGCCGCCATCCTCGACTCGCTGGGGTTGAAGGAGGACGACCGCTACAAGCCGGTCATCTACAGCAACAGCACGATCCGCCAGATTGACGACCACCACACGATGCTGATTAACCGCACCCGGCACGGGAACATGATCCTGCCGGGCCAGAGCCTCTTCACGATGGAAGTCGCACCCGCCGCCTACGCCGCGTTCGCCGCGAACGAGGCCGAGAAGACCGCGGAGATTAACATCCTGGAGATTCGCGCCTTTGGGAGCTTTGGCCGCTTGTACCTCGGCGGCGAGGAGAAGGACATTGATGTGGCCTCCAAAGCCGCCGAAGCCGCCATCAACAGCCTCACTGGCCGCGCGATGAAAGGCGGCGGCGGCGCCTGACCCGTTTTGAACCGATCACAACTCACAACACAAACAACGTAAGGAGACACATAATATGGCAGAAGCATTAGGCTTGCTGGAAACACGGTCCTTTGCCGCAATGGTGGAAGGCGCGGACGCAATGGTTAAAGCCGCCAAGGTTGAACTCGTCAGCTTCGAGAAGACCGGCGGGGGTTACGTCACGGCGGTCATTCGGGGCGACGTCGCCGCCGTCAAGGCCGCGACGGATGCCGGACGGCTCGCCGCCAGCCGCGTGGGCGAAATGGTCGCGGTCCACGTCATCCCTCGCCCGCATACAGGGGTGGACGACGTGCTGCCGCTGGGGCGCGGCGCCAAGCCGGTCAAGAAGTAACGCCAATTTCATCGCCGGGGCGGGCCGCAGGGTCCGCCCCGGTGGATGCGTCGCCCCGCTACTGTGGGCAGGGCGCGGATTGAAACTTTATGACTCTTGGCAAAGTTGTCGGCACGGTTGTCGCCACGCGCAAGGAAGCCAGCATGGACGGCCTGAAGTTCATGGTCGTCAAGACCGTGGATACCGAAGGCAAGGAGACCGGCGGCCACGTCGTGGCGGCGGATGCGGTGGGCGTCGGCCCCGGCGAACTGGTCCTCATCGCGGCGGGCAGTTCCGCGCGCCAGACCGTCGCCACGCAGAACCGTCCCTGCGACGCCGTGATTATGGCCATCGTTGATAGCTGGGAAATTGGCGGCGTGGATAAATACAAGAAGGAATAGGCATCAAGTAAGGCACGTCCCCTTTATGTCAGAAGAGCAAGACTTGGCAACGCGAGCGAGTGAGATTTTCGCGATGAATGGAGGGTCTTGGCGCGACTACGTAGTTGTCGCAGATATTGTGCCTCCAAGGATCATACGCACGTCACCTGGCATAGCGCTGATGGATATTGCAGACCCGGCATTAGCAGAAGCCTGCAGCCAGTTCCTAGCCGAGCATGGAGCACCGACGTTCAGGAGCTTTGACGAACTTAAGAGAGTGTTCGGTATGCACCACGTTGGGGAGGGTGGTATGCTGATCTACGAGAGCCCTGCCGGATTCTATACGGTTCAACACCCCTCAGACTGGAGGGTCTCTCGCGACGAGAACATCGTCAACCTGCTTCCGCCAGAGGGAAGCGGTGAGGTGACGATATCGGCCTTTCAGGGTGGTCGCGCATCTCCACTTGCATTGCGTGGATTGATGGAGCGCGTCTTCAAGAATTACGAGGTGGTTTCCTCATTACGCGCCACAAGCCAGAACAATTGGGATGGGTTGCAAGCGGAGCTTCTTCAAGCGGTTGACACAGGGTTCCGCTCGTGGCTGGTTGTCGGCGCATGTTATGGCAGCGTTCTGGTTCTCATCACAGCCAACGATACGCAAGAGGCTATGCCGTCAAAGCGGCACATTTACGAATCCATCTTGAGTTCACTGGTGTTAACAGACCCAGAGGAAACCAGAGCATGAGTGATTTCCCTGCACCTAACCCGTAGCCTTGTAACTATGCCCACCGTGCCCGGCCATCATGTCCAGCCTTACTGACCAAGAGATTGAGGTTATCGCTCAGCACATCGTGGCGGACCTGACGGACCGCGGCGGCGCAGGCGTCGAGGAGCGGCCCGTGGGGCCGTCCCTGGTCGGCGAGTTGGGCATCTTCGACAGCATGGACGAAGCCGTGCGCGCCGCCGGGGCCGCGTTCGGCCAGTTCGACGAGATGGGCTTGCAGAAGCGCAACACGATCATTGCGGCCATCCGCAACGCGATGCGCGAGCACGGCAGCGCCCTGGCCCGTGAGGCGCACGAAGAGACAGGGCTGGGCCGCTACGAAGACAAGGTCCTCAAGAACCAGCTTGTCACCGAGAAGACGCCAGGCACCGAAGACCTGCAGCCGCAGGCGGTCACCGGCGATGACGGTCTCAATCTCACCGAGCCGGCCCCCTACGGCGTCATCGCCGCCATCACGCCGACGACCAACCCGACTTCCACGGTCATCAACAATACGATTGCGATGCTCGCCGCCGGCAACGCGGTGGTGTTCAACGTTCACCCTAATGCCCGACGCGTCTCCTGCCACAATGTTGCGCTCATCAACAAGGCCGTCGTGGCCGCCGGCGGGCCGAGGAACCTTATCACGTGCATCGCCAACCCGACGGTCGAGAGCGCGCAGACATTGATGAAGCATCCCGGCATCCGCTTAGTCGTGGTGACGGGCGGCGGCGGCGTTGTGCAAGCGGCGATGTCCAGTGGCAAGCGCGCCATTTGCGCCGGGCCTGGCAACCCGCCCGTCGTGGTGGATGAGACGGCGGACATTGACAAGGCCGGGCGCGACATCGTCTTTGGCGCGTCGTTCGACAACAACATCATCTGCACGGACGAGAAGGAGTGCCTGGTCGTCTCCAGCGTGGCGGGCAAGCTCATCCAGGCCATGACCTACAACGGCGCGGTGCTCGTCTGGAAGGACCAGTTGCCGGCGCTGGAGAAGGTCATCTTCAAGAAGACTTACGGCCCGCGCAAGGAAGCCGAAATTGACCGCTCGCTCATTGGCAAGAACGCCAGCGTGATCCTCCAGAAAGCGGGCATCCCCTGCGACGACTCGGTCCGCCTGGGCATCGTCGAGGTCGAGCACGAACACCCGTTGCTGTGGACGGAACAGATGATGCCGATCCTGCCGGTCACGCGCGTGCGAGACGCCGACGAGGGCATTGACTTGGCCATCGCGCTGGAGCATCCGCGCCGGCATACCTTCGTCATGCACTCGGAGAACCTGTCCAACCTCAGCCGCATGGCCCGCGAGTGCAACGCCAGCATCTTCGTCAAGAACGGCCCCTCCCTAGCCGGGCTGGGCTGGAAGGGCGAAGGCTACACCTCGTTCACCATCGCCAGCCCGACCGGTGAGGGCATGACGGGGCCGCGAAGCTTTTCGCGCTGGCGCCGCTGCACGCTGGTCGGCGCATTCAGGATCGTATGATGAGGAAATACCCGACCATAGCGGTCATCGAGTTTGGCAGCATCGCCGACGGCATCTACTGCACCGATGCGCTGCTGAAGAAGGCGCCCATCGCCATGATCAAGTCCGGCACGGTGAGCCGGGGCCGTTACCTGATTATCATCGGCGGCTCGACCGCCGCGGTCGAGGAATCGCTCAACGAAGCGCTGGAGGTGGGCCAGTCGAGCCGGCTGGATCATGCGTTCCTGCCCGACGTTCACAGCGAGGTCCACGACGCCATCCTCGGCCAGCGCGTGCCGATCGCACAGGACGCGGTGGCGATTCTCGAAACGGACACCGTCGCCGCCAACGTCCGCGCCGCCGAACTGGCGCTCAAGGGGACCAAAGTGCGCCTGGTGGAACTGCGTATTGCCGAATACGAGATGTCCGGCAAGGCGATCAGCCTCTTTAACGGCGAACTGCCGGAAGTCGAGGCGGCGATGGAGTTGGCCGGCGAGTTCCTGCGCGGCCGGAAGGAATACGTCCAGCACCGCATCATCTGCCAGCCGCACGAGGCGTTGACGCAGCACCTCGCCGACGGCACGCGGTTCGCCGCCAGCAAACCGCGCGAACTGGAGGGCGAGGAGGTGTCCTGATGCTGCTGGGCAAGGTCATCGGCACCCTGACGCCGTGCGTCGTGTACAAGGGACTGGAAGGCGTCCCCCTGCTTTGGGTGCAGCCGCTCGACAAACAAGGCAGCCCCAAAGGCGAACCGCTGGTCGCGTGCGACGCCACCCGCGCCGCCGGCCCCGGCGAGTTCATCTATTTTGAAGGCGGGCGCGAAGCCGCGCTGGCGCTCGACCCCTGGTTTGTGCCCGTGGATCACACCATCATCGGCATCGTGGACGACCTGAATATTCCGTCATGATCATCGGCACCGTCAGAGGGGACATCGTCTCAACGATCAACCACCCGTTCTATATCGGCAAGAAACTGCTGGTGGTGGAGAAAGAGGACTTGTCCGGCAAGCCCGGCGGTTACCTCGTCGCCATCGACGGGGGCGTCCAGGCCGGCGTCGGCGAACGCGTGCTGGTCATTGACGAAGGCAACTCCGCCCGGCAGATCGTCGCCGACCCCAACGCGCCGGTCCGCTCGATCATTGTCGGGATCATTGACCGCATTGACACCGAGACGTAACGTCCTGGGAGGGCGAGCGTCCCCGCGAGCCCTGATTTGCGGAGGTATTTCGGCTCGCGGGGACGCTCGCCCTCCCAAGCTCTCCCCGCCGAGGGTAATCACCGTTTGGACGATGGCGAAGCCGAGCGACCGGGAGCCGGGGCCGAAGTCGGCGGGGAACTGGCTTCGTTCAGCATCACATGCGCAGGGACCGGCTTGGGGTAGCGCCGGCGGCGGGCGCTGACATCAATCGTGATGCGCCCGGATTGCTCAACGCGATTCAGAAAGTCCTCCGTGGCCATGCGGATCAGATGCGCTACGGCGACGCCGGAGCGGTCGGAGACCGCTTTAAGTCGGACGGTGAGGTCGGAAGAGAACCTCACCGGGATTGCTTCATTCAAGGCCATTCAGTTTACGTGGCCATTGTATAGCATTGTATAAAGGGCGGCAACAAGTATTTGAAAAAGCACGGCCCAGGCATTGACAATGTATCCGCTTGCTATACAATCGCTATGCAGTGAATAGAAGCACTTTCCTCGACCCGGTGCCGGTGCGGTTTCCGCGTGAGACCAAGCGGCGCCTGAAATTGGCGCAACGGCGGTTTAACCTGAATGCGTCCGAGATCATCCGGCGGGCGGTGGAACAAAAACTGCCCGAGTGGGAAAGCTCGGGAATGATCGTATTGGAGGGGCGGGTGCCTGAAGAAGACCGGAACACGGCCCGCGGGCAAGGCCGAACCAGGGGGCGGACATGACGCACCCGGCTCAACCAGATGATCGGCGCGGGTTTATCCGTCCGCACGGGAATTACCGGAACTTGAAGTGCTTCCGGGTGTCCGAGGTGGTTTATGACGCCACCGTCAAGTTCTGCAACCGATTTATTGATCCCCGCTCGCGCACCCACGACCAAATGGTGCAGGCCGCGCGCAGCAGCAGGCAAAACATAGCGGAGGGCAGCCAGGTCAGCGCTGTTTCCCGGAAGTCGGAATTGAAGCTGGTGGGCGTGGCCCGCGCCAGTCTCGAAGAGTTGCTGCTCGACTATGAGGACTTCCTGCGGCAGCGCGGTCTAAAGCCGTGGTCCCTGGACGACCCCACCGCCCAGACCGTCCGCTATCTGGCCTACGCCAAAGATAATTCCTATGCGGCGTATTCCACCTATGTCGAGCAGGCGCCTGCCGAGATAGCCGCCAATACGGTGCTTTGCCTCATCCACCAGGCCCGTTACCTGCTGGACCTCCACCTCGAGCAGCTTGGACAAGAGTTTCTTACGCAGGGGGGCTTCACCGAAAGCCTCTACCGCGCGCGCTTGCAGGCCCGCCAGCGCCAAGACTCATCCAATCCGTCCGCCAAACCATGACTCCCGGGAGGGCGAGCGTCCCCGCGAGCTCAAACTTCTCAATGGCCACGCTCCCTGCGAATAGCCCTATTGACTGAATTCAGGGCTCGCGGGGACGCTCGCCCTCCCTGGCCGCTCGCCCTCCCAAGCGGTTCGTTCTCCCGGGGGTCCATCGGGGGTGACGCGCGCTTCGGTGGAGAGTTTGTAGGCTGGGCCGGTGGGTGAGGTCAGCTCAGCTTCAATGAGGTAAGCGCGGAAGCCGGTTTCGGGGGTTTCGATTCGCCCGACGACGTTCGTGGGGGAGTTGGCCGGCAATTTCGCGCTAAACCACTGGGCTTTGCGGAAGTCGCGGACCGGAGAGGTAGCGGTCCAGAGGCGAAAGACTTTGGCGGGCTGGCTCAGGGTGACGGCCAGGGCAACCGCGTTGCTGCCGGCTTGTTTGAATTCCCAGGTCATTCGCGGCAACGCCTGACGGTCGGCTACCATCTGGACGAACGCGGCGAGTACCGGCGTGGCTTCGCGGCCGCCGGCGAGGTCGTGGCCGGCGTTCGGGGTCTGAAAGAGCAGCTTAGGCTCCGGGAGATCGTCCCAGTAATGGCGCAGTGAGTCCACGACCCAGAACGGGTCGTTGGTCCCCAGCAGCAGCAGCTTGGGCATCTTGTAGCGGGCGCGATAACTGTAGGGGTCCACCCAACTGCGCAACTCGACCATCCGCGGGTCGTCCATGCGCTCGACGAGGTGCAGCTCTGTGTAAACGCGGATGCGGTCGCTCTGGGCGCCATATATTTTCTGCGCCCACTGCGTTTGCGCCTTCAGGTTGAGCATGTCAATCACCCGCGGCGCAATACCCTGCACGCGGGGATCAACCGCCGCGCTCAACCAGGCGGTCCAACCGCGCTTGGACGCGCCGGAGACGACGAACCGCTCGATATTCTGGTTGAACTCCTTCCGGCCAAGCGCCTGCACGGCGTCCATGCCCCGCACCGCCGACTTGACCATCGGGAACAGCAGCGGCCACGTGGTGTCGCCGGTCTTGAGGTATTGATCGAACGTGTAGGCGATGAGCGCATCTTCCCGGCGGCCCCCGTAGAGCGGCTGGTTGGGGACCCTGTTGATCGAGGCCGCGACGGCCCCGGCGCGAGTGGCGATGGTGCGCAAGGAATTGAAGGCTCGATCCACTTCCCCGTCGCCGCCGATCTCGAAGCAGGCAATGTCCGGGTTGCGGATTTCGGGCGGTCGGACGATGAGCAATTGGTGTTGCCAGGCCTGTCCACGCCAAGTCTGCGAGGTGCACTCCAGGCGAATCGCGGTGACGCCCTGGACTTGCCGCTGCTCCGTTAGCTTCCACGTGAACGAGTCGTCCGCGTGTTGCACATACTCCGCCAGAGCGTCAGCAGGCGCGGCGCAAAGGCCCTCGGGCCTGGGGGCAAGCCACCCGGAGACCACGAGGATCGGAACCAGGGCCGGAAAGCTGAGCGGGAATGAGAAGCAACGTCGCATGGTTAACAGGGTCCGCTTTGCTGGTGATTCGTCAAGCGCCAGCCAGCAATTCCGGGAGGGCGATCAATCCCGGGAGGGCGAGCGTCCCCGCGAGCCCTGACCTTCCTTGTCTCCGCACGGCTGCAGCCCGCTCAGGTCCTGCTCCTGATCTTCCTTGTCCCCGAGACGCCCGGTTGGGGGTGGGGCGCGGTGTCCCCCCTTTCAAACGCGCGTACGTTTTGGACAACACTTCTTCGTCGCGGGAGACGGAGAAGCCCTCGAGGGCAGCGCACGGATACGCCCGTGCCACATCCGGGAGTGATTTATCCTCTGCGGAACCCCAGCGACCCTCGCGCGCCGACCTCCCTCGACCATAAAAACCGGCGGTTGTTCTTGGACACCCCGAGCGGGGCCTCCGAAAAAGCCGGCTGCGAGATTCACGCCTGGCGCCTGATGAGCAACCACTTTCACCCGTTGCTTGAGCGCTCCAGAAACCGTGCCTGGGGTTTGTCTCGTCGGGTTGCTTCTTCTTCATGCGGATGCCGATGCCTCAGGATGTGTGGCCGCTCCAGACCATGCGCCAGCATCAACTCCTCGTTGTTGAGCAAATCGGTCACCGGGCCGTCCGCCACCACCGCTCCGTGGTCCAGCACAATGGCCCGCGAACACAACTCGACGACCAGTTCCAAGTCATGCGTCGCGATCAGTTTGGTTGCGGGTATCTCCCGCAGGAGCGCCTTGAACTCCCGCCGACCGCGCGGGTCGAGGTCGCTGGTCGGCTCATCCAGCGCCAGTATGCTCGGCTCGCACGCCAGCACCCCCGCCAGACAGGCGCGGCGTTTCTCCCCGTGACTCAAGTGATGCGTGGCGCGGTGACCAAAACCCGCCAGCCCGGCCTGCGCCAGGGCCTTGTGCACCCGCGCCTTCACCTCGGCCTCCCCGAGTCCCAATTGTTGGGGGCCGAACGCCACGTCCTCCTCCACACTCGGGCAGAACAGTTGATCGTCCGGGTCCTGGAACACCAGCCCCACCTGCCGGCGCACGGTTTCAATGTTGTCCGGCGTGATGGCCTTGCCCAGAATTTGCACCGCCCCGTTCCAGCCGAGTTTCTCCGGCAGAAGCCCGTTGAGGTGCAGCAGCACCGTCGATTTGCCCGAACCGTTAGGCCCCAGCAACCCCACGCACTCACCCGGCGCCACACCGAAACTCACGCCGCGCAACGCCTCCGTGCCGTCGTGGTAACGGAAACTGAGATGGGTGACTTGGATGGCGGCGTTCATTTCCAACCCCGCGCGCACATCGCGTCGTAAATGCGTTCCGCCCGTTCCGAGGCCCGAACGAAGAGCTGGCCCACCACGGTGGACAATGCCCGCCAGCGCGCCCGGCGCTGGCGCGTGAAAGTTCGGCTGGCGCGCGCCCGGCGCATCCGCTCCGCCTCCTCCACCAGCACGAATAGGTAGCGATGCATGAGCGCGACGGTCGTAATCAGCAGTCCCGGCACGCGCGCCGATTTCAACACGCGCAGAATCCTGCTGAAGGGCGTGGTGTTCGACACCACGATGATCGTCAGCAGGCAAATCGTGCTCTTGGCCGCCACGGCCCGCCAGCTCCCTCGCGCCGCCGGTTGCAGCGCATTGACCAATGCCACGCTCATGATAAACGGCGACAGCCACGCCAATCGCTTCAACAGGAACAGCAACGGAAGACGACCCAGCGCCACAGCCACCACCAGCAACACCGCCATCCCGATGAACCAGTCAACCGCCCCGGGCGGCGCCAGCACGGTGCCGATAATCATGGCCAGCGCCACCCCCAGCTTGAGCGCGGCAGGCAAGCGCGACACCACGCTGTCCCGGTGCTGGTGATAATGGCCTACCCAGTCGTCAATCATGGCCCGCTCCACTTATGACTTTCGATTTACGCGCCCGCGGTCCTTGCACGCGTAAATCGTAAATCGTAAATCGTAAATCATAACCCCCGCCCGCCTCACGAACTACTCTTCCCCTCGCCCTCACGCACCAGTGACCGCGCCAGCAACAGCGACAGTCCAAAGGCGATCACGGCTCCCGCCGCCCCGGCCAGGGCGGTCGCCCCCGCCGCCCAGTGTACTCCCGGCACCTGGTAGCCGGGCGCGGGCGCCGGCACCACCGGCCGAGCGGCCTTGTGCTCAAAGCCAAGCTTCGCCGCCACCGACTCCAGCCCATCCGGCCACGGGCAGGCGAAGGGGGCCACGAAAATCGCAACTCCCAGCGCCGCCAGCAAACCATAGCGCGCCAACTCGCCCCAGGGCCGAGGCGGCTCGGCCCCGCTCACTTCACTGGTCAGGTCGGGCCGCACGCGTTGGATCGCCAAAAACACCAGCGCGCTGATCAGCCCTTCGCCGACGCCAATCGCTATATGCACACTCGTCATCGCCGTAAACGCCACCGGCCAGGCGACCGTCCCCGACCACGCAAGTTGACCCGCGCAACAGACCGACGCCAGCACCGTCGAACACCAACCAGCGAACGCCACCGCCGCCACCTGTCCGCGCCTGCCCGGCAGTGCGCGGCACACTACGCGGTAAATGGCGTAGCCGCCCGCCGCGCCGACGATGGCCATGTTGAAAATGTTCGCCCCCAGCGCCAGCACCCCGCCGTCCGCGAACAGGAAGCACTGCACGATCAACACCGTCGTCAGCACGACAATCGCCGCGCTGGGGCCCAGCAAGGCCGCCGCCAGCACCCCCCCCACCAGATGCCCCGACGTTCCACCGGCGACGGGGAAGTTGACCATCTGCGCCGCAAACAGGAACGCCGCCGCCAGCCCCAGCAACGGCACACGCCGGGGCGCGAGCCGCCGCCGAACCTGCCGCAGCGCCAGCCCCACCCCCGCTGCCGAAAGCAGCGCGGTAGTAGCGGCGGTCTTCCCATCAATGAACCCATCCGGTATATGCATGATGATACGCTCACCCAGTCTCTCAGTACCTGTGCGGCGTTTCAACTGTCCGCTGAATGGGTGTGAAGAAAAACATAGTTTCCTAAAATCCGGCCAGATGCTAGGTTCCAGCCATGACAAAGTTTGCGCAGGTTTTGGATTCCGCCGCCGGCCTGGCCGTAGAAGAACAGGAGTCGCTCGCGGACGTTCTCCAGCATCGGGGGGACAAACGGGGGGCGACAGGAGAATAGCTTTTCAAGCATTGTTGTAAGTGCTTGACAATGAGTGGTTTAGGGCGCTTGGCGCAGTGGTTAGCGCGTCTCGTTTACACCGAGTAGGTCGGGGGTTCGAGTCCCTCAGCGCCCACCATCTTTATTATCAAGTGTTGAGATTGGCCACACCGGTCAATGGTCGATCATCACCGGTTGCTTCCAAATGGGCACGACGCGCTTCATTTCGTCAATCAGCCATTGGCAGGCGGCGAAGGCCTCGCCCCGATGCGGGGCAACGACCTCGACCCACAGCGAGGGCTCATTCACTTTTACCAGTCCCACGCGGTGCACCAGACGCACAGATTCAATCGGCCAGCGCTGGGCCATCTCGTCGAAGAGCAAGTTGATCTGATGCTCAGCCATGCGCTGGAACACTTCGTATTCGAGAGCGCTGATGTTCGCATTCCCTTCGGTCCCGCGCACGACCCCCAGGAAGCAAACCACCGCGCCCATCCCGTGCGACATCACTCGCTGCGCGAGCAGGGCGGCTTCGTTAATCGGTTCCGGGGTGAGAGTAAGTTGCCTTTTCATTACGCGCACGAACTACCCCCCTTGCACCGGTGGAAACAGGGAGACTTCATCGCCCTCCCTCAAAACGCAGGTGCGGCTCTGGTACTCGACCCCGACCGCCATCAACGCTGCTTTCTGCATCGCGCCCAGTCTGGGGAAACGCACAACCAGTCCCCTGAACAGGTCGTCGAGCGTGCTGCCGTCGGCCAGCTCTTCGGTGGTCTTGGCGCAGCCGGTCAGGTCTTTGAGATAGGAATAGAAGCACACCGTCACGCGCATACTGAAACACCCTCCGAATTCGGAGCTGGAAGTCAACCGCCGCGCCGCCTGCCGGCTTTTCGGGGCCTGGCGGGAATGGCCTGTTGGCAGGCCTTCTTGTAAACGTGCGGATGCAACACCCCAACAAACGGCAGGTTGCGATACCGCTCCGCGAAGTCCAGTCCGTAGCCCACGACGAAGAGGTCCGGGATTTCAAACCCCACATAGTCCGCTTCCACCGCCTCGACGCGCCGCGCCGCTTTGTTCAACAGCACGCACGTCTTGATCCGCCGCGGTTTAAGCGCGCGGAGCTTGCCCAGCACACGATAGAGCGTTTTGCCCGTGTCGAGAATATCATCCACCAGTAGCACATCGCGCCCGCGCACGTCCAACCGCAGTTCCTTGGTGAACACGAGGTCGCCCGATTCGGTGCCCGCGCCGTAGCTGGAGACGCCGATGAAATCCAGCCGCAAGGGGAGCGAGAGGTTCCGAATCAGATCGGCCAGAAACATCACGGTCCCGTTGAGCAGCGAGACCACCACCGTCTCACGCCCGGCAAAATCACGCACAATGTCGCGGGACATTCCCCGGATGCGCCGCGCGATTTGGCCGTCAGTGATGAGTATGCGCTCGACCTCCTTGCGCCAGCGCGTGGGGACGCGGACGCGGGGCTCGGCCTGAACTTCGGGGACAGGTGCTCTCATAGCTCTCATAGACCAGGGATGTTGACGCGCAACTTTGGTTCGCCGGGCTGCTCCTGCGCGCAGGTTCGGCTGTCTCAAATATGTTTGGAATCGTGCTCGTCCTTCACGGTGTAGCCGGTTTCCTGCCGCTTGAAGTTAACTTCATTCTTGCGGACGTAGGCATGGAACACATCGTCCGCGCTCAGGCCCAGCACCTGCGCCAGGCTGATGAGGAAATGGAACAGGTCCACCACCTCGACCCGGGCGTTCTGCTCGTCAAACTTCTGATACTTGGCCCACCATTTCCAGGGCACGCTGTCGGTCAGTTCGGCGATTTCCT
Source organism: Verrucomicrobiota bacterium (assembly GCA_050011195.1). Lineage (GTDB taxonomy): Bacteria > Verrucomicrobiota > Verrucomicrobiia > Limisphaerales > UBA8199 > PALSA-1440. Next base: position 670 of record JBEKJO010000004.1, on the reverse strand, counting down.
GGGACATCGCGCGGCAATAGTTGAGCAGCCATTTGGTTTTATCCTCGGCGCTCATGCCTTCGGTCCGGACGCCGATGCGCTCGTTCAGCGCTCTCTGCATCCGGAACAACTCGCGAAGCTGGTCTGGTTGTTCCATCCGCAGAGGATTCGGCTGGGGCGCGGCAGAAGCAAGGCGAAAGTCTCCCCCGGGCGCATCCTGACACTGCCCCCAAGGAGTGGGGGCTTGCCCCCGGAAAGGCGGGGGGGGAGGCGTGATGCGTGATGCGTGATGCGTGAAACCGGAAGGGGGCCGCCCTCGCTTCTCAAGTATCGCTCACCCGTGGCTAAACTACGGCGGGGGGGGGCGCGCGCCGGCGGGAAGTAACGGGATGGTTTGGGGGAGCGGCAGGGGGTGGTTGCGCGCCCAGGGGCGGTGAGAGCCAGTGAAACGTGAGGGGTGAAACGTGAAACGTGAAACGTGAGGCGTGAGACGTGAAACGTGAAACGTGAAACGTGAAACGTGAAAGGTGAACGGCACAGGGGCACCGCGCGCAAAGGGGCGGTGGGAGCGGGTAAAATGGGGATTTCCCTTGTACAGGCAGTGTGGGGACGGGGCGAGGGCGGGGAATGGACGGGGAGGGGTAAGGAGGGGCGGGAGGGCAGAGTGCGGGCGGGGAGAAAGGGGGGGCGT